>NZ_JBFULU010000013.1:0-163629 GCF_054049735.1 Bradyrhizobium sp. P5_C12
TCTCGACCTCCATCGCGAGCGCGGTGGAGCAGCAGGGTGCCGCCACCCAGGAGATCGCCCGCAGCGTCCAGACCGTCGCGCAGGGCACTCAGACCGCCGCCACCGACATCGGCCAGGTCAACCGCGGCGCCGCCGAGACCGGCTCGGCCTCGGAAGAGGTGCTGAACTCGGCCAAGACGCTGTCGTCCGAGAGCACCCGCCTGCGCGCCGAGCTCGACCGCTTCATGGCGAATATCAGGGCAGCGTAAGGCTCAGCCGCCGCACCACTCTCCCTTGTCGTCCTGGCGAAAGCCAGGACCCATTACCCCAGGGAGGAGTCGTGGCGCGAACTGGTAACTCCGAATCTTCGCCAAACTACTCCCTGTGGTAATGGGTCCTGGACCGTCGCTCGCTCCGCTCGCTTGTCCAGGACGACGTGGATAGGTTGACGTCGCCACACTCTCCCGTGTCGTCCCGGCGGAGGCCCTAGGGCATGCACACATCTGGTGCGGCGGATTGACTCGGGTCGCGGGTAAGGAGTTCCAGAATCGGGAATCCGTGTGATCTCTATTGCGGCACTTCTGATCGGATAGAGGTGCCGCCATGTTGTCACGAATTGACTGGACGCTAGGCCGGTTCGGGGATCGTCGTCTCGATAAAGGGGGGCGGCGCTTGTCGGACGCATGGTTGCTGGCAAGAATGTCTGCCTCCGGCAGCTTTCCAGAGGCGACCGTAGCCTGGAGGTGCGGTTCAACCGCTTTCTCGGTCATGCCAAGGTGACAGCGGAGCGGATCATCGAAAGCTGGAGTGGAAGCACGGTTGCAGCCGTCGCGGGCCGCCACGTTTTGGCGATCCAGGACACCAGTGAGACCCACTTCAACACCACACCGCAACGCCGTCGCGGGCTTGGGGAGATCGGCAAGGGCAATAACCACGGCGTGCTGCTGCACCCGTTGCTGGCGGTAGATGCAGACAATGGCACCTGCCTGGGACTTTTGAGCGGCGAAGTGTGGACGCGTGAGGGCCGTCGGACCGTCTCGCATGACAGCCGCGAGCTGTCGGACAAGGAATCGCAGCGCTGGACTGCCACCGCCCTTGCGGCCAAGCCGCTGCTTGCGAAAGCCGCAAGGGTGACCCTGCTTGGTGACCGCGAGAGTGACATCTTTGCCCTTTATGCCAGCGCGGCCGAGCAGGGCTATCACGTGATCGCCCGCAGCATGCATGATCGCAAGCTGGCCGACATGGCGGGCTTGTATGCGGCCATCGAGGCTATGGTGGCGATGGAGCGTCGTACGGTCCAATTGCCTCCGAGAGCGCAGCGGCCGGCACGTCAGGCCAACCTCGAACTTCGCTTTGGTGCAATCGAACTGGCTCGGCCGCAAAGCAAGTTCCTGCGCCATTTGCCGGAAAGCTTACATCTGGCCGTCGTTGACGTCCGCGAGATCAACGCCGGCTCCGACGTCGAACCGCTGCGCTGGTGTCTTCTCACCTCTCACGGGGTCGCCGGTGCAGACGACGCCTGGCGTATCGTCGAATGGTACAAGCAGCGCTGGATCATCGAGCAGTTCTTCCGTGTCCTCAAGACACAAGGGCTCAAGCTTGAAGACAGCCAAATTGGGACCGCTGACCGGCTTCTGAAACTGGTTGCCATCGCTGCCAAGGCGGCTGTGATCACCATCCAGCTCCTGCAAGCGCGTGACGGCAGACAGCAGTCCATCCATATCGCCTTCAACACCAGCGAGATGGCTACGCTGACGGCCCTGAACCAGCAGTACGAAGCCAAAAGTAAGCGGCTGAAGAACCCGCATCCGCCTGACAGCCTGGCCTGGGCCGCCTGGATCATCGGCCGCCTCGGCGGTTGGGATGGCTATCCATCTTCCAGGCCGCCAGGTCCCATCACCTTCAGCAATGGTCTCCAATACTTCCATGGCCTCGCAGCCGGATGGAGCCTTAGAGATGTGTGCATGCCCTAGGGCGGAGGCCGGGACCCATAACCCCAGGGAGGAGTCGTGGCGCGAACGGGTAACTTCGAATCGTCGCCCGACTACTCCCTGTGGTAATGGGTCCTGGACCATCGCTCGCTCCGCTCGCTTGTCCAGGACGACGTGAATAGGTTGACGTCGCCACACTCTCCCGTGTCGTCCCGGCGGAGGCCGGGACCCATAACCACAAGATGTGGTTTGGCGAAGAGTTGTTGTTCGGTACGCATACCTTCCGCAACTGATAGATCACGCAGTATGGGTCCCGGCCTTCGCCGGGACGACGGCGGAGTCAAGATCGCCGTCCGAGTCTCCCTCTCTCCCAAACCTCCGCTTCAACTCCACCTTCGCCCGCTCCAATCGCGCGCCGCTGTTTCGCGAATGTGTCGTCTTTCTGACTTGAGCCATGCGTCAACTCGTTGCGGCTGCGTCGGAAACGGACGGTCTTGGCCGGTGTTCCTGTGGGAACCTGCCGTTGTCGCGGACGTTGTCGCAGGTGGCAGGCGGAATGCCGCACCCCCATGATCGGATCGCCCCCGTCCACATCATGTGAACCGGGGCCGCACGTATTGGCGAGATGCAACAACGCGATGGAATTGCAGCAAAGCCCAGCGCTGAATTTTGGTCCTGCGGTCTCGGCGGCAGCCGCGACCGATCGTATCGTCGAGACCAGCATTCCGTCGCGGCTCGATGCGCTGCCGTGGAGCGGCTTTCACACCCGTGTCGTGCTCGCGCTCGGTATCACCTGGATCCTCGATGGGCTCGAGGTGACGCTGGCCGGCGCGCTGTCCGGCGCGCTGAAGCAGAGCCCGTCGCTGCAGTTCTCCAATCTCGACCTCGGCATCGCCAACTCGGCCTATCTCGCCGGCGCGGTGCTCGGTGCGCTCGGCTTCGGCTGGCTCACCGACCGCATCGGCCGGAAAAAACTGTTCTTCATCACGCTCGCGCTCTATTTGTCTGCGACGGCCGCGACCGCGCTGTCCTGGGATATCGCGAGCTACGCATTGTTCCGTTTTCTCACCGGCGCCGGCATCGGCGGCGAATACACCGCGATCAATTCGACCATCCAGGAACTGGTGCCGGCGCGCTATCGCGGCTGGACCGATCTCGTCATCAACGGAAGCTTCTGGATCGGCGCGGCGATGGGCGCCGTGGCCGCCATCGTGCTGCTCGACCCCGCATTGCTGGGGCCGGATCTCGGCTGGCGCCTCGCCTATCTCATCGGCGCGGCCATCGGCCTCGTCGTGTTGCTGATGCGGATGTGGATTCCGGAGAGCCCGCGCTGGCTGATGATCCACGGCCGCCCGGAACAGGCGCATGAAATCGTCGATGAGATCGAGCGATCGGTGGTCGGACATCGGCAGGATGGTCGTGATGCAGGTTTTGCGAAGATCCGTCTCAAGATGCGCACTCACACCCCGATCACCGAGGTCGTGCACACGCTGTTCTTCACCTATCGCCAGCGGTCGGTCGTCGGCCTGGTGCTGATGATCGCGCAGGCCTTCTTCTACAACGCGATCTTCTTCACCTTCGCGCTGGTGCTGACCGATTTCTACGGCATCAGCGCCGATCATGTCGGCTGGTATCTGTTGCCGTTCGCCGCCGGCAATTTCCTCGGCCCGCTGCTGCTCGGCCGCCTGTTTGACACGCTCGGCCGCCGCGCCATGATCATGTTCACCTACGGCGTTTCCGGCCTGCTGCTGGCGCTGTCCGGTTATCTGTTCTCGATCGGCGCGCTGAGCGCGCAAGGGCAGACCATCGCCTGGATGGTGATCTTCTTCTTTGCATCGCCGGCTGCGAGCGCAGCCTATCTCACCGTCAGCGAGACGTTCCCCCTCGAAGTCCGCGCATTGGCGATCGCGGTGTTCTACGCGGTCGGCACCGGCATCGGCGGTGTGATCGGGCCCGCGCTGTTCGGGGCGCTGATCGACACGGGATCGCGCAACAGCGTGTTCGCCGGTTATTTGCTGGGGGCCGTGCTGATGATCGCGGCCGCGATCGTGGCGTGGCGCTATGCCGTCCCGGCGGAGCGCAAATCGCTCGAACAAATCGCGCGGCCGCTCGCCCTTATGGAGTAGGATATGAAGTCGGAACTTGCGGAAATGCCTTTGGACGACGAACTGACCACGCGCAACGACAATGACAAGCCGGAAACGGTGCCGGTGCCGCACGCGCTCGTGCCGCATCTCGACGAGACCGCGATCCTGCTCGACATCGACGGTACGCTGCTCGAGCTGATGCCGACGCCGCGCGAGGTCTGGGTGCCGCCGGGCCTGTCGGAGACGCTCAACGGGCTGACCGAGCGCACCGCCGGCGCGCTGGCGCTGGTCAGCGGCCGCTCGCTCAACGATATCGACCTGATCTTCGCACCCGATGTCTTTCGTGCGGTAGGTGGTCACGGTGCGGAAATGCGCTTGTCGGCGGATAGTGAAGCCGTGGCCGCGCACGCCCCGCCGATGGACAAGGAATTGAAGCGACGGCTCGCCGCGATCGCGAAGCTCAGCCCCGGCATTCTGCTCGAGGACAAGGGCTATTCGCTGGCGCTGCATTATCGCCTGGCCCCGCATGCGGAGAGGGCGATCTTCGAGGCCGTGTCTCTGATCCGTGCCGATCTGCCCAATGCGCCGATCGAGGTGCTTCCCGGCAAGTTCGTCTGCGAGATCAAGCATTCCGGCTTCACCAAGGCGAGCGGTGTGCGCGAACTGATGAAGCACGAGCCTTTCAAGGGACGCCGGCCGATCTTCATCGGCGACGACGTCACCGACGAAACGGTGTTTGCGATCATGCCCGACATGAACGGGCTCGCCTTCTCGGTCGGCCGCCGCGCCCTCGGCGTTGACGGCCACTTCGATGCGCCGAGCGATGTGCGCGCCTTTCTTGCGCGTCTGCTCGACGATACGCGGTGAAAGCAAGGCCGGCGCCTCGCCCCAGACATAATGTCGTCCGCGTAGTTCCATGGTGTGGAGCGGTGGATGCTGCGCGACACCACCGAAACTCCGTCTTTTGGGTCTTTTGCAGCGAAAAGCCGGGTTCCGCGAGGGAAACCAGCCTCAACGCGCGCGCCTGATTTTGGTTTCAATTCGTTGAAACGATGATCAGGAACCATATTGATGAACATCAGTTAAACAGGGTGGAATGAACAGGAGGGGACGACCTGTGAACTTAGTCGTCGTTTCAAATCGCGTTGCTCGTGGCAAACCCAACGAACCGATGACGGGCGGCCTTGCTGCGGCCTTGCTTCCGGTGGTGGAGTATTCGGGCGCGATTTGGGTGGGCTCTTCGGGCCGCGTGTGGGATGGCCACAATAAGGAACCGTTTGCCGAGATCGAGGCGCTCGGAACCGGCGCTATTGCCACGCTCGATCTGCCGGCAGCGCATTACGGCGGCTATTACGAAGGTTTTGCCAATTCGGCGCTCTGGCCCGCGCTGCATTCGCGCAGCGATCTGATCCGCGTCTCGCGTGACGACTATGTCAGCTATCGCGAGGTCAACGCCTTCATGGCGCGCGCCTTGATGCGCTTCCGCAAGCCCCGAACCGCGTTCTGGGTGCAGGATTATCATTTCCTCGCGCTCGGCGCGGAGCTGCGCGATCTCGGCGTCGACGACCCGATCGGTTTCTTCCTGCACACGCCGTGGCCGGTGGTTGCGGTGATGCAGGGTGTGCCCAATCATCGCGAGCTGATCACGGCGATGCTGGCCTACGATCTCCTGGGCTTCCAGACCGACTCGGATTGCCAGAATTTCCTCAGCTATGCTGGCGGCGAGCTCGGCCTCCCCGTCGAGGACGGCGTCGTGGTCTCGCAGCACGGCCGCACCCGCTGCGAAGTGTTTCCGATCGGCATCGATGCAGAGAAATTCGCAGCATACGCCGCGAAATCGGTCTCGCATCCCGACGTGTCGCGGCTGCGCCGCAGCCTCAACGGCGAGCGGCTCGCGATCGGTGTCGACCGGCTCGACTATTCCAAAGGTCTCGTCAACCGCATCAGCGCGTTCGACCGGCTCTGGACCGAGCAGCCGCAGTTCTTGCGCGGCATCTCGCTGCTCCAGATCGCGAACCCCTCGCGCGGCGCCATCGAGGCCTATGGCAATCTCCAGAACGACGTCGCGCGCCTCGTCACCGACGTCAATGGTCGTCATGGCGAGGTCGACTGGACGCCGATCCGCTATCTCAACAAGGGTTTTAGCCAGGCCGTGCTCGCGGGCCTCTATCGCACCGCGCAGGTCGGTGTGGTGACGCCGCTGCATGACGGCATGAACCTCGTTGCCAAGGAATATGTCGCAGCCCAAAACCCGGCCGATCCCGGCGTGCTGGTGCTGTCGAAATTCGCCGGTGCCGCCAACGAGCTCGAGAGTGCGCTGCTGGTCAATCCGCACGACATCGACGGCATGGCGCGTGCGATCGCGATCGCGGCTGCGATGCCGCTCACCGAGCGCAAGATGCGCTGGGAAGCGATGATGAAGACCTTGCGCGGCCACACCATTCAGCAATGGTCCGCGGATTTCGTCGCCGAGCTGGAGAAATGCCGGGTCGAGAAGGCCGCCGTCGCTCCGCTCGCAGCGCAACCGCCGCAGGCGCTGCGCTGGCTGAAGTCGGCGATCTCCGGTGTGCGGCTGATCTAGTCCTCCTCCCTGTCCCCGTTCTTGCGGGGAGAGAGGCTGCCCCCGGATGCTCGGTATCCGCGTCTTTTTGCACGCTCATCTACGCGTCACGGCCGGGCTTGACCCGGCCATGACGGCGAACCTCGCGTGCCGTACAGCGCCTAATAACAATACGACACGCCATCCAGAATCGCGCAGCGGCGCTTGTTCGGCGCGTTGGGATCGTCCATCGGCACCATGCCGTTACCCTGGCCGACGAACACGCCGGGCCCGACATGCACCGAGCTCTTGTTGCCGATGATCACGCTCGGGTGCGGCGAGGCGCTCGACCGCGTCCCGTCCGGCCAGATGATCGCATCGCCCGAAAGCACCCCGCGCCGTCCGTCGTCGCAGCTCACGTCGCCCCCTTGCCGCGTGCAGACCTGCCCCAGGGCCGGGCCAGCGAAGGCGGTGCCAAGGGCCGAAATCAGGCTTAGCGCGGTGATGGTCTTGCGGATGGCCATGGTGTCCCCAAGCGGTTTGGCGTTCTCTGAAGAATCGTCGCGCCAAACCCGCCTCCGGTTCAGTCAGCGGGCGGTTCCAGGCGGCCCCGCGTCGTCATAGATTCGCTATAAAATACAATACCTTACGGAAAATTCACCCGATTTACCTGCGATCCCTTGCAAAATCATTGGCGCCCCTTCAAGAGAGAGCGCTCCGGAGAGATGGCCGAGTGGCTTAAGGCGCACGCTTGGAAAGCGTGTGTGCGGGAAACCGTACCGTGGGTTCGAATCCCACTCTCTCCGCCATCCCACGATTTTGTGCGCCAAGCTGCGATTCCGAACTATTTCGCGCGCGATCGCTGTTGGGCCTCGATCCTTGCGCGGGGGCAATGGTGCAGGAGTTGATAACCCCGCCACTGGAGCCAGCCCGGATTGCGGCCGCGCTGTCCGGTCCAGCTTCAGGTGTCATCGCGAAGATTTCCTCCAATCCCGAGAGCCGACATGAATGGAAACGACATCACGCGCATCCCGAACAGGAAGCTGCCCAGCAAGTCAGCGGTAGCAACATATCATCTGCCGGGCGGCGGCGGGTTGCTGTGGGCGGTGGCGGTTTCACCTGATCGCACCCAGGACATTCGCGTCCAGACGCTGGGCGCCCTGGGCGTCATCGATACCTATCTGAAGGATGCGGGTCTGGACCGCACGCGCATCGTCAAGGCTGAGATCGTGGTGACCGACCATGACAACAAGCCGGCGTTCGACGAGGCCTGGGCGAGCTGGATGCCGGCGGGCTGTGGGCCGGTGCGGTCGTTCGTGCAGTCGGTCATGCCCGATGGCGATCTGATCGAGATTATCATCACCGCCGCTCTGCCGGCCGGTGCGCGCGACACGTCTCAAGCATCAGGCTGAAGATCCCCGAACCTCGTTCGCTCGGACCCATCTTGCTGGCGCTCATCGGCCGTCGTCAGAGGACGACGTCCCGGTTGACGTTCTTGTACAGCAGATAAACCGAGTGGTTCAGGCCGGTGGGATAGAATTGCTGCGGACAGAACGATCCCATCCAGATGAAATCATCAACCCAGATCTCGTGCCAGCTATTGCCGAGATAATACAGGCCTTGCCCCTCCAGCATGAACAATCCGTGCTCCATGATGTGCGTTTCGACGGCCGGGAAGCAGACGCCGGGCTGGAAGAACATCAGGTTCATCTCAAAGTCGAACCGCAGGTCGCCCATTGGCAGCAGGTGCTTGAAACCGCGGCCCTGCAGCCCGGTATGGTTCGTCATCGGCATGGATTGTTGTTGACCGATAATCGCCGTCGGGGCGGCGATGCCCTCGGCCTGCTCATAGCGCTTCTTGACGGCGATGATGCGGGCAGGCGCGGTGGGATGACAGGACATCGTGAAGGACACGCCGGGCGGTACATAGACAAAGGCGCCGACAGCAAGCTCCACCGGGGGGGCGGAGCCGATGGTCATGTCCACGCCTCCTGCCACGACGTAGAAGAAGTGCTGCAGGTCCACACAGATCGGCTGGGCCGTACCGCCCGCGGGCTCGATCTCCAGCATGTACTGGGCAAAACCGGCACCGAGCGAAGGCGCCGCCAGAAAGCGCACGGTTGTGGATTTCCACGCTGGAAGCCGGCTCTTCAACACGCCTTCCGGCGGCATGAACGCGAAGTTGCGTCCGACAACGCCGCGATTATGGCCGATCGCGCCGGGAGGAACGACGCCGGGTTGGCCAGGCAAATCGGTGGGATGCATCTGAGGTCCTCGGTCAATGCGCGGGAGTCTGATTCAAGCGGAAGGCTCTAGCGATAGGCCGCGCCGCCCGGTGATTGTCAACTCCGGCTGCTCAGCTCGAGCGACTGGGGGTGGCGATCGAGCACCCTTGCGGCCGATCTGTGCCTCCAGCGGAGACGGAGGCCGGCCGGTTACCGGCTCGCCTGCCCGAGGCGCAGCGCAAGATGGACCGTCTGCGGGTCGCTGTGCGGGGCCGGCTTGAAGCCGAACTTGCCGAACACGGTCAGCATCGCCTTGTTCTCGGGCAGCACTTCAGCCGTGAGCTCGTTCAATCCGGCGTTGCCGGCAATCCTGCCGAGGTGATCCATCAGGATGGAGGCGACGCCTCGCCCCTGCCAGGCATCGATGACGACGAAGGCCATCTCGGCCCGGCCGGGCGCGAACACGACGTATCGACCACCTCCGACGATGATGTCCCGGCCGGCTTGCACGGCCCGCACCACCAGAGCGACGTGATCCCTGAAGTCGACCTCCATGAAGAAGGCGCGCTCCTTGTCGGAGAAATGGCGCTTCATCGCGAAGAAACGGCGCTGCAACGACTGCGCGCTCGTCTGGTCCAGCGCGGCGAGCATGTCGGCCTCGTCCTCCGGCCGAAGCGCGCGAACTTCGACCGGGCTGCCGTCGCGCAGGTGCTCCTGTGCACTGTAACTGGCGATGTCCGACATGCGGGTTCTGGTGTCGAGAGGCCGGGCGACGCACTTGCCCGGGCCGAGACCGTGTACGGCCTGGCCAGTCGCGGGCGCTTGATCTGGATCAAGGGTGCGGCGCGACAGCTGCGTCTACGCTGTTGCTTCGGGCTGGCACCCTTGACCTATGTCAATGGGGATCCCGGCGCCGTGGCAAAATACCGGGGTAAACGAGGCGGCCATCTCGTGATGGGCCGGTGGTGCTACGCCGACGACGGCAATGCCGTCCTGATCCAACCGCGATCATAGCGTTGTAACGGAGCGTTCTTGCCGCCGGTGCAAAAATCATCCTCCGGAGTGCTGCTGTTTCCGCAACAGCCAGCGTTGCAGCTGATCTATGATACCGCGCCGATCGGCCTTGCCTGCCTGTCGCCGGACTGCCGCTACCTTCAGATCAATCAGCGCCTCACCGAAATCTGCGGCATATCGATCGAAGATCATCTCGGGCGCTCCGTCAGGGATTGCGTGCCGGCGCTCGCGGGCGCGGTCGAGGAGATCGTCCGCTCGATCATGGAGACGGGAGAACCCGTGGTCGGCATCGAGGTGGCCGGGCAGCGCGCCGACCAGGTGGAGGAACGTTCGTGGATGACGTATTGGCACCCGCTGCGTTCGCCGAGCGGCGAGATCGTTGCAGTCAACGTCGCCGCCGAAGAGATTACCGAACGCAAGCGCGCCGAACATGAAATCCGCAAGGCCAGAGACGCTGCGGAGACTGCGCTGCGAGATTTGCGCGAAATCCAGGAATCCCTGGTGGAGGCGGAAAAGCTCGCTGCCCTTGGACGGTTGGTGGCCGGCGTCGCCCATGAGATCAACGGTCCCGTCGGCAGCAGCCTGACGGTCGCCTCGACGCTCCAGCAAAGAACGGAAATGTTCGCGGCGGAGGCGGCACGCGGCCATCTCAGGCGATCGAGCCTGCGGGATTTCCTCGATCTCATCAGCACGGCGTCGGGCCAACTGGTGACGAACCTTGGCCGTACCGCCGAACTGGTGCAGTCCTTCAAGCAGGTGGCCGCCGATCGGCGGCAGTTCAACCGGCGGACATTCGATCCGGGCGAGTTGACGGAGCAGGTTCTGTCGCGCCTGCAGCGCCAGTCGCGGGATTGCGATATCAGCATCCAGATTCAATGCGAGCCGAATCTTTCGATGGAGAGCTATCCCGGACCGTTCGGGCAGGTCCTGACCAACCTCGCTTTCAATGCCATCACGCACGCGTTCCCGGCGGGGCGGACGGGCATCATCGATATCAAGCTGCGTGCGGCCGGTGATGCGCATATCGAGCTTGTCGTTGGCGACGATGGGTGCGGAATGCCGGCGGATATCAAGCGCCAGGCCTTCGATCCGTTCTTCACGACCCGCCGGCATCAGGGCGCAACCGGGCTTGGTCTGCACATCGTTTACAGTCTCGTGGCGGAACAATTGGGCGGCCGACTGAAACTCGAAAGCGAGCCGGACGCGGGGACGACCATCCGGATCATACTTCCGAGGAGGGCGCCATTGTCGGGGCAATCCGATGCTCCGGGCGGGTATTGAGGCATATCAATGTCTCGCCTTGCGGCGGAATATGCTGGCCACCTGCGAGATGTCACGCTGCGAAAGCCGAAGGGATATCCGGATGATCACAGTTCCCGAATTGGTCTCGCAAGCTCTGGGCGCCTTTCTAACCGCGGAAACCAGGGACCGGTTTGGCGCTTCGCATGCCGGCCTGACCGAGCTGCTTCCGTTCGCGGCGAAGCTCACATTGGAGTGCATCGGCAACAGCGACGCGCTTTACCACAATATCGAGCATACGCTGCTCGTGACGCTTGCCGGGCACGACATCCTGACCGGACGGGCGCTGTTGCGGCCGACCACGGCCAACGACTATGCGAACTTCATCCTGGCCTGCCTTGCTCACGACATCGGGTATGTGCGTGGCGTCGTTCAGGGCGATGAGGACGAACAGTTCATTGCGGACGTGAACGGCGGCACCGTTCGCCTGCCACGAGGATCGTCCGACGCCGCGCTGGCTCCCTACCACGTCGACCGCTCGAAACTGTTCGTTCTCGAGCGGCTGGATTCCGTTGAAGAACTGGATGCGGACCGGGTGGCCCGTGCCATCGAATATACAAGGTTTCCCTACACGATGTCCTCGAATGACAGCCTGATCGAGGAGGAGGGATTGCTGCTGCGGGCCGCCGATCTGATCGGCCAGCTCGGCGATCCCAACTATCTGAGAAAGTCGAATGCGCTGTTTCACGAATTCGAGGAGATCGGGCTCAACAAGACGCTGGGCTACGCGACGCCGGCGGACATCGTCTACAAATATCCGCAGTTCTACTGGACCAATGTCGCTCCGCAAATCCAGACGGCGATACGTTATCTCAACGTGACGTCGCGCGGCCGCCAGTGGATCGCAAGTCTTTATGGCAACGTATTTCGGGCCGAGCGTGAGATGAACCTGTCGGGACCGCAGCCATAACAGCTGCCGACCGCGGCGCTCGCTTGATCTGGATCAAGATCGCCGCGCGAGAGCGGTGACTAGGCTTGCCTGCAACATACGTGGGCATGGCTGAAGGCGCGTCCGTGAGAACAGTCCGCCAGATCATCTCCGGAGACGAGATCATCCAGCTTGTGATCCGGCTGGGTTTGCTCGCGGTCCTGATCGTCTGGACACTGCTCCTGATCCGTCCGTTTGTGCCGATCCTGGCCTGGAGCGTCGTGCTCGCCGTCGCGCTCAATCCGGTATTTCAGCGCCTTGCCAAAATCCTTGGCGGCCGGCTGAAGCTTGCGGCAGCGATCCTCACCCTCATCAGTCTCGCCATTGTCATCGGACCCGCGACCTGGCTCGGCATGGGTGCAGTCGATGGGATCAGGGATCTTGCCGAGCAAATGACAGCGGGCGAGGTGCTGGTTCCCTTGCCACCTCGATCGATCAAGGATTGGCCTCTCGTCGGGCCTCAGCTGTTCGATCTCTGGGATCAGGCCTCGACCAATCTTCGCTCGCTTTTGCGCGAGGTCGTGCCGTATCTCAAGCCCTTCGCGACGACTTTGCTCGGATTTGCCGGCAATGCCGGTGTGGGAACGGTGAAATTCCTGCTGTCCGTGGTCGTGGCCGGCGTCCTGTTTCCGTATGGCCCGCAGCTTGTGGCTGCGGGTCGCGATTTTCTGTCACGGATCGTGCCGGACCAGAGCGAACACTTTCTCGACCTCGCCGGTGCCACCATCCGTGCGGTTGCCCAGGGTGTGATCGGCGTCGCGATCGTCCAATCCCTGCTGGCCGGTATCGGGTTCAAGCTGGCCGGCATCGGCGGCGCGGGACTGCTGGCGTTCGTGGTGCTGTTGCTGTCGATCGTGCAGATCGGCGGGACGATCGTCATCCTGCCCGTCATCATCTGGATATGGACCGACAAGGAATTTCCGATCGCACTTCTGCTGACGGTATTTCTCGTGTTCGTATCGGTGCTCGATAACATCCTGAAACCGCTGGTGATGGGGCGCGGCCTGACCACGCCCGCACTCGTCATCCTGATCGGGGTGATCGGCGGAACCCTCGTCCATGGCATCATCGGCCTGTTCATTGGACCGATCATTCTGTCGGTGGCCTGGGAGCTGACGGTCGCCTGGATCCGTACCGAACGTGTTCCGCCGCCGCAGCTGGCGGTCGAGCGTTGACCTATGTCAACGCTGGCGGGTGCGACGGCCGTTGAATGAATCGATACGACGATGAGGTCGGACCATGTCCATGGAAATGCCCGCGTTACCCGGTGGTCCGATGTCCGGACTTGTCGCTTCGGCAGTCGAATACATGGTCGATGCCGGACAACGAAGCATCCTGTTTCTCGACGTCATGCGACGGCGCGGCGACCAGTATCGGGAGCACGTCGCCCAGACCGCGCCGCACGTCCTGCAATATGCCGCCGAGCTGATCATCGACGGGCGAAAGCTCGATGAGCCGGTCAATTACGCGCTGGTCCGCATCATCCCGCCCAAGGATGTCGAGATCGATCCAGCACGACGCCCGTTCGTGGTGATCGATCCGCGCGCCGGACATGGTCCCGGCATCGGCGGATTCAAGGCCGACAGCGAGATCGGCGTCGCGATGAAGGCGGGTCACCCCTGTTACTTCATCGGCTTCCTGCCGGAACCCATGCCGGGACAAACCATCGAGCGCATCGCGCACGCCGAGGCGCTGTTCATCGAGACGGTGATCAGCCGCCATCCGGAAGCAGACGGCAAGCCCTGCGTGATCGGCAATTGTCAGGCCGGCTGGGCCGTCATGATCCTAGCGTCACTGCGGCCTGAGCTGTTCGGACCGCTGATCATCGCCGGTGCGCCGCTCGCCTATTGGGAGGGCGTGCACGGCAAATACCCGATGCGCTATTCGGGCGGCCTGTTGGGCGGAAGCTGGCTGACGGCGCTCGTCAGCGATCTCGGCGCCGGCAAGTTCGATGGTGCCTGGCTGGTGCAGAACTTCGAGAGCCAGAATCCTTCGAACACGCTCTGGACCAAGCAGTATAACGTCTATTCCAAGGTCGACACCGAGGCCGAGCGCTATCTCGAGTTCGAGCGCTGGTGGGGCGGACACGTCAATCTCAACGCCGAGGAGATCCAGTTCATCGTCGACGAGCTCTTCGTCGGCAACAACCTCGCCGCGGGCAATATCAGGATGTCGGATGGCGCGAGTGTGGACCTGCGCAACATCAGGTCCCCAATCGTGGTGTTTTGCTCGAAGGGCGACAACATCACGCCGCCACAGCAGGCGCTGGGCTGGATCCTCGATTGCTACGCCGACGTCGACGATATCAGGGCCTATGGGCAGACGATCGTCTACACCGTTCACGAAAGCATCGGCCATCTCGGCATCTTTGTCTCCGGCGGCGTCGCCAAGAAGGAGCACGCGGAGTTTTCCAGCAACATCGATCTGATCGACGTGCTGCCGCCCGGCCTGTACGAGGCGACCTTCGAAGCCAAGGGGGCCGAGACCACCAATGCGGATCTCGCCGTCGGCCAGTGGGTGATGCGCTGCGAGGCGCGGGCGCTCGACGACATCCGCGCCATGGGCGGCAATTCGCCCGAGGACCAGCGGCGCTTCGCCGCCGCCAAGCGCGTCTCGGAACTCAATCTCGCCACCTATCAGAAGTTCGTCCACCCCTGGATCAAGGGCATGGTCGCGCCGCAGACGGCGGAGTTGATGCGCCATCTGCATCCGCTGCGGACGCAGTATGAGGCATTCAGCAGCCAGAATCCGTGGATGACCGCGGTGAAGTCGGCGGCGGAAGGGGTGGAAGAGAACCGCAGGCCGGTTTCGAAGGACAATCCCTTCCTGGCGTTTCAGGAGCAGTTTTCCAAGCAGATCGTTCATGCCCTGGACAGCTGGCGCGATTCGCAGGAGGCGCTGAGCGAGGCGATCTTCCTCAACGTCTATGGCTCACCGGTGCTCCAGGCGGCGGTCGGCATAGATCCGAAGGCCGAACCGTCGCGCGCGCGAGAGATGCCGGCCGAACATCGTGCCATGCTCGACAAGCGGATCGCCGAGCTCAAATCCAGGATCGGCGAAGGCGGACTTCGAGAAGCGGCCATTCGTGCCCTGCTCTACGTCGGGTCGGCGAGGGGAATGGTGGACGAGCGAAGCATCGAGGCGCTGCGTCAGGTTCGTCGGGACTACAGCGAGGCACGACTGACGTTACCCGAGTTCAAGATGCTGGTACGCGAGCAATTCTTCATGCTGCTGCTTGATCGGGAGGCAGCGTTGGCCGCCATTCCGAAGTTGTTGCCCGATGACGTCGACCGTCGCCGCGCGGCCTTCGCGGCGATGAGTGAGGTCCTGTCGGCCAGCGAGGAGATCACGGGCGAGCGCGCGAACCGCTTGCAGCGGGTCGCGACGCTGTTCGGTCTCGATGTCGGCGATACCTCGGGGAGGGCGTCGAACGTCGCCCCTTTCGATCCCAAGGCGAAGGCGTCGTAACATTGGCAGGAAGGAGCGGTCTCATGTCAGCCGACGCGGCCCAGACACAGTCTCCGAGCAAATACGACCGCTTGATCGCGGCCGCGAGGGCGGTGCCGCCGGCCCCGACCGTCGTCGTGCATCCCTGCGATGAGACGTCGTTGCGTGGCGCCGTCGAAAGTGCACAGGCCGGCATCATCCGGCCGATCCTGGTCGGGCCCGACAGGAAGATCCGGGATACCGCCGCAAGGCACGATCTCGATGTTGCCGCCTTCGAGATCGTCGATGCCGCGCACAGCGACGAATCTGCGGCCCGGGGCGTCGAGCTGGTCCATGCCGGCAAGGGCGAACTGCTGATGAAGGGCAGCCTGCACACCGACGAGCTGATGCGCGCCGTCACCGCCAAGGTGGGCGGCCTGCGCACCGGCCGTCGCATCAGCCATGTTTTCGTGATGGACGTTCCGGCCTACGCCGAAACCATCTTTGTGACGGATGCGGCCATCAACATCTTTCCCGACCTCGACGCCAAACGGGACATCATCCAGAACGCGATCGATCTGTACGTGGAAGCCGGCTTCGGCAAATCGCCGCGCGTGGCCATCCTGTCAGCCGTTGAAACGGTGACCTCGAAGATTCCGTCCACGATCGAGGCCGCGGCACTCTGCAAGATGGCCGATCGCGGCCAGATCACCGGGGGGCTGCTCGACGGACCGCTGGCGTTCGACAACGCCATCGATATGGAGGCGGCGCGGATCAAGGGGATCAAGTCCGAAGTCGCCGGCCGGGCGCAGATCCTGGTCGTTCCCGACCTTGAGTCCGGCAACATGCTGGCGAAGAACCTGGCCTATTTCGCCAAGGCGGACGGCGCCGGCATCGTGCTCGGAGCCCGGGTGCCCGTCGTCCTGACGTCGCGCGCGGATTCGGCGCGCGCGAGGATGGCCTCCTGCGCGGTGGCCGCGCTCTATGCCCACGCGCGGCGCCAGCATGCTCCAACGATCGCCGCGTGAGCGCCATGGACACCATCCTTGTCGTCAATGCAGGCTCCTCCAGCGTCAAGTTCCAGATCTATTCGATCGAGGGCGAAGGAACGCTGCGACGGCAGCTCAAGGGACAGATGGACGGCATCGGCAGCCGTCCGCGCTTGCGGGCAAGCGGAACCGGCGGCGATCCGCTTGCCGATCGCGCCTATCCGATCGAGGCGGTGCCGGACGTTCCGGCCGCGATGGACATCGCCGGGACCTGGCTGCGGGACGAGCTTCGCATCCATCCGATCGCCGTCGGCCACCGCGTCGTTCACGGCGGACCGGATTACGACCGGCCCGTGCGGATCGACCATGCTGTCGTGACGCGCCTGGAACGGTTCATCGCGCTGGCGCCGCTGCATCAGCCGCACAATCTGGCTCCGATCCGATCGATCCTTGCCAATTTCCCGGCCCTTCCGCAGGTCGCCTGCTTCGATACCGCATTTCATCGCACGCATAGCGCGGTCGCCGACCATTATGCGATTCCGCATCAGCTTCATGCCGAGGGTGTGCGACGCTACGGGTTTCACGGTCTCTCCTACGAATACATTGCGAAGACCTTGCCGATGATCGCGCCGAAGATTGCGATGGGCCGGGTGATCGTGGCGCATCTCGGGAGCGGCGCCTCGATGTGTGGGCTGAACGGGGGACGGAGCGTCGAGAGCACCATGGGCTTCACCGCCCTCGACGGGCTCCCGATGGGAACACGCCCGGGTCAGATCGACCCGGGTGTCGTGCTCTACCTCATCTCCGAAAAGGGAATGTCCGCGTCCAATGTCCAGAATTTCCTCTATCGCGATTGCGGCCTGAAGGGACTATCCGGCGTCAGCAACGACATGCGGGAGCTCGAAGCCAGCGACAGCCTCAACGCCAAGCTGGCGATCGACTATTTCGTCTATCGCATCGGCCTCAACGCCGGCATGCTCGCGGCCGCCTTGCAGGGCCTGGATGCCTTTGTCTTCACGGCCGGCATCGGCGAGAACTCCGCCGGCATCCGCGCGCGCGTCTGCGATCAACTCGGATGGCTGGGCGTCGGTCTCGATCAGGGCGAGAACGCCCGTCATTCGCGGCTGATATCGCACTCGCACAGCCTCATTCCCGTCTACGTCGTGCCGACCGACGAAGAGCTGATGATCGCACAACATACGCTGACGTTGCTGATGAGCGCGCCATCGTCCACCCCCAGACATGAGAGAGCGTCATGATTCCCGCATTTCCGGAAACCAAGGTTGCCCTCAAGGGCAAGAAGGGCCTCGTCGTCGGCATCGCCAACGATCAATCGATCGCATGGGGATGTGCCAGGGCGTTTCGCGCGCTCGGAGCGGATATCGCGGTGACCTACCTCAATGATCGCGCCAGGAAGCATGTCGAGCCGCTTGCGCAGGCGCTGGAGGCGCCGATCTTCATGCCGCTGGACGTGATGGTCGAGGGGCAGACCGAGGAGGTGTTCGCCCGGATCGAGAAGGACTGGGGGCGGCTCGATTTCCTGCTGCACTCGATCGCTTTTTCGCCCAAGGAAGCCTTGCACGGACGCGTGGTGGATGTCGGCCGCGACGGCTTCCTGAAGACGATGGAGGTCTCATGCTGGTCGTTCATGCGCATGGCGCATTTGGCCGAGCCGCTCATGAAGAGCGGCGGCACGATGTTCACCATGACCTATTACGGCAGCCAGATGGTGGTCGAGAACTACAACGTGATGGGTGTGGCGAAAGCGGCGCTCGAAGCGTCCGTCCGCTACATGGCCGCGGAACTGGGCCCGAAAGGCATCCGCGTGCACGCGATCTCGCCCGGGCCGCTCGCCACGCGCGCCGCGTCGGGCATCCCGGAATTCGACGAGCTGATGGACAAGGCGCAATCCAAGGCGCCGGCGCGCAGCCTCGTCAGCATCGACGACGTCGGCAACGCCACGGCATTCCTGGCCCTCGACGGTGCCAAGCTGATCACGGGCAGCGTTCTCTACATCGACGGCGGCTACCACATCATCGATTGAAGGAGACCGGCGCGCCGTTCAGCGATAGTGCAGGGCGATCAGTTCGGCGACGCAGGCCGGGCGTTTTCCGCCTTCGATCTCGATCACGAGATGATAGTTCACGCGCAGGCCGTCGGGCGGCACGTCCTCGGCTTCGGCGACGGTCACGCGGCCGCGCAGCTTTGAACCCGCCGGCACGGGCGACAGGTACCTGATCCGGTCGGCGCCGTAGTTCAGGGTGTTGCGCAGACCGGTCAAGCCCATCACCGAGCGGATGAACATCGGCGCCAGCGCCAGTGACAGCAGGCCATGGGCGATAGTGGTGCCGCCGGGCAATTCCCTGCTGGCGCGCTCCTGGTCGACATGGATCCATTGCTCGTCGCAGGTCGCTTCCGCAAACCTGTTGATCCGATCCTGCGTGACCTCGATCCAGTCGCTGGCGCCGATCTCGGTGCCGACCGCGGATTTGATCTCGTTGAAATCGCCGAATATCCGCATGTCCGCACCTCGTCAAATCATCATTTCCGGGGTGTCGTCGAGCAGGACGAGGTCGGCCTCCGTCACCGCCATGACTTCGCCGATAGTGACGCCCGGCGCGGTCTCAAGCAGCGTCGCCTTGCCGCCGGAGAAGCCGATCACCGCCATGTCGGTGACCACAAGGTTCACGGGCCGCACCGAGGTGAGCGGCAACGAGCATTTCGCGACGATCTTCGACTTGCCCTTTGCCGCATGCTGCATGGCGACAATGACCCGCTTGGCGCCGGTGACGAGATCCATCGCGCCGCCCATGCCGGGCACCATCTTGCCGGGGATCATCCAGTTGGCGAGGTGGCCGTGCGCGTCGACCTGAAGGCCGCCGAGCACGGTGACATCGACATGGCCGCCGCGGATCAGTCCGAACGACATCGCGCTGTCGAAGGTCGAAGCGCCGGGCAGCGCGCTGATCGGGCGTCCGCCGGCGTCGGTCAGTGTCGGATGCGCCATGCCTTGCTCGGGAATCGGTCCGGTACCGATCAGCCCGTTTTCCGATTGGAAGAACACCTTCAGGCCGCTCGGAACGTAGTTCGCGACCAGCGTCGGAATGCCGATGCCGAGATTGACGAGGTCGCCGTTTCTGAGCTCCTTGGCGACGCGCCGGGCGATAATGGTCTGCGGGTCCATGACGTCACCCGTTCGTGATGAGGTAGTCGACGAGTGGTGCGGGCGTCACGACATGGTCCGGCGCGATCACGCCGACTGGCACGATGTTCTCCGCCGTGACGATCACGGTATCGGCGGCCATCGCCATGACTGGGTTGAAGTTGCGGGACGTCAGGGCGTAGGCGAGGTTGCCGAGGTGGTCGGCCAGAAAGGCGTGCACCAGCGCGAACTGCGCATGCAACGCCGTTTCCAGCAGGTATGGCTTGCCGTCGACCTCGATCTGGCGCTTGCCTTCCGCGACCAACGTGCCGACGCCGGTCGGCGTCAGGACGCCGCCCAGGCCGCATCCACCGGCGCGAATGCGCTCGACGAATGTGCCCTGGGGAATCAGATCGACGGCGATCGTGTTGGCCAGCATCTGCTGCTGCGCCTTCGGATTGAGGCCGATATGCGTTGCGGTCAACCGTGAGACCAGCGCGGCGTCGAACAGCTTGCCGACGCCCTTGCCGGGGACCGCCGCGTCGTTGCAGATCAATGACAGGCCCGTCTTCCTCTGCCGCACCATTTCGTCGAGCAGGCGTTCCGGCGTTCCGACACCCATGAACCCGCCGACCATGATGCTCGCGCCGGCCGGGATCATTGCGACGGCTTCTTCGACGGAAACGGCCTTCATGACGAGAACTCCGGTCGGCGCGCGCAGAGGGTGCGGTCAACGAACGTTGGCGGGCGGCGGCCACGTTGCCTTGATCTGCGTCAAGGCTCCGCATCATTCGTCGACGGCGATTCCCACGCTTTCGAGCGCGTCGTTCCAGAGTTTGCGGACCTCGGCGTGGCGTCGTTCGAGGGCCGCGCTGACGGCGTCGCGGAAGGGCGTCAGGTCGGGCCCTTTCAGAAACAGGATCTGGGCCTGCAACAGCCGGCCGCTTTCGAATTCGATGCGGCGCAGTGCCATGACGAAGGGATCGTCCGCGTTCGCCTCGATCGGCAGCAGGGCCGCCGGCCGGATCCCGGCGTGAACGGCATGCGCGAGCGTGGCGAGGTGGACCGCTTGCCCAAGAGAGCGATCGGGTATGCCTTCGGTCGGCGTCGGAAACCAGGCGGTCTCCCAGGATGCGGCCACGTAACACAGGGCAAGGTCGGGCACCCACGCGGTCGCGCGCATCAGAAGCGAGACGATCTCGCTCTCACGGTAGAACTGCGCATTCAATTCGGTCTGCCAGGCGGCTTCGAGCTTGAGGGGAAGGGTGAGGGCGAACTGTCGTGCCAGGGCGCCATGGGCCGAGATCAGGAATGCGGCGACGCGCGTCTGCTGGTGCGGCGGCACCCGACCTTCGGAATCGAGCGGCCCGAAAAATCCGCTCATGTCGCCGTCCCCGGCACAGGAATGGCGCGCAGATGATCGTAGCCGGCTGGAAACGGAGTGAGCTCGCCGCCAGGATCTTCCGGTGCAATCCAGACCGTCTTGTTGCCATGCCAGCGTCCGGCCAGCACGTCCTCCGCGAAGCGCGCGAGCAGGTCGGCCGTCAGCGCGCCCTTCTCCAGCGTAAAGGCGTGATAGGACCGCGGAATGATCACGAGCGTGCTGTCGGGGATTTCGACCCGCAAGGTCTCGTGCAGGGCGCGCGGCGTCAGGAAGTCGAACTCGCCGTTCAGGATCATCGTCGGAACCGCGATCGACGAGAGCCGCGGCGTCAGCGGCTGGAAGTCGAGGAATGATTCCATCAGGTTCTGAAGCGCATAGACGTCGTTGACCAGCCAGCCCTGCCGCTTGACGCTGCCGAGCTTGTCCAGGAGCGGCTTCAGCCATTCATCAGACAGGTTCATAGGCAGCAGCAGATCCTGGAGATAGCCGGTGCCGCCCAGGATCAGCCCGGTGCGCAGGGCGTTGCCGATCAGTAGAAGTTGAGGCGAAAGCTCGGCAAAGCAGCTCATCGGCACCAGCCCTGAGAGGCGCTCGCCATGCTCGACGGCATAGCGCAGCGCGATCAGGCCGCCGAAGCTGATTCCGCCGAGGAAGACCGGGCCGTCGCCGAGCGCGTCGATCAGGCGACGCAGCGCCAGGACATGGTCGTCCTGATTGATGAAAAGCGCGGGCTTGTCGGACGCGCCTTGGCCGAGCAGATCGAATGTCGCGACGCGAAACCCTCGCGCGATGAGCGCGTCGCGATAGGCGGCCCACAATTCGGAATATTGGGTCAGTCCGTTGACCAGCACGTAGGCCGGCGCCGTGGCGGGACCGTTGAGCTCATACCGGATCCGGTAGGGGCCGTGGGTGAGGAAGGGCATCGCGGCGACCCGGCATGACATTCGCTGCCGAAAGTCTCGCGCGAGCGCCGCGGATTCCCTTGCGGTAGATCAAGGAGCGCACCGCCACCGCTCCTAGCGTCCGGCAAAATCAAGATCCTGCCGGAGGAATTCGCCATGATCGGAAGACAAGCCATGCGGCGATATCTCGTCAGCCTGCTGTTGCTGTTGATCGGGACCTCGCTCGCGGTGGCGCAGCCGTTCACGCGCCGTTCGTCGCAGATACAGCACGACGGGCTGAAGAAGACCTACGAGATCGCGAATTTCCGGCTTGGCGGAAAGTACGATCTCTCCGATCCCTCCAAATGGGAGAACGGCGGCGAGGGCGGCGTGACGCTGGAATCTCTCGGTGCCGGCAAGCTGCGCACGGCCTATATCGCGGTGGGCACGCCGCGGCGCAACGCCGCCGGCGAGATCACCAATGCCATCGTCATCAACTCGTATTATTCCGGCGATTCCACCGACATGTATGAGCAGTGGGTCAAGGGCGCCGCCTTGTCGGGCACCGTGCCCATCATTGGCCCGGGCCGGCCGATCGATACCGATCGTTACTACGTCATCATGGTCGATCCGCTCGGGACCTGGGGCGCCAGCAAGCCGTCCGACGGACTCGGCATCAAGTTTCCGCAGTACAGCTACTATGACATGGTCCAGGCCAACTACCGGCTGCTGCGCGACGGGCTGAAGGTCGCGCGCGTTGCCCTTGTGTCGGGCGTGTCGATGGGCGGTACCCAGACCTATGTCTGGGGCGTGATGCATCCGGAATACATCAACGCGCTGATGCCGATCGGCGGCACCACGCAGTCGGACGGCGAGGATCCCGTCGGCAACTGGACCTTCCAGATGATGACGGCCGCGATCGAATCCGATCCCGTCTGGCAGGCGTCCAACGGCGACTATTATAAGCTGCCCAAAGAGAAGCATCCGGTGCCGGGCGTCGCGTTCGGCTGGTCGATCCTGGGCATGACGGGCTACGACTTTGCCTTTCGCACGACCCAGAACTGGACCGCAGTCCAGCCCGAGATCTTCTACTGGGATCCGCCGAACGAGAAGGCCGGGCTGAACGTCATCAACCGTGCCAAGCTCTACGACGCCGTCGATCTCGTCTGGCGCAACCGCGTCGGCGAGACCCACAACATCAATCCCTATCTCGGCCGCATCCAGGCCCGCACGCTGGTGATGCACATCACCAACGATCTCTGGCTGAACTTCAAGCTCGCCCAGAAGGCCGTCGATCGCGTGCCGGGCGCGGATCTGATCGCGCAGGAGAGCCCGGTCGCCCATTACGGCGTGTTCCCGATCATCAACCAGCGCAAGAACGATCCGAAGTTCGTCGCCTTCATGGACGATGTGGCAAGCCTCGACCGTGCGCAGAAATTCGTCGACAAGAACTATCGCGTGCCCGGCGTGGCCGAGAACATCGATCCGAAAAAGTCGTTCTGGAAGGAGTTCGTCACCTATCCCTACCCGGTCAAATACGCCAACGCCAAGGACAAGAGCGGTAACGCCTGGCAGATCGGCTACATGGACGAATATGCCGGCACCGACAAGGATCCGAAGGTCCTCGTCATCATCCATGGCAAGGGCGCCTTCGGCGGCCATTACGGCAACATCATGCAATATGCGCTGCGCAGCGGCCTGCGCGTGATCGTGCCCGACCTGCCGCATTACGGCATGTCCGGGCCCGGCAATCTCGACAAGAGCCCGGCGCGTACCATGCAGGACATGCGCGAGGTGGTCTACGACCTCGTGGTCAACCAGCTCGGCGTCAAGAAGGCCTATTATCTCGGCCATTCGCTCGGCGGCCAGTTCGTGATGGGTTACGCCTTGACCTGGCCGGATGCGGTGCAGGGGCTAGCGCTGGAGGCGCCGTCGGGTCTCGAGGAATACCCGCGCGACATCACCATCGCCAAGGGCAAGAAGGCGCCGCTGTTCGACCCGGCCTTCGACCACGACTTCGACAAGTGGCGGCAGACCTGGGACCAGACCGGGATCCTGGCCGCGGAGAAGGCACGCGACGAGCAAAACATCCGTGACTTCTTCTATTTCAAGAAGCGCGACCCGGAGACGGGCGCTGTCTCTGCGGCGAAGAGCGGCTATTTCTTCAGCGACAGCGAATATGCCCGCCTCCACACCGAGCAGCGCGTCGGGCTGACCAAGGGCAATCCGAAAGAGCTCGAGCAGTGGTGCAACATCTTCATCTACGACATCTATACGATCGGGGCGGAGCTGCAGCAGGATGATCCGAAGAACCTGTACGAGCGGCTCACGCAGATCAAGGCGCCGATCTTCCTCGCGTTCGGTGACAAGGAACCGTTCATCCCGACGCCCGCGTTCAACGGGCTGACCGATCTCGGCCGCGACGCCATCACGCCGTTCATGACGCGCATGACCAATGCGGGCAACCGGCCGATCCTCAAGATCTACCCGGAGACCGGGCACTTCATCCACACCGACAACCCGGTCGAATACCCGGTCGACGTCGTCGATTTCGTGACCAAGGGAAGCGTCGACACCTCGTCGCCGCTCGGGACCGACCGCATGATCAAGGGCTCGGTGGTGTCGGCCCTGCCGGTGGCACCGACGCCGGCGGGTGCGGCGCCCACCGCCGGGCTGAACAAGTAGGACCGTTTCATGCCGAGGGTGCAGGCGGGCGAAGTCCAGCTGGGCTGGCGAGAGTGGGGCGAGGGCGACATCACCGTCGTCTTCATCCACGGCAATCTCGCCAGCAAGGACTGGATCGAGCTTGCCGCCCCGTTGTTTCCCTCCGGCCTGCGCGTCATCGGGATCGACTGGCGCGGCTGCGGCGACAGCGACCGGCCGAAGCCCGCGGTCGACTACACCAACTATACGATGCAGCAGCATGCCGAGGATATGCTGGCGGCGCTGGATACGCTGGATATCGGATACTGCCATCTCGCGACGCATTCGACCGGCGGCATCATCGCGGCCCGCATGCTGCTGATGCAGCCGCGCCGGTTCGGACGGGTGTTTGCGCTCGATCCGGTCACCCCGCTCGGCATGTCCTTCAACGTCGATCAGATCGGGGTGTTTCGGGCGATGATGGCGAGCAAGGAGGTGACGCGGACGGTGATGGCGACCGCCGCCTCTTCGCTGTTCGTACCGGAAAGCATGGCGCCGAATGCGATCCCTCGATTCCGCGACGGATTGGCGGAGACCCAGGCCTTGTTCGACCGGATCATCGACCAGACCTTTGGTGTCTCCGAGGGCATCTGGATCGGCACGCCCGTCAATCTCACGCGTGAGAAGGAGAGCCGCGAGTTGGAGCGCCGAATGCCCGATATCGGGCATTCGCATCTGGTGCTCTGGGGCGAGCGGGACGGCTGGATTCCGCGTGCCGACCTGCGCAGGATGGCCGAGGCGATGCCGGATTGCCGGCTCGTCATTGTGCCCGGTGTCGGGCATTCGATGAATCTCGAGCTGCCCGCGCTCTACGCCGGCTATTTCGGTGCATGGTTCGGGGGACTTGCAGCATAACCAGGAGGAATGACGCTATGGCCGACATCAATCCATCCGCCGAGGGCATTCGCACGATGCTGGCCGACACGCTCGGCCGTCTGCGCAAGGCCAATGCGGATTATTTTGAGCAACTGGAGAAGGGCCTGAGCGCCTCGCCGCTGCCGATTGCCAACCAGGCCAAGGAGTTCTGCGGCTACATGCAGCGCAACGTCACCGCGACGTTCGACCTCGGCGAAAAGCTGGTTCAGGCCAGGGACGTGCAGGACGCCCTCAAGATCCAGTCCGATTTCTTCCAGGAGCAGATGCGGTTGCTTGCCGATCAGACCAGGAGCATGGGCGAGTCCGCGATGAAGGCGGCGACCGGGGCCTTTACGCCGAAGACTTGAGCCGCGCGGCTGCCCGGGGCACGCGATGGCGGTTCAGTTCCTGCTTGGCACCTTCATCAGCGTGATCAACATCATGGTCCACGCGCTGGCGACCGTTGCGGCGATCGACATCGCCCGCACCGCGGGTTTGCGGCATACGTCGCGGCCTCGCGCGCACCTGATGGCCGTGATGGTCACGACTGCTGTCATTTTGATGGTCGCACACACCGTCGAGGTTCTCATCTGGGCGCTGGCCTACGCCGTGGTCGGCGCGGCGCCCGCGGGCAGCGATCTGCTGTATTTCGCCTTCGTGAACTACACCACGCTCGGCTATGGCGATATCACACCCGTCGAGGGGTGGCGGCTGACGGGGCCGATGACCGCGATGAACGGCATCCTGATGTTCGGCTGGTCGACCGCCGTCCTGTTCGAGGTGCTGCGCAAGACGCTCGAACATCTCGCGTCTATCCCGGCGGCGGGGTTCAACCCTGGAGATCGAGGCTAGCGAGCTGATTCCGGTCCAGGAGTATGATCTGGCGCTGGTTGTTGCCGATGAAGCCGAGAATGCCGAGCTCATGCAACCGCGACAGCGCGCGGGACACCGTCTCCAGCGTCAGTCCAAGATAGTCCGCGATATCGCGGCGCGACATCGGCAGCGCCATGACGCCTGCGGCCGTTAGCCGCTTGTCCATCTCCAGCAGGAAGGCCGCGACCCGCTCCAGCGACGTCTTGCGGCCGAGCAGCAGCATGTGGTCTTCCGCATGCTGAAGGTTGCAGGTGGTCATGCTGAGCAGGTTTCGAGCAACCATGGCATCGCCTTCGGCGACGAGTTCGAGGCTCTGCCGCCTGACGAGGCGTACGGTGGTGTCGACGATCGCCTCCGTGGTGAATCTATGCTCGCTGCCGTTCTCGAGCCCGAAGATGTCGCCAACCAGGTGAAACGCGCCAATCTGACGACGGCCGTCAGACAGCAGCTTGTAGCTCCGCACGGCGCCCGATTTGACTTGATAGACGTACTCCGCCGGCTCTTTCTCGCCGTAGATCTCGGTGCCTTTTTTGTACGTAAATTCGTTTAAACTGATGATCGGATTTGAATCACTGGTCATCCCGAGTTCGCGGAGCGAATGGAGACGCGCAGACGAATCGACTGAGTTGCGTACGAACATGGCCAACCCCCGAAGCCAACGATGACACGATAGTCGTCCGGATATCACTTCATCGATGGGGAAAGGGCCGCCGACCAGTTCCCGCAAGGGTTGTCTACGATGAAATCGGCCTTTTAAGCCATTGTCTCTAGGTTCATTGTACCAAAGGACAAAGTGGCAATTTGGTGCGTGGAATGAGATGCGCGTCACGGGGCAGTTCGATCGACCGTGAATACAGCCCGGTCAGGCCGTTCGCTATCTGTCATTCGGTATATTGTGATTGCGTTCTTGCGGCGCGGCAATTGGCTTCCCCGGGGTTGCCTTGGTCACGATTTCGCGATCTGTCTGTGTTTGTATGAGTGGCTCAAGAGGGGACAGTGTCAGGTTTCGTTTACGTCGTGGACGATGACGAATCGTTTCGGATGGCGGTTGGGCGCCGGCTCAAGCTTGCGGGCTATGAGGTCGTGACCTACTCGTCGGCACAGCAATTGCTGGACGATCTGCCGGATGCGGACAAGCCGGCGTGCATCCTGCTCGACGTGCAGATCCCGGGACTGAGCGGACCTGAACTGCAGGCCCGCCTCGGAGAACTTGGCTCGACGCTTCCAATCGTGTTCCTCACCGGGCATGCCGATACGGCGACGACGGTGCGCGCCATCAAGGCCGGCGCGGAGGATGTTCTGACCAAGCCGGTATCGTCCGAGCAATTGATCGACGTGATCGAACGCGCATTGGTGCGCCGAGAGACTTTGCGCGACCAACGGAGCAGGCTCGACTCGCTGCGGGCCCTCCTGACGTCACTGACGCCGCGCGAACGGCAGGTTTTCGATCTGATCGTGCGGGGCAAGATCAACAAGCAAGTCGCATATCTGCTCGGGACCACCGAGCGCACTGTGAAGGCGCATCGCCATCAGGTGATGGAGAAGATGCAGGTAGCTTCGCTCGCTGAGCTGGTTTCGATTGCTGAACGGCTGGGTCTGCTTGATCCCAACGAGACGTAAGAACTTTGTCGGCGTCTACGCTGTGTGGTTGGGTTCCCATTGGGTGACCTGAACCAAGGGACAATATGACAGCCTGACAGAATCTGGCAAAGGCCGCTTACATCGTCGGGTTTCTGCCGGCCGAACCAGCAGACGAACTGGTGAGAAGCCGCGCAGCTCGCAACGCCGCGGCAATTCCTCTCGAAGAATGAGAAGGCCTGTCTCTTGTCCGCACGCAAATCCATTTACGTCGTGGACGATGATTCATCCATGCGCCGAAGCATGGAGCGATTGCTTCGAGAGCGCGGCTTCAATGCAATACCGTTCGAATCGGCCAGCGCACTGCTCAGTCATGGTCGCTTTGACGAAGCCTGCTGCATCGTTCTGGATATCAACCTGAACGGCGAATCCGGCATCGCTCTCCGCCGCAGGCTCGCGAAGGAGGGCGCTACCGTGTCGGTCATCTACATCACCGGCAACGACAACCATGCGGACCAGTCGGCTGCGATCGAATCGGGATGCGTTGCCTATCTGACCAAGCCGTTTGCGGCGAATACGTTTATTGAATCGGTTGAACGCGCCTGCACCCGCGCCGTCTAAGCCGATCGCACGTCTCATTCGTCAATGTCCTGCTCCAGCGTTTTTGCCGGCGCACCCTTATGGACGGCGGCGAATTGCGCCAGCGGCAATGACGTCGTTACGGCCAGAAGGTTGGAATCGACCACCTCGAGAACCAATGCCTTCCCGGATTCCATCTCGGTGATGAACCTGGCATCCGCAACGTCCGCGGCGATGCAGGCGTTGGTGAGGCACCAGGTGTAGGGCACGAGCTGGGGACTTCCTTGGTCGACTGTCAGCTTGGCCGGTTGCCTCAGATACATGCCGACCGGGACGAACAATTGCAGCCGTGCAGAGCGGTCGCCGTCGCGCTCGATCAGGTCCACGCGCACGGCGACCTGGCCGGTCGAAAACTTGCCGGTGATCGATGTCCGGCACAGCGTCGGCGCGCCTCCCGGCTTGAAGCACAGTTTCTGCCAGTCTCCGAAGGTGATGTCCTTGGCTTCGCGCTGGCCGCGAGGCGCGATTTCGGCGGGCTTCGCCTCGCGCACGGGCTCTTGCGCCGCGACGTCCCGGACCGGGACTGGTCCGGCGATGGCCGCTACCAATGCAATGGACAGGCAGGCGCGCGCGTGCCTGGGCCGTGCCGTTGAAGCTGGGTTGATCATGATTGCGCCTCCAAGCGCCGGCCTCCGCGGCTATTTCTGCGCGTCGAGAAATCGTTCGACGAGCGGTGACCACATCGGGATCGTGTCGGGCGAGCCGACGAAGAAATGCCCTTCATTGCCGAAGGGCGGCATCAAATGATACTCGGCCCGGCCGCCGGCCGCGGTGAAGGCCTCATGCATGCGCTTCGACAGGGCCGGGCCGAAGAACGTGTCGTTCTCGATATAGAACCACAGCATCGGCACCCGCGAGGTTCGGCCGAAATCCGCGGTCGCTTCGACCAGCTTGTCCGGCGCACAGTTGTTGTTGGGCTTGCCGTCGACGCGTCCGCCGCGACCCGCCGCGAAGGTGATGATGGCTTTGACCTGCGGCGGGTTCACGCTGGACAACGCGATCGAGGCCCAGCCGCCGGCGGACTGTCCGATGACGACGACGTCCTTCGGGACGACGCGTTTCTCGGCAACCATGTAGTCGATGATCCAGAGATCGGCCTGGGCCACCGCAAGCCCGGCATCGTGGAAGTTCGGATTGGTGCACTTGCCGACCTTCGAGAAGAACGGCCCATAGAGCCCGTGTTCCGGAATGTCGATGGCGGCTGCACCATATCCGGTGCCGACCGGCGCCACGACGAGGTAGCCGCGCTTGGCGAACCACTTCGCCGCGTCGCGGAATTCCACCAGCGGAAAGAAGCTGCGATCGACCGGTTTGAGCGACACGCCATGGTTCATGATCGCCAGAGGGAAGGGACCGTCGCCGACGGGCCGCGCCACATAGGCGAACATCGGAAGCGGCAGCGGCAGCGCCCACACCTCCTCCTGGATCGGAACATTGTCCTCGGCGCGCGCCGGAGCGAGCGGCCAGATCAGGAGGAGCAACGCCGCCACGATTGGCCCGAGCGTCGGTGTATCGCGGAGATTCATACGTGCCTCCTTCAAGCGGCGAAGGTGCTGGCCACGATGATCGGGCCGAGCACGGTCAGGACCACGTTGCCGACGGCGTAGGGCACGGCGACGCCGAGCACCGGCGTCTGGCTCTCGGCAACCTCGCAGGCCCCGGTCACGGCGGCGTCGACCGTCATAGCGCCGGCCAGCGCGCCACAGATGATGACCGGATTCATGTGCAGCACGCGATGAGCAAACAAGGTCGTCACGATCAGCGGCACCAGCGTGACGACGAGGCCCATGCCGACCAGCAGCATGCCGTGCGACTGGATCGCGACCCAGGCCGCATGGCCGTTGCCGAGCCCGATCGCCGCGATGAAGCCTCCAAGCCCGAGATCGCTCAGCGTCTGCTGCGCTGCGGGCGGCATTGCACCCAGCGTCGGCCGTCGTGACCGCAGCCAGCCGCAGAACAGCCCTGCAATCAGGGCGCCGCCGCCACCGCCCAGTGTCAGGGGCACCGACCCGATCTTGACGCTCGCGAGACCGGCGAGCAGGCCCACGGCGATGCCCGCGGCAAGGAATGCAATGTCGGTACGATCTTCGGAGCGCAGGATCTGTCCGACATGGGTAGCGGCGCGCTCGATGTTGCGGGTGCTGCCGACCAGCGTCATGACGTCGCCGACATAGACGCGGGTGTCCGCGCTCAAGGGCACCTCGCGTTCCATCCGCGTCAACCTGCGCAGGAAGACGCCGCGCGCGTTGTCGCCCACGCGTTCGGCCACGTCCTTGACCGAGCAGCCATGGAGCTTGCGGTTGTCGACGAGGACATCGGCCACATTGCCGGGAAGGGCCTTCAGGATCTCGTCGGCGTCGATTTCGGCGCCAATGATCGGTTTTGCAGCGACGATGGCCGCGGTTCGTCCCGCGATGACGATATCGTCGTCCGCTTCAAGAACGGTGTCGCGATGCGGCTCGACATCGACGCCCCGGCGCACGATCCGCTCGATTACGCTGCGGCTGCCGATCTCGCCTTCGACAGCGCCGACGGTCCGTCCGGCCGCTGTCGACACCCGATAGGCGCGAGCCTGGAATTTTCGATAGTGCAGGTTTTCAGTCTGCGGCGGATTTCCTCCCGACAGCTCCGCTTCCAGCTTCGCGGCTTCCGCCTTTAGATCGATTTGCATCAGCCTCGGCGCGACAAACGGCACGAACAGAAGCGTAAGGATGTAACCAAGGACGTAAGTCACGGCATAGCCGGCGGCGATGTTCGCCTCCTGCTGCTCCAGCGCATCCTTGGCGAGCCCGAGCTGGGCCAGCGCGCCGGACGCCGTGCCGATGACTGAGGATTGCGTCAGGGCTCCCGCAGCAAGACCCGAAGCGGTGCCGGGACCGAGCGCGAACGCATTGGCAAATATGAGAACGACGACGAGGCCGGTGGCTCCAAGCACGAGCGCGAGCGCAACCTGCGCCAAGGTTCGGATGCTCAGCGAGGCAAAGAACTCCGGACCCGACCGGTAGCCGATCGTGAACACGAACAGGCTGAAGAGAATGATCCGCAGCAGGGACGGAAACGTGAAGGTGCCGAGCTGCCCGATCAGGACAGCCACGATGAGCGTGCACGCCGTGGTGCCGATCGCAAAGCCGTGGACCCGGACACGGCCAAGAATGGTGCCGAGCGCGACCGACAGCAGCAGGAAGATTTCCGGAGCGGTGGAGATGATCCACCTGACCGTGCTCATGGCGCATGCCTTCCAGCAATGTGCGCCAAATCTGGTTGGTGAAACCCGGCGATGCTTGATCCAGATCAATCCTTGCCGCCGGCACGCCGCTCCCTGTGGAGCCGTGCAGGATTGCAGAACCCGGCGTCTCGGACATGAGCACGATGGATACCACAGCTGCTTCGTCGATACGCCGCGACGAAACGGTACCGATCGCGCTGCTGCTGGCCTTCGCCGGTGGCTATCTCGACGCCTATACGTGGATCGTCCATGGCGTGATGGCTAACGCGCAGACCGCCAATCTCGTCCTGCTGTGGGTCTATGGTTCGATCGGCGACTGGACGAAGGCGCTCCACTTTGTCCCACCGATCCTTGCGTTCGCGGTTGGCGTCGTGGTTGCGGCATGGCTGCGCCGCGCAACCGGGGAGCGCGCCAGCGCGATCAGCACGCTCATCGAAATACTGCTGTTGGTCGCTATCGCCATCCTGCACAACCGCCTGCCGGATCTTGCGGGAACGCTTGGCATTTCGTTCGTCGCCGCCGTACAGAGCGCCGTCTTCACCAGGGTCGAGGGCGTCGTCTACAGCTCGGTCATGATCACGGGCAACATGCGGCAGGCGATCGAAGGTGTGTTCGCTGCGGTCTCCGGACATGGGACGCTGCGCCCTCCCGGCATTTTCGCCACCCTATGCGTCACGTTCGGCCTCGGAGCCGCAATTGGCGCCTTCGCGACCAAGCAAATCCCGAATCTGGTGCTCGGTATCCCCGTGATCGCACTCCTGATCGTGCTGCTGCGTTGCGAAGCCCCGCGCGACGAGGCCAGCCCATGACGACTTCCGAGCCGAGATCGCGCTGGATGGTCCTGTTTCCGCCGGCGACATGGCTTGCGCATTATCATGGCGCCTGGCTGCGTTCGGACGCCATCGCCGGCATCACGCTGGCGGCTTACGCCATTCCCGTGTCGCTGGCCTATGCGGCGCTGGCGGGCCTGCCGCCCCAGATCGGAATCTACGGTTACATGCTCGGCGGCATCGGCTATGCGCTGCTCGGGTCGTCGCGCCAGCTTGCAGTCGGTCCGACCTCCGCGATCTCGCTGATGATTGCGGCCACGGTCGGAACGCTGGCCGGCGGAGACCCGGCGAAATACGCCGAGATCGCAAGCCTGGCCGCATGCGCGGTGGCGCTGCTTTGCCTGATCTCCTGGTTGTTCAAGCTCAGCGTTCTCGTCCGCCTGGTCAGCGACAGCATCCTGGTCGGTTTCAAGGCCGGCGCGGGGCTCACCATCATGATGAGCCAGTTGCCGAGCCTGTTCGGCGTCACCGGAGGCGGTCACAATTTCTTCGATCGCGCCATCAAGCTCAGTGGCCAGCTCGGCGGCATCAATTGGCTGGTTCTGGCGATCGGTGCCATCGCGCTCTTCTTCCTCCTGCTCGGAGAACGGCGGCTGCCCGGAAAGCCGGTCGGGCTCACGATCATGTTCCTGTCGATCGCCTTGGCGACACTGCTTGGCCTTCCGTCCCTCGGCGTGCCAGTCACCGGCAAGATTCCGGAGGGCTTGCCGGCGATCGGATTGCCCAGCTTTGGTCTGTTGGAGCCCGACGAGCTGTTTCCGTTGGCCGCGGGATGCGTCTTGCTGGCCTATATAGAAGGTGTCTCCGCCGCCCGCAGCTTTGCTGCCAAGCATGGCTATGCGCTCGATGTCCGGCAGGAGTTCCTGGGGCTGGGCGCGGCGAATCTCGTCACCGCGTTCGGCCACGGCTATCCCGTGGCCGGCGGGCTGTCGCAATCTGCGGTCAACGACAATGCCGGGGCACGCACGCCACTGGCGCTGGTGATCTGTTCGGCGACGCTCGCGCTGTGCCTGCTGTTCTTCACGGGGGTGTTGACAAATCTGCCCAAGGCAGTGCTGGCGGCGATCGTCTTTGCTGCCGTCTACAGGCTGGTGGACATCCGCGCGCTGTTTCGGATGTGGCAAGTCAGCCGCATCGACTTTTATGCCGCGGCGATTGCGCTCCTGTCAGTGTTGCTCCTGGGGATCCTGCAAGGCGTCCTGCTGGCGGCGATTGCGTCGATCGTCCTGCTCCTGGCGCGGGCATCACGTCCGAACGTTGCTTTCCTCGGCCGGCTTCCGGGGACCGGCCGCTACTCCGACAATGCGAGGCACGATGGCGTCGAGCCATTGGTCGGCATCATCGCATTTCGACCCGAAGCCTCGCTGCTCTACATCAATGCTGAAACGATCCTGGAAGCAGTTTTGGACACCTTGCTGAGGTCAGTCGATGTCAGGCTGGTAGTCTGCGATCTCTCGGCATCGCCCTATATCGATCTGGCGGGTGCGCGCATGTTGCACGATCTCTATGACGAACTCGCCTCCCGGCATGTCGCATTCTGCATCGTCGGCGCGCACGCACAGTTGCGCGATCTGCTGCGGGCCGAAGGACTGGCGGAAAAGACCGACAGCGGGGCGTGGCTTCGCTCGCTCGACAGCGTGCTCGGCGAAGGCAACGCCGGACATCCCGACACCGAGCGTCGGCCGACTCGCTAGCCGGCTTGCTCCGATCCGATCCCACCTATCGCCCGCAAACGATCGCGCGACAGCCGTCTCGGACGATATTGCATCGCGAAGCGTCGGGCGTCTGCAAGATGCGCGACCGTTGACTTGGATCAATGGATCGAGGTCGGCGGGCATCACGATCCGGCCGCGACCTCGCAAAGATCCGGAGAGAGACATGTCCAAGGATGCCAAGCCTGCAGAAAAGCGCATCGATCAGTTCATTTCCGGGCCCGGTGGACGGGCGGACGACTGGCGCGATCTGGTCGAGGCAGCCAAGACATGGGCGCGCGGCGGCGACCGAGCGAAGTATGACGCGGCGCTGGTCAATCTCTCCGTGATAGAGGAGTTTCACGGCTATCCCGGGCCGCAATTGATGGCGGTGTTGCGGGAAGCGGCCTCGGCCGGCGATGCGGCGGGTTCGCTTGGCCTTGCGACGCGCATCACGCAGGCCCTGATGACGAGATCCTTCCGCCAGCATGCCGGCGACTGGAATCCCAAGGACGACGGCAATAGCGATGCGCCCGAGCTCGTGCCCTCGACTTTCGGATCGCATGAGGGCCATCGGCCCTATTTCGAAACGCTGATCGTCACCGGCGTCTCCTCCCACAATTGGCCGGTGCTCGCCGCCGAATGGCGCAAGCTGCGACGTCCGGTCGATTCCTTCGTCTATGAGCCGGTGATCGTCGGCAGCCTCGAAGACGCCTTCTGCGCGACGATGCTCAACCCCAACATCGCGGCCGTCGTCATCAACGAAGGGTTCGGCCTGCGCTCGCGTCACGACGCGCCGGTACTGCGCACCATGACCGCCGCCGCGGGCATCAATGACGAGGCGGACGCGTCCGCACTTCGGCTCGCGCACATCATCAAGCGGGTGCGTCCCGAACTTGACCTCTATCTGATGTCAAATCGCGACGTCGAGGAAATGGCGGGAAACCCCGAGGCCGATGTGGTTCGGCGGATATTCTACTCCGTCGAAGAGCTCCTCGAGCTCCATCTCTCCATCCTCGAAGGTATCCAGGATCGCTTCGACACACCGTTCTTCGACAATCTCAAGAAATACGCGCAACGCCCGATCGGGACGTTCCATGCGCTGCCGATCGCGCGCGGCAAGTCTGTCTTCAAGTCGGACTGGATCCGCGACATGGGCGAATTCTACGGCCTCAACCTGTTCCTGGCCGAGAGCAGCGCGACCACCGGCGGGCTCGACAGCCTGCTGGAGCCGACCGGCAACATCAAGAAAGCGCAGGACAAGGCGGCGCGCGCGCTCGGCGCGGATCGTGTGTTCTTCGTGACCAACGGTACCTCGACCTCGAACAAGATGGCGGTGCAGGCTCTGCTCGGGCCGGGCGACATCGCGATCGTCGATCGCAACTGCCACAAGTCGCACCACTACGGCATGGTGCTGGCCGGCGCCCAGCCGATCTATGTCGAAGCGTTCCCGATGACGGCATATTCGATGTATGGCGCGGTGCCGCTGAAGACGGTCAAGCAGGCCCTGCTGAATGCGAAGGCCGATGGCCGGCTGAACCGCGTCAAGATGCTTGACCTGACCAACTGTACCTTCGACGGCCACATCTACAACACCCGCCGGGTGATGGAGGAATGTCTCGCGATCAAACCGGACCTGATCTTCCTCTGGGACGAAGCCTGGTTCGGCTTTGCACGCTTCTCGCCGTTCCTGCGGCGGCGCACCGCCATGGGCGCCGCCAACGAGATCGAGGCCTGGATGCGCGATCCGAGATCGGTCAAGGCTTACGAAGCCCAACAGGCTGTGCTCGGCAAGAACCCCTCCGACGAGATGCTGCTCAAGACACGGCTAATCCCCGATCCGCGTCAGATCCGCTTGCGCGTCTACCAGACCAATTCGACCCACAAGTCGATGTCGGCGATCCGGCAGGGCTCGATGCTGTCCGTCAAGGACGTGGAGTTCCACACGGTCGAGCAGCAGTTCAAGGAGGCCGTGTTCACGCACGCATCGACCAGCCCGAACCAGCAGCTCATCGCCAGCCTCGACGTCTCGCGGCGCCAGATGGAGCTCGAGGGCTATGGTCTCGTGGCCAATGCGATGGAAATTGCGTTTGCCATCCGCCATGCGGTCAACAACAATCCGCTGATCTCGAAATACTTCCGGATTCTCGGCGCGGACGCCATGGTGCCGGCGCAATACCGCCAGAGCGGCTTCACCGACTATCTGGCAGCCGGTACGAACTGGGCGAGCATTCTGAAGAGCCTGGACGACGACGAATTCTGCCTCGATCCGACCCGCATGACCCTGGTGTGCGGCACCGCCGGCTACGACGGCACGCAGTTCAAGGGAATCCTGGCCAACGAGTACAATATCCAGATCAACAAGACCTCGCGCAACTCGGTGTTGTTCCAGTCCAATATCAACAACACCCGCAGCGACGTTGCGCATCTGGTGAGGGTGCTGGCCGAGATCGCGGGCGAGGTCGATCGCGGGCTTGCTCAGGGCGGCGTCAATGCGAAGAAGACATTCGAGGCGCGGGTCAAGAGCCTGATGACCGACGTGCCGGACTTGCCGAACTTCTCGCATTTCCACCAGAGCTTCCGTGGCGATGCCGGCGCCAAGACCAACGAAGGCGATATCCGCAGCGGCTTCTACGCAGCGTATGACGCGGCAGGTTGCGAATTCATTCGCCTCGCCGACCCCGAGATCGACCGTCGCCTGAAGGCCGGTCCCGACCTCGTCTCGGCCAGTTTCGTGATCCCGTATCCGCCGGGCTTCCCGATCATGGTGCCGGGTCAGGTCATCACCCAGGAAACCATCGACTTCATGCGCAAGCTCGATGTGAAGGAGATCCACGGCTACGACGCCAAGGAGGGGTTGAAGCTCGTGCGCGCTGAAGCCTTGGCCAAGATCGGCAGGCCAAAGCCGGCCGCAGCGCCGAAGCTCAAGGCCGCGTCATAAGAGGGCACGAACATGCAGGCGTTTTTCACGTTCTTGCAGCAGAATCCGTTTCTGTTGCTGTTCTTCGTCGTCGGTCTTGCCGTCTGGATCGGCCGGGCCAGCATCAAGGGTTACGGCCTCGGCATGGTCGCCGGCGCCATCGTGGTCGGCGCAGCCCTTTCGGTCTGGGCCTCAACCTACGGCGTCAAGCTCGAGCTCAACGCCTTTGCCAAGAGCCTCTTCTATTATCTGTTCATGTATGGCGTCGGCCTCCGCGTAGGCCCATCCTTCATCAACAGCCTGAGGGGTGATGGCCTCAAATTCTGCATCCTGGCGGTGGTGTCGAGCGTGCTCGGCTTGGCGCTGGTCGTGATCTGCACCAAGCTCTTCGCGCTCCCGATTGGTGCAGCCGGCGGCATGCTGGCTGGATCGCAGACCATGTCGGCCGCGATTGGTTCGGCCGAGCAGGCCGTGACCTCGGGTGTCGTGAAGCTTCCCGAAGGCATGAAGCCCGAGGACGCGTCGGGCATGATCGCACTGTCCTACGGCATCACCTATATCTGGGGTACCGTCGGCATCATCCTGATCTGCAAGTACCTCCCGCGCTGGTGGGGCGTCGATGCGAGGGCGGCAGCCAGGCAGTACGAGCAGGAGTTCGGCGTCAAGGATCTCGAGGGCGGCGGCCTGACCGGCTACCGGCAGTTCGGATTGCGCGCCTACCGATTGGAAAATCCGGCGCAGTTCGGCATGAGTATCGCCAAGTTCCGTGCGGTTCACCCGGAATACCGGATCGTCAACGTCGCCCGCGGCGGTGAGCCGCAAGGAGCCGATCCCGACTTCGTCCTGCAAAAGGGCGACGTCGTCGCGCTCGGCGGCTCGACCGAACATCTGACCGACAAGATGGGCCTGATCGGTCCCGAAGTTGCCGACGCCAAGGCGCTCGGCATTCCCATGGACCAGGCGGACATCCTCGTCACCAACAAGGAGATGGTCGGACGCACCTTCGAATCCTTCCGCGACACGGCGATCGCCGGCCAGTTGCAGGTTACCAAGGTCGAGCGCGGCGGCGTGCAGATCCCGGCCGGTCTCAAGACCGAGTTGCAGCGGATGGACATCGTGTCGGTGGTCGGCCTCAAGTCGGCCGTCAACGAGCTCGGCGAGATGTGGGGCCGCATCGCGCGGACCAACACCTCGACCGATCTCCTGACGCTCGCCGCCGGCATGATCATCGGCTTCCTGATCGGCATGATCGAATTTCCGGCCTTCGGCGCCAAGGTCGGCCTCGGCAACGCCGGCGGTCTGTTGCTGTCGGGCGTGATCGTCTCGTCGCTGGTCTCGCGGCTGCGCTTCTTCGGCAACACGCCAAACGCTGCGCGCAACGTGCTGGAGGACCTCGGTCTGGTGGTCTTCGTCGCCATCGTCGGTGTCAATGCCGGCGCCGGATTGCTGGCGCAACTGACCGGAGCCGTGGCCCTGAAGATCTTCGTTGCCGGCTTCATCGCCTGCACGATCCCGCCGTTCATCGTCTGGGCGATCGGCTATCACGTCTTCAAGATCAACCCGGCCGTGCTGATGGGCGGCGTTGCCGGCGCGCGCTCGCACTCGGGTCCCTGCCGCGAGGCCGCGGTGGAAATCCAGAGCTCCGTGCCCTGGATCGGATTCCCGGTCGCCTATGCCGTGTCGGGTATCCTGCTCACCGTGTTCGGTTACTTCGCGATGATCCTGGCGCAATAGCGCGGCACCTTCATTCAAAGGACAAGAGACATGAACAAACTTGCTGCTTGCGCCGCTCTCGCGACTCTCCTTGCCGGTGCCGTCGGTCTCAGTACGCCGTCACGTGCTGAGACCGGACAGGTGGCCGTCGTCTTCACCAAGGGCGGCTTCATCGTCGGCGTCGGCGGCGGTGAAGGTGTTCTGCAGTTGCGGGGCAAGCAATATCCCTTCACCGTGTCCGGCATGAGCGTCGGCTTCACGATCGGTGCCTCGACCACCAAGCTGGTCGGCCGCGCCCTCAACCTGAGGGGCCCGGCATCGATCGAAGGCTCCTACGCGGTGGGTGGAGCAGGCGGCGCCATTGCGGCGGGCGCAGGAGCCGTTCAACTGCAAAACGCAAATGGGGTGATCCTGCAGCTCAGCGGTCCGAAGGTTGGTGCGGAAGTGTCTGCCGCCGTGGGCGGTGTGACGATACGTTTGAAATAGACGCGGAGTGACCGGGCCGCCGCAGCGCGGCCCGGTGCGCGGCGGCTCCTCTCATCCAGGTCAAGCGGAGGAGATCGTCGCCCGGAATGCCATAAGGTGCCGTCCGCGATTTGCGAGGCATCGTCGAAGGGCGGATCACGGCACCCCAATATCGAGGGAGGACTAGCCATGCTTCGTTATCTTCTTGCAGCTGTCGCGGCCTTCGTTCTTCTCACTGCCACGCTCATCCCCGATGATGCCTACGCCCGTCGCGGCGGTGGTGGTGGCGGCTTTCGCGGGGGCGGAGGGGGCATGCGCGCCGGAGGCTTTCACGGTGGCGGCTATCGTGGCGGCGCGGTTCATGCCGGGCGGATCCATGGCGGGGCAGAGCGCGGCTATCGCGTAGGAGGTCCGCGCCCGAGCCATCCGATCGCGGGCCGTCCGGGCCGTCCAGGTTACCCCGTTGCCGGTCGTCCCGGCCGTCCGGTCGCTGGTTATCCCGGCGGCTATCCGCGATATGGCTACCGTGGCGCGGCCTACGGCGCCGCCGTCGGTGCGGCCGCAATCGGCGCCTATGGGTACTACAACAACAACAACTCCAACAATGGCTGTTATCAGGACACCTACGGCAATTGGGTCTGTCCGCAGTATCCTAACCAGTATCGATACTGAAAATGCGCGGCTGCCGGTCCGGACAGAGGATCTTGAGCAACGGAAGTCTCGCCTTGAGTGATCGGTCCGCGTCGTCACGCGGCCCGATCCTCGTCAATATCGTTCGGCGACGAACTTCATTCCTCGCAGGCCGGCCTGGTCGTTGTAGCGTCCCTTGTCGGAGCGCGGCGGCAGCCTGACCTTGTCCTTCTTGACGCGCTTGTAGCGAATCGCCTTCAGCAGATGCGCGATGCAGTTCAGCCGCGCCCGGCGCTTGTCGTCGGAGCGGATGATGTACCAGGGCGCATGCTTCGTGCTGGTCTTCCTGAGCATCAGGTCGCGCGCCCGCGAATAATCGTACCAGCGCCGGAAGGATTCCAGGTCCATCGGGCTGAGCTTCCATTGCCGGACGGGGTCGTCGATCCTGGCCTTGAATCGGCGCTCCTGCTCGTCCATCCCGACCTCGAGCCAGATCTTGATCAGGATGATGCCGCCGTCGATGACGTATTTTTCCATCTGCGGACAGAGCGCAAGGAAGCGATCGTGCTCGGCGGGTGTGCAGAAGCCCATGACGTATTCGACGCCGGCGCGGTTGTACCAGCTGCGGTCGAAGATCACGATCTCGCCGCCGGCCGGAAACTGCTGCATGTAGCGCTGAAAAAAGAGCTGCGACTTCTCGCGGTCCGACGGCGCCGGCAGCGCGACGACGCGGAACACGCGCGGGCTGACCTTCTCGGTGATCGCCTTGATCGTGCCGCCCTTGCCGGCGGCGTCCCGGCCCTCGAACAGAACGATGACCCGAACCTTGTTTTCCTTGACGTAGTCCTGGAGGTGGCAAAGCTCGACCTGGAGTTTTTCCAGTTCCTTCTCGTAATCCTTGCGCTTCATTCGCTCGGCAGGCTTGTCCTTGGCCATGCTCACCCTTTCGCCGTGTCAGGTCCCATGGGGCAGAGCGGTGCTTAATCACCCCACGAAATCGTAATGCCGATGTCGCCCGGCACGCCGCCCGGAAAATCGATGATCTGATAGGCGATGCGATAACCGCGCGGTTTCAGATAATCGGTCCAGAGCTGGAAGATTTCCTTCGGAATCCCCGTCAGGGTGTTCTCCCAGCCCTTTTCCTGCTGGTTGATGGCGCGGCCCTTGTCGCTGCACAGCGTGTTCGGGAAGCGATAGACCAGAACCTCGGTCAAGCCGTTTCGCACTGCACGCTGGATGATGGTCGAAGCGAGTTTGACCTTCTCGTCCTCGGTCTTGCCAGAGGGCTTGCTGAGGCGTTCAATCAGGGCGCGCTTCTCGGCTTCAGCTGCGGCGGCAAGGCGGGCATATTCGTCTGCCTTCTCGGCCTCCTTGAGGGCTGCTTCCTTGCGGATCTGCGTTGCACTGGGGATGAGATCATCGATGCCGGGCATGACAGGCCGCTCCTGTTTGGCTTTTCGACTTCAGCTTGCAGGCGACGCTAGGCAGGGCCGTTTCAGGCCCGTTGATCCAGATCAAGAAATTGCGCGACCCGATACCGACACTGGGTCCGAGTTATCCAAGCGGACGCACCCCTGAGGAGACAACGTTGAGCGAACAGCTTCATCCGATGGCCCCTCATCATCTGCCGTTCTATCTCGCGCCCGGAAGCGGGGTGGATCCGCTGATGGTCGTGATGGGCATTTTCCTGGTCGGCACCGTGCTGTGGGTGGGTACGCTCTATTGGAAGCTGCACAGCCTGCCTGAGCGGATGGCTCACAAGTCGCAGAAGCTGCAATTCGAGATCGTGGCTGTGCTGGGCATCATCTCGCTCTTCACGCACATGCACATTTTCTGGGTGGCGGGCCTCCTGCTCGCGATGATCGACCTGCCCGATTTCGGTACGCCGCTGCGCAGCATTGCGGGCTCCGTCGAGAGGATCGCTGACGCCGCGCCGAGCGAGGGGCGTGAATCCGAGCAACCGAGCCCGCCGCCGGCAGATAAGTCGATCACCAAGGAGAAGGAGCCCAGCCATGTTTGAGCTGATGTTCTGCTCCCTTCTAACCATCCTACCGGACTACCTCTACCGCCGCTATGCCCAGGGCAAGCGCTTCGGTAAGGAGATCACCTTCTTTTCGATCTGGTACGAGTTGCGATGGGGCATCACCGGCTGCTTGATGCTCACGGTATCGCTCATCACCATGATCTTCTACTTTCACCCGTCAACAACCTCGGCGACGCTCTATTACCGTACGGTGCCCATCCTGCCCGAGGGCTCTGGCCGGGTCGCGGAAGTCAATGTCGGTTACAGCGAGGCGGTGAAGAAGGGCGATGTGCTGTTCACGTTGGACAGCTCGAAGCAACGCGCGGCTCTCGAGACCGCCAGGCGCAAGATCGCCGAGGTTGATGCCTCGCTAGCGACCGCGGAATCCGATGTGGTCAAGGCCGAAGCGCAGATTCAGGAAGCCAGGGCCAGTCATCAGCAGGCCAAGGACGAATTGGAGGTCAAGACCGAGTTGCAGCGCCGCAATCCCGGGATCGTCCCGCAACGCGACATCGAGAAACTGCAGGTGGTCGTCGATCAGCGGCAGGCCGGAATCGATGCCGCCACCGCATCGAGGCAGTCGGCGGCCTTGCGGGTTTCAACGCTCCTGCCGGCCGAAAAGGCAAGTGCCGAGGCGTTGTTGGCCGAAGCGCAAGTCGATCTGGACAAGACTTTTGTCCGTGCCGGTGTTGACGGGCGCGTGGAGCAGTTCCTCGTGCGCGTCGGCGATGTGGTCAATCAGCTGATGCGCCCGGCGGGCGTGCTGGTTCCCGACGGCGCCGGGCGGCGCGGCCTGCAGGCGGGCTTTGGTCAGATCGAGGCTCAAGTCCTGCAAGTCGGCATGGTGGCGGAAGCGACCTGCATATCGAGGCCGTGGGTCATCATTCCGATGGTGGTCACCAATGTGCAGGACTACATCGCGGCCGGGCAGTTCCGAAGCGGCGAGCAGCTTATCGAGGCGCAAAATGTCGGGCGGCCCGGCACAATCCTGGCTTTCCTGGAGCCGCTCTACAAGGGCGGTCTTGAAGGCGTGACGCCGGGCAGCAGCTGCATCGTCAACGCCTACACCAGCAATCACGAAGAGATCTCGGCGAAGGAGACCAGCACCGGCCGGGCCATTGTATTGCATGTCGTCGACGGCGTCGGGCTGGTGCATGCGCTGCTGCTGCGCATCCAGGCGCTGCTGCTGCCGATCAAGACGCTGGTGCTCAGCGGCCACTGAACGGGTTCGGTCTTGGCTTGATTCATATCAAGCAAGATCACTGCGGCGGTCCCCGAATGTCCTTCCAACCTGGGAGGATTGATCTGCGACCCGATACGCTACTTCGAACAAGAGCCCAGGCAATGCACACCGTGCCGAAGCCGGGGCGCGCGGTCGCGTTCCTTTGATCTTGATCAATAAAGCAGGCTGACCATTCGAGATGCTTGCCTCGACGAGGGCTCAAGGGAGGACGCAATGTTTCGCTGCGGCAAGACCCTGATCGCGATGGTGCTGCTCTTGGCGATCCCGGTCGCCGCAGCCGCCCAAACGGCGGACACCCCGGCGGCCCCCGCTGCCCCGGCCAGTCAGGCGCAACCGCCGAGCCCGACGCCGCCGACCGCCGAATTGCTCAAGCCCGAACAGCTCGAAGCGCTGGTGGCGCCGATCGCACTCTATCCCGACGAGCTGCTCGCCAATGTGCTGGCGGCTTCCACCTATCCTCTGGAAGTCGTTCAGGCCGATCGCTGGCTGAAAGAGCGCAAGACCCTGAAAGGCGATGCGCTGAAGGCCGAGGTCGAGAAGCAGTCCTGGGACGACAGCGTCAAGGCGTTGGCCTCGACCGCCGAGGTCCTCACGATGATGAGCGACAAGCTCGATTGGACCAAGGCGCTGGGCGACGCCGTGCTCGCGCAGCAGCCGGACGTGATGGATGCGGTCCAGCGGCTGCGCACCAAGGCCTATGACAACAAGAAGCTGGTCACCACCAAGCAGCAGAAGGTCAGTGTCCAGACCCAGGAAAGCAGGCAGGTGATCGTGATCGAACCGGCCGTGGCCGATACGATGTACGTGCCGTACTACGAGCCGGCGACGGTTTACGGAGAGTGGCCCTACACGGATTATCCGCCCTATTATTTCGGCTACCCGTCCTACATCGGTGCGGGCGTGGTCGCAGCCGGCCTCGCCTTCGGCACCGCCTGGGCGATCGGGCGCTGGGGCAATTATTGGGGGGGCGGCTGCAACTGGGGCAACCGCAACGTCTATATCAATCACCGAACCACCAACATCGGAAATGGCTGGCAGCACAATCCGGCGCATCGCCAGGGCGTGCGGTACAACAACGCCAACGTCCAGCAGCGCTTCGGCAACAACAATTTGAAGGCCGGCGCGTCGGACCGCATGGATTTCCGCGGCCGCGACGGACAGCAGGTGTTGAAGCCAGGACAGGACCGGCCAGGTGCTGGAGATCGTGCGGGAGATCGTGCAGGAGATCGTGCAGGCGATCGTGCCGGGGACCGCGCCGGCGATCGAGGTGGCCAAGGCGCGGGGGATCGCGCCAAGGGCGGCGGTGACCGCGCCAAGGGTGGCGGTGATCGCGCCAAGGGTGGCGGCGATCGCGCCAAGGGCGGCGGTGATCGCGCGAAGGCCGCCAACCGCGCCGGCGGCAGTGCGGGCAACCGGCCCGGTGGCGGCAATCGCGGCGGTGCGATGAACGTCTCCTCCGGCCGGGCGGCCGCGGCGGCGTCGGCGCGCGGACGATCCAGCATGGCAAGCATGCCTCGCGGCGGCGGCGGCGGCAGCTTCGCCGGGCGCGGCGGTGGTGGCGGAATGGCGATGCGTGGCGGCGGTGGCGGTGGTGGCTTCCGTGGCGGTGGCGGCGGTGGTGGCCGGCGCTCCGATATCGCGCTCAAGCACGACGTCGTCCTGCTCGGGCATCTCGCCAGCGGTCTCGGCTACTATCGCTTCAGCTATATCGGCAGCCACAAGGCCTATGTCGGCGTCATGGCGCAAGAGGTCGAGCTGGTGGCGCCGGGCGCCGTGACCCGCGGCAGCGACGGATATTTGCGCGTCTATTACGAGAAGCTCGGCCTGAAATTCCGGAGCTACAGCGACTGGCTTGCCGCGGGCGCGAGGATCCCTGCGGAGGTGTCGCCATGATCGGTCTGAAGTGGCTTCAGCGTGCCGTCCTGCCGGGCATCATCGCGCTCGCGCTGATGAGCACGGCGACCGTCGCGCAGCAATCCTATCCGACGCCGGAGGATGCCGCATCGGCGCTCGCGGCCGCGGCCAAGAGCGGCCCGCGCGACATCCTGAAGGTGCTCGGCAGCGCCGCCGAAGACATCGTCTCGTCCGGCGATGAGGTTGCTGACGTCGATATCCGCGCGCGTTTCGTCTCGATGTATGACGCCAGGCATTCGATCAAGGCGGAAGGCAACAAGAAGGCGACGCTGCTGCTTGGGCCCGATGACTTCCCGTTCCCGATCCCGCTCGTCAACACCAAGGCGGGCTGGGAATTCGACACCGCCGAGGGACGCATCGAAGTGCTTCGCCGGCGTATTGGCCGCAACGAGCTCGACGCGATCCAGACCGCGCTCGCCTATGTCGACGCGCAGAACGAATATGCCGACAAGGATCGCGGCGAGGGCGCCGGCGTCTATGCGCAGCGCTTTCTCTCCACGCCCGGCAAGAAGGACGGCCTGTTCTGGCGCGACGACAGCGATCCGAGTCCGCTCGGTGCGCTGGTCGCGGAGGCCTCGGCCGAAGGCTACAAGCCGGGCGAGGGGCCGGCGCCCTATCACGGCTATTACTTCCGCATCCTGAAAGGCCAGGGGCCTGACGCGCCCGGCGGCGCGCTCAACTATGTCGTCAAGGGCAAGATGATCGGCGGCTACGGCCTGATCGCCTGGCCTGCCGAGTATGGCAATTCTGGCGTCATGACCTTCGTGGTCAATCATGCCGGCGTCGTCTACCAGAAGGATCTCGGGCCTCGAACCAACGCCCTCGCTACCCGCATCACCGCGTTCGATCCGGATCAGACCTGGAAGAAGGTCGATGCTGCAAAACCCTGAGCGACGGATGGAGATATTGCGCCAGTTGCTCGGGCGTCTGGCACCCATTGTGCTGCTCGCACTCCTTGTTCCGACCGCCCCCTCGTTTGCGCAGGCCTCCGCCCAGGTCCGCGTCAAGATCGTGAAAGCGGGGCTGCTCGTGGGCGGCGGAGCCGGGACCGGCGTGCTGACCTATCGCGGCCGCCAGTATTCGTTCCGCGTCACCGGATTGAGCCTGGGCTTCACCGCGGGCGCGACAGTTGGGCGGCTCGAGGGCCGGGCCTCAGGCATTCGTGAGATCAGCGATTTTGCCGGCAAATATAGCTCGGTCGGCGGCGGGGCCGCCCTGATCGGCGGCATCAACGGGGTTCAGTTGCGCAACGACAAAGGTGTCACGATGGTGCTGCAGGGGCCAAAGGCCGGGCTGGAGTTCGCCGCCAACCTCAGCGAAATCATGATCTCTCTGAGGTGAGCGTGCATCGCTTCGCCCGCCGATGATCATTGAGGTTTTCTGCACGTCCCGCTCTCGTGCTTGCGTTGGTCGTCCTGGGCGAAATTGCGACCTCACACGGAAATCGGCATCTGCAGCTCGAAAATGGAGCCATCGGCGTCCGATTTGACCAGCCTCAGCTTTCCTCCGCATCTTGCGACCAAGTTGGAGGAGACAGCCAGCCCCAATCCCATACCGCCCGGTTTCGTCGTGAAGAATGGATCGAAGATGCGCTGTTGATGATTCGGAGAGATGCCGGTGCCGGAATCTTCAACGGACAAATGGACCGCCGTGCCGCCATCAAGACTGGTTTTCATACGTAGCTTTCGCTGGTCGGCGGAGACAGAGCCCATTGCGTCAATCGCGTTTTTGCAAAGGTTCAAGACGATCTGCTGAAGCTCGGTGCCGTCCAGGGCCACTGGAGGAATGTCGCCCTGAAACTCTGTAGCCACTGATACTCCATTGGCCAGGAGATCGTGCTTCAACAGTCTCAGCGCAAGCTCTGCGACACCTTCGACGTCTGTCGAAGCACCTCCGTGCGCCGTCTTGACCGTGATCTCGCGAATGCTCGAAATGATTTCAGCGGCCCGGTTGCTGTCGGCTTCGATATCGCGGAGGATGTTCTCCATGTCCTCCAGTTCAGGAGGGTCGGCTCGTAGTTGACCGAGACCTGTCGCGGCATTGAGCGAGATGGCCCCCAACGGGGATCTCAACTCATGGGCGATCGCGCCAGTGACCGCGTCGATGCTGAGAAGCCGGTTCGTCCGTTCGCGTCGCTGCAGCGCAATGACGCTGGCGAGGCGTGAATACAGAAACATCGTTTCGACGAGCAACACGGTCAGCAACATGCAGCTGCCGATCAGAACGAAACCGCGCGCCGCATACCAACCGACGGTAAATCGAACCGAGCTGCCAATGATCGCCACCAGAAAATTGGGCAAGTAGGCGAGCAAAGTCACCATCAGCCAGAGGTCGAGAATCGTGCGCATGCGCACAAACAGGACAGCGAGTACGGTCACGTTCCACAGCAAAAGGATCAGGTTGACCTGATTGCCAAGCGGCGTCTGATGCCTGACGTCGCTCATGTAGAAGGTAGGGAGATATTCGGCCTTCGCGGTCACGATCCACGTCAGTCCCGCTATTGCGGCAGCGATGCAGCCGATCGCGATTCCTATTGCGATCACCGCTCCTGCAGGCCTGCCCGGTCTGCCGGCTTTGAAATGATCCTTCGTCAACCCGTAGATGAGGATCGCCGCGGGAAAGGTCGTATGCCAAAGCACGTAAAGCCAGGCGGGGCTGTTCAGTCCATCGCCGATCACGCCTGCGGGAGCGTATCCGTTCGGAAAGGCGAGCGTCTGCAGGAATGCAAACGATCCGCTGAAAACGTATCCGCTTGCGAGTGCGAGCAGCGCCCACTGAGGCTGGATCGAAAATTGGGCAAATAGCAGGGCTGCCGTGATGAGTTCGGCCACTCCCAACGCGGTCTGTAAAACCGGAACGAAGCCATTGATCTGGCCCAGCTGGATTCTCGCGAACGGCGCGATCACCGCTGCAACGACAATGAGGAAGACGGCGACACCGACCGCAGAGGCCTTTTGGCGAGGCGTTGCGGGCATATTCGCGATGATCAATGGGAATTCTTGCTGATCGTTGGAAGCAGGCACGCCGGCCGCATCGGCCGATCGTTCCGCCACTTGCGCAATGCGCGGCCCCGGTGCTGTCGCACCGTCGACCAACCCGATGAATTGACGCCTCATGCCGCTCCCCATAAGGGTACCGCGAAGAGCTAGTCTTACTCCTCAGGACGCTTTTTGAAAGGGCCCCCACGCCGGTGTTTACGGCGTGAATACTCGTTTTGCGATATGCCCTTAGGGCTCCAAACGACTAAAACGACTGGTGCGACCTCCTTCGGCTACGGTAGGATTCGACCACCGCCATCAATGGCGTCCGTGCGATTGAAAGCAATCCATTATTCGGACGCGCAAGAGAGCCGGTCCCCGAGATACTCCCAAGAGATAGTTAGAAGTGCCCTTCCCGCCGCCTTGGGAAGAGAAGCGCAAATCTAGATCTCATTGGCCGCTACAGTATCAGGCACGTACGGCGGGCCGCACGGGCAATCCGATGCGAGCGCGCGCCTGATCATAAACTTGAACCATGCCGGGCATGGCTATTGTGACAGCGAGCCCAAAGGGCACGACTTCGTCGCTTTTGCCTCCGCGATCGGGTTCGCGCTGAATAGAAATTTCTAGGTTGCCATTGGGCCCAATCGTGGGGGCACGACGCCCTTCCCAGTGGCGAGAAAAAACGGTGCCTCGGCTGCTTTGATTCACGTCGGGTTGCGTCCTTGTCGGATCAACCCGGAGGCCGCTCAAGTCATCCGGTATAAGTAGCGATAGTTTGACGGAGCGATATGACTGTCTACCCGGAAGTACCGGTGTGAACCAAGCTAGAGTTGTGTGCATAGAGTGCAATCGCGCTTGCCCACCAAGGCATGCTGGAAGGGGTACCGTTACAGCGCATTTCTTTTCCCGCCCAATGACGCCGACCGCCCAAAAGGTCGCGCGATCCTCGGCGCAATATACAGCGGCATCTGCATCAACCAATCCATAGCCGAGAAATCGCCGGATGTTGTCTTTTTGCCTGACACTTTGCCGATTATTGGTAGGCCCCAGTACCTGCTTGATTAACTCCGCACTGGCGTCAGGCCAGAATGCGCTGTGCACCAGGAGCGATTTGAGGAGTACCGCCCGTTGATGTTGCGACAATTCGAGAAATGTATTTCCATAAACGTCCTCAAGCGCATCATGGATGCGGTGAGCAAGTCGAGAGGTTAGTGCTGCCGCGGCGCTTGTACCTCCAGTGTAATGCTCCCAATTTGTCCCACCCTCGCGAGGGGGAGCAGCTACCTTGAGGCCGTGGGGTCTACCGGCGCCGCTTGGCTTTACGGAGAGTATTCTGCCGCTGCTTACCATTGACAAATGTTCGCGAGAACCCGGCATCAAAATGTCAGGCTTTACGCTGTTGGCGAAGCCGGGGCCCAACGCGCTAGAGGGGTTTGCCATCTGAAGTGGGGAAAAGGGATCAACCCTTCCCCTCGCTCCACGCCGATCAACGTCTTGAACTGCGTCAATGTTCGCCGCGCCAACGGTTATGCCATTTACCGTCTCAGATGGTGAAAGCAGCCGCCGCGCAGCTATCAATTGTGCCAGTGCATTGAGAGTGTGTTCAGCGCGATCAGCAGGTGGTGCGGCTTCAAAGGCGCCCATCGAGGCGATCGATGGGATTTCGAAAGGCAAGAGGTGATTTCCCGAACTGACTAAGAACAAAATTCCAAATCGATGGGCTAGCCGGTCAAGAAGCCGGGCCCACGGAGATAGTCTGCCATGAAACGGCTTTCTTACGTTTCCCAGCGACAAGTTTATCACTATAACATTTGAGGCTGTCGCGTTTGGTCCCTCTCTCATCGTGAGTACAGCTTGATAGATCAAATCAACGATCAGTCTATTCTCCGGAAATTGATCGCGTGAACCTAGAACCGGAACGCAGTGCAAGCGCCGTTCAATCGGGCTCTCTAACAGGTTGCGATCGCCGTGCACGATCAACGACGCCATTGCTGTGCCGTGCGTTCGCTCCCCTACGAGCGCGCGCGGTTCAAGTTGAAATTGATCGTCTACATTCAATCGTCCGCGGAGAAGCGGATGTTCAGAAACTGGTACTCCGTCGAGAATTGCAAGGATGGGGCTTTTTTCGCCCGCCGGCAAGGGCGGGGTTTCGGTGGCACGCGTCGCTTCTCCAGTTTCGATGTCCGATGCTACGCTCTGCGGGCGGATATGCATCACAGGGTCAAGGCCGCTAATGCCTTGAGATGATCGTTCAATCACGCGCCGCACAGCCGCAACGGGGAGTGTGATCAACAGGGAGTGGTAGGCAATTTCGCCAATTCGACACCGAGAGAGAATGCGGCCGCCTGCGGCACTAGTACTTGCAACAACGCTGTTTTCCGCCGCTTGTGCAATCTCCTCGTTGGCCCTGAATACTAGCTCAATCTCTAAAGTGAGGAGCGCRTCATCTGCCAAATYTTGGATTTCGTCGGCAAGGATGGCTCGATCCTCTTCTTGAACACGGTCCTTAGGGCCCCATACACGCAAATCTCGCAGAGTTGCGAACACATCACGCCAAGGCGTAAATCCCTCGCCCAATTCCTGACCTGAAGTCCATCGTCGCCATAGTGATAAGATATTCCGCAAAGCCTCCGCATCCGGGACCAAAAGATATGCCTCGGGCGCCTTGTCATGATCGTCGCTTTCGAGTTCTTCCTCGTCGATCAACTCAAGGCCAGGAACTCTCCGGATTGCATTTGCAAACGTGTTAATGGCGCCACGCAATTCAAAGACCAGCAAACGCTCAGGTGCGAGTGCAGATGGATCGGCTTGCAAGGTCAAGCCGGAGGGGTCGCGATTTAGCGCCGCTTCCAGCCGACGAAAACGGGGGCCGAATGAAGCGTTCTGCGCAGCGACGGAAAACTGTTGAGGCCGACCCGGATTACGGGGACTTCCGGGGGTCCGGTCTACGGGAGCGCTTGGCTCCAGACGAAGTAACGGCTTCGATGGATCGATCGCCATAAATGTTCTCAGGTCTTACGCGCGAGGCCCAAAGTTCCAATTCATTTGCTAGAGCGACGTCGATCGAAGTCTCGCCCAAGCCCAAAATCTGTCTACGTCTAACATTCTGGCAAAAATCTCGCGCTTCGGCGTAAGAGCTAGCGCTCAGTTGATTGGTAATCTCTACTGCTGACTTAGAAGGGTGGTCAGGCCATTGGCTAATAATACCTCCTATAAAGGAGGCTACCTCTTCTGTTCTAGGGGGCGGCAACGCTATCTTTAGTTGAAATCTACGCCATACGGCTCTGTCAAGCAACTCGGCATGATTGGTCGCGGCAATCGTTAGAACGTAGCTTGGCAGTTGATCGATCTGCATTAGCAAAAACGAGACGACCCTTTTGATCTCGCCAGTCTCGTGCTCATCTCCTCGCTCTTTTCCGATCGCATCAAACTCATCGAAGAAAAGTACGCATGACTGCGTGCGAGCGTAGTCAAAAAGGGCTCGTAGCCGCGCGTTGGTCTCGCCCAAATAGCTTCCAACTAGCGCGTCGTAGCGTACCACGAAGAAAGGCAAGGCTAGCGCTTCGGCTATTCCTTCGGCGAACGATGTCTTGCCATTCCCCGGCGGCCCTGAAAGCAAGACTCGGTGGCGCGGCTCGTACCCATGCGCACGCAGTACGTCCGCGCGTGCATGTTCCTCCACCAATTGCATGCCTTCGGTGCGTGCGGGAAGTGGAAGCACAAGGTCGTCCAAACGGACGCGAGGGGTCAGTTCTAGGATCGTGTCCCGGCCGGGCGTTTGCTGCGTGCGGGACGAAGTGACCAAGCTAGGGGGGGTCACGGCTACCGCTTGGAGCGCTCTCTCTAGGCGGTCGGCCAGAAGATGATGGCTCTTAGCGCGCTCGTCCGCCATAAGTGCTTCGACGGTTGATCGGAGCATGCCTTTGTCGCCGGTTGCACCAGCGCGAACGAGGGAGACGAGGAGGTCACTTTTGGCCATGCCCGAACCTTACACGTCAATCGTTGATAAAGCACGTAACGTGAACTCTGATTGGGAGCTAGGGTTCTCCGGCTGTGGAAACTGTCGTACAGAGAGTATCCGTCGAGCAGAGTGGGGCAGGCGAGACGGGTCCAGCAACTATTTGAAACGGCATTGATTATCGGCTTTGCCAGCTTAGGCACTCTCTCCGCCGTCAGCCTCATCCAACCACCCGCCACCTGCCATCCCCCGCGCGCTTCAGCGCCGGGTCGCTCACCCGCACATGCTCCGCCAGGAAGTCGATGAACGCGCGCACGCGGGCGGGCAGGGGGGCGGTGTGGCCGACATAGACGGCGTGGATGTCTTCGCGGTCGCCGGGATTGTAGCTTTGCAGAACCGGCACGAGGCGGCCGGATTCGATGTCGGGGCCGATGTGGAAGAGGGCGAGGCGGGCGAGGCCGACGCCGCCGAGCGCCAAGCGGCGGGCGGCTTCGCCGTCGCTGGCACGCGCGGCCGGCGGCGGCGCGGCTTCCTCGGTGCGGTCGCCGCGCTTGAACGGCCAGGCACGGATCGAACGCGGAAAGGTCCAGCCGATGCCGCGGTGCTCGGTGAGATCCGCCGGCGCCTTCGGCGTGCCGAAACGCGCCAGGTAGTTCGGCGCGCCGACCACGACCATGCGGCTGGTGCCGAGTTTTCGCGCGACGAGACGTGACGCCCGCAACGGGCCGACGCGGATGGCGACGTCGGCGCGCTCCTGCATCAGGTCGATCAGCGTATCGGTCAGCACGAGGTCGAGCGTGACGTCGGGATGTTGTTCGAGGAAGCGCGGGACCAGCGGCATCACATGCAGCATGCCGAAAGGGATGTTGCTGTTGACGGTGAGCCGGCCGCGCGGCGCGGCGCCGGAGGCCGCCTCGCGCTCGGCCTCTTCCATCTCGGCAAGGATGCGCACGGCGCGCTGATAGAAGGCCTGGCCTTCCTCCGTCAGCGTCAGCTTGCGCGTGGTGCGGGTGATCAGCCGCGTGCCGAGGCGCGTCTCCAGCCGCGAGATCAGCTTGCTGACGCCCGACGGCGTCAGGCGCAGTTTTCGCGCGGCCTGGGTGAAGCCGCCGAGATCGACGACGCGGACGAAGACCTCCATCTCGGCGGAGCGGTTGGTGTCGAAACGGGCCATGTTGAATTCATGTCACAAATGATTGGATTGCGGACATTCTAATGCTTTTGCTGCGCTGCGGCTATCTGCGTGGCTCGTCCCTCGCATTGGAGCCACGCATGCCTCCCGCCGTCCTCGCGCTCACCGCCGGTGCCTTCGGCATCGGCACCACCGAATTCATCGTCATGGGCCTGCTGCTCCAGGTCGCCGCCGACATGCATGTCTCGGTCCCGGTCGCGGGTCTGCTGATCTCCGGCTACGCGCTCGGCGTGTTCGTCGGCGCCCCGGTGCTGACGCTGGCGACGCGACGCCTGCCGCGAAAGACCGTGCTGCTCGCTTTGATGGCGATCTTCACGCTGGGCAATGCGGCCTGCGCGCTGGCGCCGAACTACGAATTGCTGATGGCGGCGCGGGTGCTGACCTCGCTCGCCCACGGCACCTTCTTCGGCGTCGGCTCGGTGGTGGCGACCAGCCTCGTGGCCGAGGACAAGCGCGCCTCCGCCATATCGACCATGTTCATCGGTCTCACCGTCGCAACCCTGCTCGGCGTGCCCTTCGGCGCCTGGTTCGGCCTGATGCTCGGCTGGCGCGCGGCGTTCTGGGCGGTGACATTGATCGGCGTGATCGCGTTTGCGGTGGTGGCGGCGCTGGTGCCCGGCCATGTCGGCAATGGCGACAAGCCGATCTCGCTCGCCGAGGAGGTGGCGGTGCTCGGCCGTCCGCAGGTGCTGCTCGGGCTTGCCATGACCGTATTCGGCTTCGCCGGCCTGTTCGTCGTCTTCACCTACATCCAGCCGATCCTGACGCGTTTCACCGGCTTCTCGGAAGCGGCGGTCTCGCCGATCCTGCTGGTGTTCGGCGTTGGGCTCGCGATCGGCAATGTCGCCGGCGGCAAGCTCGCCGACCGTGGGCTGGCGCGCGCCCTGATCGGCACGCTCGCCGCGCTCGCCATCGTGCTCGTGGGACTGGCCGCCGTGCTGTCGATCAAGATCCTCGCCATCGCGCTGATCCTGCTGCTCGGCGTGGCCGCCTTCGCCACCGTCGCGCCGCTTCAGCTTCGCGTGCTGGAGGCCGCCGGGTCCAGCGGCCGCACGCTGGCCTCGAGCCTCAACATCGCGGCGTTCAATCTCGGCAACGCGCTCGGCGCCTGGGCCGGCGGTATCACGATCGATCGCGGGCTCGGGCTTTCCGCGCTGCCGCTGGTCGCGGCCGGCATCACGGCGATCGGCCTCGTGCTGGCACTGTGGAGTCTGAGGCTTGACCGCACGCAGGCCGCAATCGCGGCATGCCCGGCGGAATAGGGGAGGAGCACATGGACTACCGCAATCTCGGCGCCTCCGGCCTCAAAGTCCCCGTCCTCAGTTTCGGCACCGGCACATTTGGTGGCCAAGGACCGCTGTTCTCGGCCTGGGGCCGCAGCGGCACTGAGGAGGCGCGCAGGTTGATCGACATCTGTCTCGACGCCGGCGTCAACCTGTTCGACAGCGCCGACGTCTATTCGAACGGTGCATCGGAAGAGATCCTTGGCGCGGCGATCAAGGGCCGCCGTGACAAGGTGCTGATCTCCACCAAGATGAGCTTGCCGATGGGCGACGGTCCGCTCGACGCCGGCTCGTCACGGCATCGCCTGCTTGCCTCGGTCGAGGCAGCGTTGCGCCGGCTCGGCACCGATCATATCGACCTGCTCCAGCTCCACGCCTTCGATGCCTTCACGCCGATCGAGGAGGTGCTGTCGACGCTGGATATGCTCGTGCGCGCCGGCAAGCTGCGCTATGTCGGCGTCTCCAATTTCGCCGGCTGGCAGTTGATGAAGTCGCTTGCGGTCGCCGATCGCCACGGCTGGCCGCGCTATGTCGCGCACCAGATCTATTATTCACTGCTCGGCCGCGACTATGAGTGGGAGCTGATGCCGCTCGCACGCGACCAGGGTGTCGGTGCGCTGGTCTGGAGCCCGCTCGGCTGGGGCCGGTTGACCGGAAAGATCCGCCGCGGCCAGCCGCTGCCGCAACAGAGCCGCCTGCACGCCACCGCGCAATTCGGCCCGCCCGTGGACGAACAGCGGCTTTACGCCATCGTCGACGTGCTGGACGTGATCGCCGCCGAGACCGGCCGCACGGTGCCGCAGGTCGCGATCGCCTGGCTGCTGTCCCGTCCCACGGTCTCCTCCGTGATCATCGGTGCCCGCGACGAGGCGCAGCTGCGCGACAATCTCGGCGCGGTCGGCTGGTCGTTGGGCGTGGATCAGATCAAGCGGCTCGACGAGGCCAGCGCAGTGATGCCGCCTTATCCCTACTACCCCTATCGCATCCAGGAAGGGTTTGCGCGGCTGAATCCGCCGCCGGTGTGAGCGTCGGCAATCGCGGACAATTCGTCGCATTGGCCGCTCCCACCAGCGCGCCATGCAGAAACGATGCTGTACAGGCCGCATCGCCCTCCGTAACGTCCGCCGCGCAATTTCAGGAGATGCGACGTGGCGAAGAAGACGGCGACCAAGAAGAAAAGTGCTTCCAGGAAAGCGGTAGCGAAGACCTCGAGCAAGAAGACCACCGCCCGCAAGGGCGCCGTCACGAAGCCGGCCAAGAAGACCGTCAAGAAGCCAGTCAAGAAGGTCGCCCGCAGCAAATCAGCCGCGGCGCGCCGTCCCAAGGGGCAGGCCTGGCAATGGTCGGCGGTCGACACCGCGGCCGCGATCCGGACTGGGGCAATCTCCGCGGTCGAGACCGTGGAGGCGCATCTGGAGCGGATGCGGGCCGTCAATCCCAGGCTGAATGCGGTGGTCGTCGATCTCAGCGAGGAAGCGCTGAAGGCCGCCCATGCGGCGGATAAGCAGCGCGCCAAGGGCGGCGAGCTCGGCCTGCTGCACGGCGTGCCTGTTACCATCAAGGAAAACGTCGACTACGAGGGCCGGCCCAATTTCAACGGCGTGCCGGCGAACAAGAACCTCATTGCGCCGTCGGATTCGCCGGTGGTGCGCAACCTGAAGAAGGCCGGTGCGATCGTGCTCGGCCTCACCAACACGCCGGAATTCTCCTTCCGCGGCTTCACCGACAATCCCCTGCACGGGCTGACGCTCAACCCCTGGGATCCGAACATCACCTGCGGCGGCTCCTCGGGCGGCGCGGGCTCGGCGGTCGCCGCCGGCATCGGCACCATCGCGCATGGCAACGACATCGGCGGCTCGCTGCGCTGGCCGGCGCATTGCAACGGAATCGCCACCATCAAGCCGACGCAGGGACGCATCCCCGCCTTCAACCAGAGCGCAACGGCGGAGCGGCCGATGCTGGCGCATCTGATGTCGGCGCAGGGGCCGCTCGCCCGCCACGTCGCCGACGTTCGGCTGGGCCTGGAGGTGATGAGCCAGCGCGATCCGCGCGACCCCTGGTGGGTGCCGGCGCCACTGGTGGGTCCGAAGCCGAAGGGACCGATCAAGGTCGCGCTCGCCAAGATCCCGGAGGACATGGACGTCGATCCGTCGGTCACCGCGGCGTTGCGCCAGGCTGCCGACCATCTGGAGCGCGCGGGCTATCGCGTCAGCGAGGTCGATGTGCCCGACATCAACGGCGTCTGGCAGACCTGGTGCGACATCATCACCAACGAGACCGTGGTGATGCAGGAAGCCGGCATGTTGAAGGTCACCTCGGAAGACTTCCACAAGGCGTGGGGTGGCATGAAGACCAAGGCCAACGTGCTCGATCTGCCGGCCTGGATGCGCGCCACCGCCGCGCGCAACGGCCATATCCGCGCCTGGCAATTGTTTTTCGAGGCGTACCCCGTGGTGCTGGCGCCGACCACGGTGAAGCCGACGCCGGGCCCGCGCGACGACACCGTCAGCGCCGAGCGCGTGCAGGAGATCTTCTGGGGCGAGATCCGCTTCATCTCGGCCATCAACGTGCTGGGCCTGCCCGGCGCCGTGGTGCCGGTGGCATTGCACGACGGCAAGCCGATCGGCGTGCAACTCATCGCCGGCCGCTATCGCGAGGACCTCGCGCTCGACGCGGCGGCCGCGATCGAGAAGCGTGTGGGTGTGCTCGCTCATCGTCTGTGGGAGACGATGGAGTAGGTGATCCTCACCCTCTCCCCTTGCGGGAGAGGGTGGCTCGCCGCAAAGCGGCGAGACGGGTGAGGGGTCTCTCTCCGCGAACGCAGATTTTGCCTCGTGGATAGAGACCCCTCATCCGGCGCTTCGCGCCACCTTCTCCCGCAAGGGGAGAAGGAAAGCACTGCGCGAGGCGTACCAAACCGCACCGATTCATTAATTCAAATTGACTCAAATTTTAGCCAATTCACCAACAACCGTTAGGGTTACTTCCTCGATCTGTAGACGAATTATTGTCCGCTTTACCACCCGCCTCTAACACGAGGACGGCGGACAACGCACATGCCCATCACGGCCAATTAAGTGCGGCCCGCTCCACGCGGAGGTGGACGATGCGTAACGAGACGATCGCTATTCACGCCGGCTACGAACCCGAAGCCACCACGCACGCGGTCGCGGTGCCGATCTACCAGACAGCAGCCTACGCTTTCGACAGCGCCGATCACGGCGCGGCCCTGTTCAATCTCGAGGCCGAAGGTTTCCGCTACAGCCGCATCGCCAATCCGACCAGCGCCGTGCTGGAGAAGCGCATCAGCGAGCTCGAAGGCGGTGTCGGCGCGCTCGCAGTCGCGACCGGCCAGGCAGCGCTGCATTTCGCCTTCGTCAACGTCGCCGACCACGGCGGCAACATCGTTTCGGTGCCGCAGCTCTACGGCACCACCCACACGCTGCTCTCCCACATCCTGCCGCGCCAGGGCATCGTCGGCCGATTCGCCGAGAGCGACAAGCCGGAGGCGATCGAGAAGCTGATCGACGAGAACACCCGTGCCGTGTTCGCCGAGACCATCGGCAATCCCGCCGGCAATGTCTGCGACATCGAAGCGCTCGCCAAGATCGCGCATGCCCACGGCGTGCCGCTGATCGTCGACAACACGGTCGCAACCCCGATCCTGCTCAAGCCGTTCGATTACGGCGCCGACATCGCCGTGCATTCGCTGACAAAATTCCTGGGCGGCCACGGCACCACGCTCGGCGGCGCCATCGTCGATTCCGGAAACTTTCCGTGGGCGAAGTATGCCGACCGCTTCCCGGGCTACAACAAGCCCGACGCCTCCTATCACGGGCTGGTCTATGCCGAGCGCTTCGGCAAGACCGCCTATATCGAGCGCGCGCGCAGCATCTATCAGCGCACCATGGGCTCGGTGCTGTCGCCGTTCAACGCCTTCCTGCTGCTTCAGGGCATCGAGACCGTGGCGCTGCGGATGGAGCGCCACTGCGAGAACGCGCGCAAGGTCGCCGAATTCCTGCGCAATGATCCGCGCGTGGCCTGGGTCAACTACACCGGCTTCCCGGACAGTCCCTATTATCCGCTGGTGCAGAAGTATCTCGACGGCAACGCCTCCTCGCTGTTCACCTTCGGCATCAAGGGCGGCATGGAAGCCGGCAAGGCCTTCTATGACGCGCTGAAGCTGATCACGCGCCTCGTCAATATCGGCGACGCCAAGTCGCTGGCCTGCCATCCGGCCTCGACCACGCACCGGCAGATGTCGCCGGAGCAGCAGCGTACGGCCGGTGTGCTGCCGGAGACGATCCGGCTCTCGATCGGCATCGAGCATTCCGCTGACATCATCGAGGACATCGACCAGGCGCTGGAAAAGGCCTGCCCGTCGGCGCGCCTTCAGGCCGCGGAGTAGGCGGCCGGGCCGATGAGCATCTTGATCGACAAGGATCAGGGTGTGCCGAGCCCGGCGCTGGTGCCGGCCGAGGGCGATCTCGCACGCGACCGCGGCGGCGCCGAGCTCACCATCGGATTGATCAACAACATGCCCGATCCGGCGCTGAAGGCGACCGAGCGGCAGTTCATGAAGCTGCTTCAGGCAGCCGCGGGTCCGCGCCGCATCCGCTTCCACTGCTTTTCGCTGCCGTCGGTCAGGCGCTCGCCGGAAGCGATGTGGCATGTCGAGAGCGAATATTCCGATCTCTCCGATCTGAAGCGCCAAAAGTTCGACGGGCTGATCGTGACCGGCGCCGAGCCGGTCGCGCCCGAGCTCGATCAGGAACCGTACTGGCGCGATCTCACCGATCTGATCGACTGGGCCAAGGTCAACACGCGCTCGACGATCTGGTCGTGCCTGGCCGCGCATGCCGCGGTGCTGCATCTCGATCGCATCGAACGGCGGCGGCTGCCGGCCAAGTGCCATGGCATCTTCGACTGCGAGGCCGTCACGGGCGATCCGTTGACGCGTGCGGCGCCCGCCCCGCTCAAGGTCTCGCATTCACGGCTGAACGAGGTCGCCGAGAGCGATCTTGCGCAACACGGCTATCAGGTGCTGACGCGCTCGCGCGAGGCCGGGGTGGACGTATTCGTCCGGCAATATGCCAGCCGCTTCGTCTTCTTCCAGGGCCATCCCGAATATGACGCGCTGTCGCTTCAGCGCGAATATCTGCGCGACATCGGCCGCTACCTCGCGCGCGAGCGCGAGAATTATCCGGCGGTGCCCGTGAGTTATTTTGACGCAGCGACGGAAGAGAAGCTCGCACGGTTCGAGAAGCGGGCGAGGCACCAGCGCCATCCGGCCCTCAGCAACGAGCTGCCGGGACTGGCTTTGCGCGCCGATATCGCGGCCGGCAGCGCCGCGGCGGCGCTTTTCCGCAATTGGTTGCAATATCTCGCCGCCGATACCGAGGCGGCGCTACCGGCACGCTAGGCAAAGGATGTTGGCGCGGCATTAGCATTAACGAAGTGCGAAGCTTGCCTCGGGCGATGCACGAATGCTTCAGTGACGAGGTCGGGGCAAACAGGAAACGCGGTCGTGTTGTCGGCACTCCAGGGACGCGTGAGCAATCGGCTGGCCCGGCATTTCCGCACCGCGCCGCACCGGCTGCCGGCGCATGCGCCGATGGTGAGCTTCACCTTCGATGATGCGCCCGACAGTGCCGCAGGCGAGGGTGCGCAGCTTCTGGAAGCGCACGGTGGACGCGGCACGTTCTATCTCGCCGGCAGCCTGATCGACCAGCCGGGAGACCACTGGCGCGGCCTGTCGAACGATGCGATCGTGCGGCTGCATCGCAGCGGGCACGAGATCGCCTGCCACACATTTTCGCACCTGCGCGCAGTCGATCTCGACGAGGCCGCCATGGCGCGCGAGATCGAGCGGAACCGCAGCTATTTTCGCGCTGTCGACTCCTCGATCACGCTGGAGAATTTTGCCTATCCGTATGGCCTCGCCTCGGTCTGGCGCAAACCGCAGCTCGCCAAAACCTTCCGCTCGGCGCGCGGCATCCTTCCCGGCGTCAACCGCGATGTCGTCGACCTCCAGTTCCTGCGCGCCTCGCCTCTGGTCGATTGCGAGATCGATAAGGCCGGCATCGACCGCTATTTCGACGAGGCGATCGCGAGCGGCGGCTGGCTGATCTTCTACGGCCATGACGTCGTGGATGCACCGAGCCCCTATGGCTGCACGCCGGCCCTGCTGCGCCACGCGCTGCAGGCGGCCAAGACGCGCAACATGCCGATCGTGACGGTCGCGGAAGCGCTGCGGCGGATCGGGGCGTAGCCTTTTCCTTCTCCCAGAGGGCCCTTTCACCTCTCCCCGCTTGCGGGGAGAGGTCGGATCGCATCGCCAGATGCGATTCGGGTGAGGGGGACTCTCCACGAGTCCGTCTGTCACCTCCCTTGCGGAGACTCCCCCTCACCCCGACCCTCTCCCCGCAAGCGGGGAGAGGGAGAAGATGGACTTGCCACGCCCGCGCCGTCATGCGACTGGCGTTGTGTCGAATCTCACGGCCCGGTCCTGTTCCGCCCATGTCCGCCCCCTCCACCGCCTCGCTGCCTGCATCCGCCGACGGCCGCGACGCGCTGTCGGTGCTGCATTCGGTGTTCGGCCTGCCGGGCTTTCGCGGGGCGCAGGGCGAGATCATCCGGCATGTCACCGAGGGCGGCAACTGCCTGGTCTTGATGCCGACCGGCGGCGGCAAGTCGCTGTGCTATCAATTGCCGTCTCTGCTGCGCCAGGGCTGCGGCATCGTGGTGTCGCCGCTGATCGCGCTGATGCGCGACCAGGTCGCGGGCCTGATCGAGGCGGGCGTCAATGCCGCCGCGCTGAACTCGTCGCTGACGCCACAAGAGGCCTCCGACATTGAGCGCCGCCTGATCGCGGGCGATCTCGATCTGCTCTATGTCGCGCCCGAGCGTCTGGTCACGCCGCGCTGCCTGTCGCTGCTGGCGCAGGCGAAGGTGGCGCTGTTCGCGATCGACGAAGCCCATTGCGTCTCGCAATGGGGCCATGATTTCCGCCCCGAATATGTCGGCCTCTCCATCATCGCCGAGCGCTTTCCGGACGTGCCGCGCATCGCGCTGACCGCGACCGCCGATGAATTGACGCGCAAGGAGATCGTCGAGCGGCTCCAGCTCGGGAGCAGTCCGCAGTTCGTCTCCAGCTTCGACCGCCCAAATATCCGCTACGAGATCGTCGACAAGCGCAACGCGGTGTCGCAGCTGAAGGACTTCATCCGGGAGCGCCATGCGGGCGACGCCGGCGTGGTCTATTGCCTGTCCCGCAACCGGGTGGAGGAAGTCGCCGCCGCGCTCGATGACGCCGGCATTCGGGCGTTGCCCTATCACGCCGGGCTCGATGGCAGCATCCGCTCGCGCAACCAGGACCGCTTCCTCAACGAGGACGGCATCGTCATCGTCGCGACCATCGCCTTCGGCATGGGTATCGACAAGCCGGACGTACGCTTCGTCGCCCATCTCGATCTGCCCAAGAGCATCGAGGCCTATTACCAGGAAACCGGGCGCGCCGGCCGCGACGGCAAGCCGTCCGCCGCCTGGATGGCCTATGGCCTCTCGGACATCGTGCAGCAGCGCCGCATGATCGATGAGTCCAGCGGCTCCGATGATTTCAAGCGGGTCTCGATTCGTAAGCTCGATGCGCTGGTCGGGCTCGCCGAGACCGCGCAGTGCCGGCGCAAGCGGCTGCTCGGCTATTTCGGCGAGGCCGTGCACGGCGAGACCTGCGGCAATTGCGACAACTGCCTGACGCCGCCAAAAATGCGCGACGGCAAGGTGCTGGCGCAAAAGCTGCTGTCCTGTGCCTATCGCACCGGGCAACGCTTCGGCGCCATGCATCTGATCGACGTGCTGATCGGACGCCTGACCGAGAAGGTGACGCAGTTCGGCCACGACAAGCTGTCGGTGTTCGGCATCGGGCGCGAGCTCAACGAGAAGCAGTGGCGCACCGTGCTGCGGCAGCTGGTGGCGATGGGGCATTTGCAGAGCGACAGCGAAGCCTATGGCGCGCTGAAGCTGACGGAGACCGCGCGCGGCGTGCTGCGCGGCGAGACCGACATATGGCTGCGCGAGGAGGCGCCCGGCACCCGCATCCGGTCAAGCCGTGCCAAGTCCCGCCGTGGCGATTTGGCGCCGGCGGCAAACGCGCCGCAAGGCGATGTCGATCCCGAATTGCGCGCGCGGCTGCGGGCCTGGCGTTCGGAGATCGCGCGCGAGCGCGGCGTGCCGGCCTATGTGGTGCTGCACGATGCCACCATCGACGGCATCGTCCGGGCCTGGCCGACCACGCTCGACGAATTGCGCAACGTGCCCGGCATCGGCGACAAGAAGCTCGAGCATTACGGGGATGAGCTGCTGCAGATCGTGCGGACGCGGTAAGCGTCCTCACCCGTAGCCCGGATGGAGCGCAGCGAAATCCGGGGCAGTCTTTCCATATCGTGCCAGTCCCGGATTGCGCTTCGCTCCATCCGGGCTATAGACACTCTCTCCACACGTCATCCCGGACAAGCGCAGCGAAGCGGAGCGCCGATCCGGGATCCATACCGCGTGATCTATCTTAGGGCAGGCGCGACGACGTTCTTCGCATAACCACTTCCTGTGGTTATGGGTCCCGGCCTTCGCCGGGACGACACCGAAGATGTGGCCACAGTCTAGGCCCTCACTCACCCATTCCTGAACGCATACCCGTAGCCGTTCAGCGCCGGTGCGCCGCCGAGATGGGCGTAGAGGATCTTGGCACCCTTCTCGAAATAGCCCTTCTGCGTCAGGTCGATCAGGCCCTGCATCGACTTGCCCTCGTAGACGGGGTCGGTGATCATGGCTTCGAGACGCGCGGTGAGGCGGATCGCTTCCTTGGTCTCCTCCGACGGCACGCCATAGGCGGGATACGCGTAGTCCTCGATCAGCACGACGTCGTCCGCGACGAGGTCCTTGCCGAGCTCGACGAGCTTGGCGGTGTTCTGCGCGATCGAGAGCACCTGCGCCTTGGTCTGCGCCGGCGTGAACGAGGCGTCGATGCCGATCACCTTTCGCGCGCGGCCGTCGGCGGCGAAGCCGACCAGCATGCCGGCATGCGTGGATCCGGTGACGGTACAGACGACGATGTAGTCGAACTTGAAGCCGAGCTCGGCTTCCTGCTTGCGCACCTCCTCGGCGAAGGCGACATAGCCGAGCCCGCCAAATTTATGCACGGAGGCGCCGGCGGGGATCGCGTAGGGCTTGCCGCCCGCGGCTTTCACCTCTTCGATCGCCTCTTCCCAGCTCTTGCGGATGCCGATGTCGAAGCCGTCGTCGACCAGGCGCACGTCGGCGCCCATGATGCGCGAGAGCATGATGTTGCCGACGCGGTCATAGACGGCGTCCTCGTGCGGCACCCAGGCTTCCTGCACCAGGCGGCACTTCATGCCGATCTTGGCGGCGACCGCCGCGACCATGCGGGTATGGTTCGACTGCACGCCGCCGATCGAGACCAGCGTGTCGGCGTTCGAGGCGATCGCGTCCGGGATGATGTATTCGAGCTTGCGCAGCTTGTTGCCGCCATAGGCGAGGCCGGAATTGCAGTCCTCGCGCTTGGCATAGATCTCGACATTGCCGCCGAGGTGCTTTGACAGCCGCTCCAGCTTCTCGATGGGCGTCGGACCGAAGGTCAGCGGATAGCGCGCGAATTTTTCCAGCATCAGAGGATCATCCCGATTGGCGTTGAGCTGGCCGTAGCGACTAGCATGCGCGGGGAGAAATGTGCTCTCGAATGCTGCGCCCGTATTGCAGGTTATCTTGCAAGATATGCCAATTAGGATAGTATTTCTTTCAGAATATTATCTAAAAGCGGAAGTTTCTTCCATGCCGTCCCGGCTAGATCGCGTCGATCTTAAGATATTGAGATTGCTGCAAAATAACGGCCGTCTCAGTAATGCGGAGCTGGCCGAAACCGTCGCCATCAGCCCCGCGACCTGCCATCGGCGCACCCAGCGCCTGTTCGAGGACGGCTTCATCGCCGCCGTCCGCGCCATGGTGGCGCCGAAGAAGGTGGCGAAGGGCACGCTGGTGATGGTCGGCGTCGTGCTGGACCGCTCGACGCCGGAAAGCTTCGCGATCTTCGAGCAGGCGATCGCCAAGCTGAAATTCGTGCTCGACTGCCATTTGGTCGCCGGGGATTTCGACTATTTCCTGAAGATCCGCGTCGGCGACATGGAGGATTTCAACCGTATCCATGGCGAGCAGCTGATCGCGCTGCCCGGCGTGCGCCAGACCCGCACCTTTTTCGTGATGAAGGAGGTCGTCGACAATGCGCCACTGGAGTTTTGAGCGGCGCGGACAGCGCGGCCCGTGGTAGTGAGAGGTACGCTGTCCAGGAATCGCTTGATGATGCCGATGCCCCCCTTCCGCCACCACGATCCGGCCGGACCGGCCTACCGGCGCGGCTGGGTCGACGAGGCCGTCGCCGCGATCGAGGCCGACCAGTGCCGCACGGCCGACACGCATTTGATCCGGCTGATCGTGCCGGCGCTATCAGGCATCGACATCTATCTGAAGGACGAGTCGACGCATCCGACCGGCAGCCTGAAGCACCGGCTGGCGCGCTCGCTGTTCCTCTACGCGCTCTGCAACGGCCACATCCGCGAAGGCACGCCCGTGGTCGAGGCCTCGTCGGGATCGACCGCGGTGTCGGAAGCCTATTTCGCGCAGATGATCGGCGTGCCCTTCTACGCCGTGATGCCGCGCACGACCTCGGCGGAGAAGATCGCCGCGATCGAGCATTATGGCGGCAACTGCCATCTGATCGACGATGGCCGCGCGCTCTATGCGGAGGCCGGCGCGCTCGCCGCCCGGCTGAACGGCCACTACATGGACCAGTTCACCTTCGCCGAGCGCGCCACCGATTGGCGCGGCAACAACAACATCGCCGAATCGATCTTCACGCAGTTGAAGGGCGAGCCGCACCCGTTGCCGGACTGGATCGTGATGGGCGCGGGCACCGGCGGCACCTCGGCGACCATCGGCCGCTATCTGCGCTATCGCCAGTATCCGTCCCGGCTGTGCGTCGCCGATGTCGAGCATTCCGCCTTCTTCGACTGCTTCCGCTCGCAGGACCGCTCTCGGACTTGCGAAAAACCTTCGCTGATCGAAGGCGTCGGCCGGCCGCGCTGCGAACCCTCCTTCGTGCCGGGCGTGGTCGACCGCATGATGAAGATCCCGGATGCGGCGTCGATCGCGGCGATGAACGTGCTGTCGCGCCGGCTGCGCCGCGCGGTCGGCGGTTCCACCGGCACCAATTTCCTGGCGCTGTGCCGGCTCGCCGCGGAGATGCGACAGGCGAACCAGACCGGATCATTGGTGACGCTGATCTGCGATTCCGGCGAGCGCTATCGGCAGACCTATTACGAGCCGGAATGGCTGAAGGCGCGCGGGCTCGATCCGGCGCCGGTCGAGGCGGCGTTGTCGTCGTTCCTCGAAACAGGCGAGCCCTTGAGGCTCGACGTCGACGACGTCGTCAATGCGCAAAGTGCATAATGCGCTGAGGCGATACGGCGGGCGCCAGTCACGGACGATCCTTGCCTTTGGGCCAGCGCGGACCACCCAGGCGCGTACAGTGGAGCAGATAGGGACCCTGTTCGCGCCATGCATCGGTCTTGGCAACCTCTTGCCATCCGCATTTTTCGGGATCTCGCTCAAAGTGCTTTGGTTTTGTTTCAATGAAAGGGCCTGTCTCCATTTCAATCTTGTCGATATTCCAATCGTAGACCAAGGCGGGCGCGCCGGGCTGGTGCGCATGACTTTCGAAGTAAAAGAATGGGTCTACTCCGATGAAGATTAGTCCTTCCAACCAGGCGTCCAGGCGAGCATTGTCAGGAGGCTTTCCGTCGCAATACATGAGCATGCCGGCGTCCAGTACCCACCAATCATCTTGTGCATGCACAACTTGGCCAACAACTTGGTAAGAACTCTCCACGATTTGCTTAAGTGATGGAGCTTTTTGGTCAAATCGACCGCACTTTGGAAGCGGGACTACCGGGTAGAATTCGAGCGCGAATGAGACGCTTGTCGCTTGAGCGAAATCGCCGTAGTTGCCGTCCTGAATAACCCAACTATCAAGTCCGACAATGAGATCGGTCATTCGATGACTCGTCGATAACCAATACTGGGACATAGCATGGTTGTGCGGACGTCTCTACACCACTTGTAAAATCGCACGACCGTCACGGCAACTTCACTTGCCTTGCATGCCTGTGCAAGCGACCGTCAGCCATTCTTAACGAGGAGACCCCCACCGTGCGCCTTCCCATTCTCGATCCGAAAGAGCTGACCGACGAACAGAAGCCGCTCTATGACGACATGCGGGCCGGCATCAAGGACCACTTCAAGGGTTTTGTGAACATGCGCGAGGACGGCGCGCTGCTCGGGCCCTGGAATCCCTGGATCCGCGAGCCGCGCTTCGGCAAGCCGGTGTGGGACCTGGTCAAGGCGATCGCGTCGAATCCGCTGCTGCCGGCAGCGGTGCGCGAGGTCGCGATCCTCGTCACCGGCTCGCATTTCCGCTCCGGCTACGAGCTCTATGCCCATGTGCTGGTCGCCGAGCAGCGCGGCCTCTCCGACGAGAAGCTCGCGACCATCGTGGCCGGACAGCGGCCGGTCGACCTGACCAAGCAGGAGGCGGTCGCCTATGACATGGCCTCCGCGCTGGTGAGCGGCGGCGTGCTGCCGGAGCTGACCTACCGGGCCGCAGTGAAGGAATTCGGCGAGCACGGTGCGGCCGAGCTGTCCTATCTCGTCGGCGTCTACTGCATGGTCTCGGTCACGCTCAACACGTTCGACGTGCCGGTGCCGGACTAGACGTGCGGTGCGATCACTCCGCCGCCTTGTTCATGGGCGGCGGCGGTCAGTTGCGCACGGCGTAAAGCGGCGTTCGCAGCGTCACCTGGTAGGACGGCTTCGGCATCCATGCAATCTGGGCAGTGATGCCGAACAGGCGGTTGTCGTTGTCGTCCATGCGATCGAGGTCGAGCCGCAGGATCGGCTGGGTGAAGGACTGCGCAAGCGCGCGGTTGACGCGCTGCGCGCCGCCGAACGACTGCACGCCGAGGCGGCCGGTGAACTTCCAGTTGCTTGGCCATTGGTAATAGCCGCCGGCATAGACGATCGTGTTCGGCCTGATCCTGGCGACCGAGCTGGCAATGTCGGTGGAGGTGTACTGCACGCCGGCAAGCCAGCCCCGCGTCTCGTCCTCGTCCAGCGCGTAGTCGAATTCCAGGATGTTGTTGAACGAATTCGTCATGCCGGGCTCGTTGGGCACCGACTGCGTCAGGGTGGATTGCAGCGTGATCGTCGGGATCCTCCCGCCGTTCTGCTGGTAGAGGTCGGCCTGCACGCCGATGTTCCAGCTCGTGATGTCGAACGTCGACCAGCCGCCGCCGATGTCCGTCGTCGTCCCGGACACGCCGCCATAGAGCGACACGCTATCGTTGACATCGACGGTCAGCKGCAGATCGACGGCAATCAATTTTGCAGCCGGCAATCCGTTCGGCAGCGCATCGCCTCTGCGCGCCGCCAGCGCCGCGAACGCGGCCGACAGCGATGTATTGCCGAAGCCGAGCCCGAGCGTTCCCGCCGGGATCGTCGCATAGGTCGTGCGCAGATCGAGATAGATGTTCGGAACAGCCGGCTTCGCGGCTGCGTCCTCGTCAGAGGCGAAGGCGCCGCCTGCCGACGCCATCAGGCAGACCAATCCGCTTGCGAAAGCGCGCCGCGCCGGGTGGGACGATTGGCTGCGATGAGACACGTGACGATCCGACGCGTGGCGCCCCGATGGCGGAACAGCTCGTTAGATGGAACGTGATCGTTGGGATGGTCAAGCGCTATCCGCAGGCGATGGACTGGGCGGATGTGCGCGGTTATTCTCGCGTGAACGCACTGACACACTCGCCCGCCAGAGTGCAGGCCGGACCATGAAGGACGACCGCCATGAATACGTCACGCCGCATCCTGCTCGCCGGAATCGCGGGGCTCGCCGTGGCTCCAGCCACCGTGGCCATCGCGACGCCGGCGCCCGTGACCGACGATACGACGGTGGCCGAAGAGCGCTTTGCTCGGATGATCGCGGCGGCACATGCGCCCGACGTCACCTGCACGCGCCAGGCCGAGCGCTACGCGGACGCGCATTGGCCGGAATACATCGTGGCGGCAAGAGCCGTGCTCGACGCGCGGGCGTAGTTCTTTCTTCCCCTCTCCCCCTGTGGGAGAGGGACATGGCGCCCCTCATTTCTCCACAGCCCGCCGCACCTGTTCGCCGATCTGCGATAGCACGAGCTGCGCCTGCGGCAGGATCGCGCCCATGGCGTGGAAATTGTGAACCATGCCATCGTGGCCGACATGCTCGACCGCGACGCCCGCGGCGAGCAGCTTGCGCGCATAGGCATTGCCTTCGTCGCGCATCGGATCGAACTCCGCGGTGTGGATGATCGCCGTCGGCAGGCCGGCAAGCCGCGTTGCGCGCAGGGGCGAGATGCGGGGGTCGGCGGCATCGACGCCGTCGGGCACATAGTCGGCGAGATCGGCCTCGATGGTGATGCGGTCGATCAGATGTCCCTCGGCAAATTCCTCGCGCGAAGGCGAGGTCTCCTCGAAATCCAGCACCGGGCAGATCAGGCATTGCGCGACGATCGAGAGGCCTGCGCTTTGCTGCGCCTCCTGGCATACGATCGCGGMTAGCGTCGCACCGGCAGAATCGCCGCCGACCACCAGCCGCTCGGCGTCGATGCCGAGCGAGGAGGCTTCGCGTGCGACCCATTCGGTGGCGGCGATCGCGTCGTCGACGGCGGCGGGGAATTTGTGCTCGGGCGCAAGCCGGTAGTCGACCGAGACCAGGCGGCAGCCGGTCACATGCGCAAGCCCGGCAGCGATGCGGTCGTGCGTGGCAATACTGCCGGCGACGAGGCCGCCGCCATGGAAGAACACGAAGCCCGGCGCGCGCTCCCCGGCGCTCGCGGGCACATAGAGGCGGTAGGGCAGTTCGCCGCCGGAGCCGGGCAGCGTACCGTCGGACGCCGTCACACCCGGCGCGTCAGCGCGCGCAAACTGCATCAGCTTCGCCAGCGACTGTCGCCGCGCCTCCACGCCCGGCCGGCTCCGCGCCTGCGGCGTCGCGGCAGCCATCATGGTCAACAAACGCTTTGCAAGCGGATCGAGCGGCATGGGGCCTCCGTAGCTTGGTCGGTACTATAACCGGTTTGCTCTGTCTTACCCCCTCCAGGGGAGGGTGAAAGCCCGCAGCAAATCGTTTAGAAATTGGGACAATAGTGCCTGGATATTTCCAAGGGGAGGCCGGTCATGGCCGAGATCAAGAAAGCCATCGAATATTCGCCGAGCTGGACCTTCTTCGAGGGCGAATGGCACGACGGCAACGTGCCGATCATGGGCCCGCGCACGCATGCCGCCTGGCTCGGCTCGGTCGTGTTCGACGGCGCGCGCGCGTTCGAGGGTGTTGCGCCCGATCTCGACCGTCACGTCGCCCGCGCCAATCAGTCCGCGATCAATTTTGGCCTGAAGCCGGTGGTCGATGCCGGCACCTGGCTCACGCTCGCAAAAGAAGGCATTGCGCGCTTCGGAGCCAATGCCGAGCTCTATGTCCGCCCGATGTATTGGGCGCAGAACGGTTCAGGCGGTGGCGTGCTGTTCGACCCCGAGACCACCAATTGGTGCCTGTGCATCTACGAGGCGCCGATGCCGAAGCCGGTCGGCAACGCGATCACGCTATCGCCGTTCCGCAGGCCGACGGCCGAATGCGCGCCGGTCGAGGCCAAGGCGGCCTGTCTCTATCCGAACAATTCGCGCGCGCTGGCGGAGGCCGCCTCGCGCGGCTTCCAGAACGCGCTGATGCTCGACATGCTCGGCAACGTCGCGGAGTTCGGCAATTCCAACGTGTTCATGGCCAAGGACGGCGTGGTCTACACGCCGGTGCCGAACGGCACCTTCCTCAACGGCATCACGCGCCAGCGCGTGATCGGCCTGCTCCGCGCCGACGGCGTCACCGTGGTCGAGAAGACGCTGCGCTATGCGGACTTCGTCGCCGCCGACGAGATCTTCTCCACCGGCAATTTCGCCAAGGTCGCGCCCGTGATCCGCATCGACGAGCGCGAGCTGAAACCGGGTCCGTTCTACACCAGGGCGCGCAAGCTCTATTGGGACTTTGCGCATGCGGTGAAGCTGGCGGCGTAGGCTCGCATACGCGCCAAGGACTCCGCTGTCATCGTCCGCGAAGGCGGACGATCCAGTATTCCAGAGGCAGCAGTGATTGATCCGATGGGCCGCGGCGTACTGGATGCCCCGCCGGAGCCTGTCATCGGGCTCGGCGAAGGCGAGACCCGGTGGCGGGGCATGACAGCTACCTCTTAGCCGCGCCTCCGAAACCGGCTGAACTGAAACGCCTGCGCCGAATTCCACGGCGTGTGATGTGTCTCGCTACGCGACTCGACCAGCGCGAACTCCGGCCCGAGCTCCGCTGAAAGACTCGCGCTGTCATGGCGCTGCACCGGCAGACCGCTGCATTTCTCCGGACCGTCGGGTGCGAACGTGGCGATGATGACGTGGCCGCCGTGCGCAACCGCCGACCGCAGGCGCTCGACATAGGCGGCCCTGTCGCGCGGATCGGTCAGGAAGTGGAATGCCGCGCGGTCGTGCCACACCTCGAAGCGTCGCGCCGGATGCCATGTCGTCACATCGGCGACGATCCAGTCGACCCCCGCGGCGGCCTGGCCGATTCGCTGCCTGGCTGCGTCGAGCGCATTGGCGGAGATGTCCAGCACGGCGAGGTCGCGATATCCCTCCTGCAACAGGCGATCGACCAGCCGCGACGCGCCGCCGCCGATATCGATGATGGCCGCGTCATGATCCGGATTCGCGGCCCTGATCATCTCGAGCGAGATCGCCGGGCTGTCCTGAAACCAGCTCACCTCGGCCTCGCCCTTGGTGGCGTAGACCTTGTCCCAATGGGTGCTGCGGTCGGACATGGCGGCTTCTCCAGCGTCGTCCTGGCGAAAGCCAGGACCTCCGCGCGAGCGCTTGCGCTCGTCGCAATTACCCCAGGAAGCAGTTTGGCGATGATTTGCCGTTCGGTACTGCTGTCGATCTTGACCGACAGATCACGCGGTATGCGTCCTGGCATTCGCCAGGACGACATTATGAAATGACTGGCGCAGAATCGCCAGGCAAACGCTCGCGGCAGGCGGCCGCGCTGAGGCGAACGAGAGGACTTACTCTTCCTTCTTCGACATCCGCTCGAGGCGCTCCTGCATCTCCTTCATCTGCTGGCGCAGATCGTCGATGTTGGCGTCCTTCGCCGGCTCGGCGGTCGCATCCGGCTCCGGCTCGGCGGCTGTCGCCGGGCGGCCTGGGACGAAGGGCTTGAACATCGAGAAAGTCTGCTGGAACAGCTCCATGTTGCGGCGGACCTGTTCCTCCAGCGGCGCAAACGGGGTTCCGGAGAGCGAGTTGGCGATCTGCTTGCGGAACTTCTCCTGCTCCTGGGTCAGCGTTGCGATCGACTGCTCCAGATATTTCGGCACCACCATCTGCATGCTGTCGCCGTAGAAGCGGATGAGCTGGCGCAGGAAGGTGGTCGGCAACAGGTTCTGGCCGGCCTTGTTCTCCTGCTCGAAGATGATCTGGGCGAGCACGGAGCGGGTGATGTCGTCGCCGGTCTTGGCGTCGTAGACCAGGAAATCTTCGCCGTCCTTGACCATGGCGGCGAGGTCTTCCAGCGTCACGTAAGTACTCGTTCCGGTGTTATAGAGCCGGCGGTTCGCGTATTTCTTGATGGTGGTGGGTTGGTCTGATTTCGCCATGGGCTCTCACTTGCAAACGCTGAGAACGGGAACCTGCAGGGCCAATGCCGCAGGGCGGGAAGAGTACGCAACGCAACAAAATAAGCATTTTCAACGGGCTCACGCTACCGTTTTGTGCGGCACGGTTAATTGCACAGCAAAAACGTGCTTGCGAAATCGCCAAGAACGCTATTTTGGATGCGCTGCGGCATGAATTCGGTCACCAGCCGATTGACATGCCTCAACGACGTTAACAGGATGCCGTTCGAGACTGGCGAGCCGTTTCCCAGCCCCGTCTGCCCCCTATCAACCCCAGGAGATGCCCATGTCAGACGATGTCGTCATCGTCAGCGCCGCCCGCACCCCGGTCGGAAGCTTCAACGGAGCGTTCGCGACCCTTCCCGCCCATGACCTCGGCGCCATCGCCATCAAGGCCGCGCTGGAGCGTGGTGGCATCGAGCCCGGCCGGGTTTCCGAAGTCATCATGGGCCAGATCCTGACCGCCGCTCAGGGCCAGAACCCGGCCCGCCAGGCCTCGATTGCCGCTGGCATTCCGGTCGAAAGCCCGGCCTGGGGCGTGAACCAGCTTTGCGGCTCGGGCCTGCGCACCGTCGCGCTCGGCTATCAGGCTCTGCTCAACGGAGATTCCGAGATCGTCGTCGCCGGCGGCCAGGAATCCATGAGCATGGCTCCGCACGCCCAGTACCTGCGCGGCGGCGTCAAGATGGGCCCGGTCGAGTTCGTCGACACCATGATCAAGGACGGCCTGTGGGATGCCTTCAACGGCTACCACATGGGCAACACCGCCGAGAACGTCGCGCGCCAGTGGCAGATCACCCGCGCCCAGCAGGACGAGTTCGCGGTCGCCTCGCAGCAGAAGGCCGAGGCCGCGCAGAAGGCCGGCAAGTTCAACGACGAGATCGTTCCCGTCACCATCAAGACCCGCAAGGGCGACATCGTCGTCAGCGCCGACGAATATCCGCGCCATGGTGCAACGCTCGACGGGATGGCGAAGCTCAAGCCAGCTTTCGAGAAGGAAGGCACGGTCACCGCCGGTTCGGCCTCCGGCATCAATGATGGCGCCGCCGCCGTTGTGCTGATGACCGCGAAGCAGGCTGCCAAGGAAGGCAAGAAGCCGCTCGCGCGCATCGTGTCGTGGGCGCAGGCCGGCGTCGATCCGAAGATCATGGGCTCTGGCCCGATCCCGGCCTCGCGTGCCGCGCTGAAGAAGGCCGGCTGGAATGTCGGCGACCTCGACCTGATCGAGGCCAACGAGGCCTTCGCGGCGCAGGCCTGTGCCGTCAACAAGGACCTCGGCTGGGACACCTCCAAGGTCAACGTCAACGGCGGCGCGATCGCGATCGGCCATCCGGTCGGCGCCTCCGGCGCGCGCGTGCTGGTGACGCTGCTGCATGAGATGCAGAAGCGCGATTCGAAGAAGGGCCTTGCCACGCTGTGCATCGGCGGCGGCATGGGCATTGCGATGTGCATCGCGCGCGACTGAAGACAGCCTGCGCGTAACTTGCGCGTGCGCTGCACACACGACTGAGTGCGTTGCACGCGATTAAAAAGGCGGCGGTTGCAAATCAAATATTCTTCGCAACCGCGCACGCCTCGACTAAAGAGAAACGCCCGGCTCGACGCCGGGCGTTTTGTTCTTGATGTCCGTCAAACGTCCCGCATAATCCGCATCTAAAAACGATCACTCAGAAACGTCCGAAGAGTCCAAGGGAAGGAATACGATATGGCACGTGTTGCATTGGTGACGGGTGGTACGCGGGGCATCGGAGCGGCGATCAGCAAGGCGCTGCAGGCGGCCGGCTACAAGGTCGCGGCGAGCTATGCGGGCAATGATACTGCGGCGGAGAAGTTCAAGGCCGAGACCGGCATCGCCGTCTACAAATGGGACGTCAGCAATTTCGACGCCTGCGCCGAGGGCGTGAAGAAGGTCGAGGCCGAGGTCGGCCCGATCGATGTGCTCGTCAACAATGCCGGCATCACCAAGGACGGCGCCTTCCACAAGATGAGCCTCGAGCAATGGAATGCCGTGATCGGCACCAATCTCGGCTCGCTGTTCAACATGTCGCGGCAGGTCATCGAAGGCATGCGCGGGCGCAAGTTCGGCCGCATCGTCAACATCTCCTCGATCAACGGACAGAAGGGCCAATTCGGCCAGGTGAACTATTCCGCGGCCAAGGCCGGCGAGATCGGCTTCACCAAGGCCTTGGCGCTGGAGAACGCCAAGGGCGGCGTCACCGTCAACGCGATCTGCCCGGGCTACATCAACACCGAGATGGTGCAGGCGGTGCCGAAGGACGTGCTGGAAAAAGCGATCCTGCCGCTGATCCCGATCGGCCGCCTGGGGGAGCCCGAGGAGATCGCGCGCGCGGTCGTGTTCCTGGCCGCCGACGAGGCCGGCGCCATCACCGGCTCGACGCTGACCGTCAACGGCGGTCAGTACATGGTGTGATGCAATCGCATCACGCTGGCTGATATTGGCGAAGTCGTCATGCCCGGGCTTGTCCCGGGCATGGTGCACTGTCATTCCGGGGCGGCTCGAAGAGCCGATCCCGGAATCTCGAGATTCCGGGTCTGGCGCTGTCGCGCCATGCCGGAATGACGAGGTAATTTCTAAATGACTCCCCGCACCGCGACGCTGATCGGATTGACCGCCATCCTGATGTGGTCGCTGCTCTCGGTGATGACGGTGGCGACCGGAAAAATCCCGGCCTTTCAGCTTGCCGCGATGACGTTCGCGATCGGCGGTCTCGTCGGCCTCCTCACCTGGATCGGCCGCGGCGAGGCGGCCAGGAGCCTGCGCCAGCCGCTCGTGGTATGGGTCGTCGGCGTCGGCGGATTGTTCGGCTATCACGCGCTCTATTTCCTCGCGCTGCGCTTCGCGCCGCCGGCCGAAGCTGGCCTTTTGAATTATCTYTGGCCGCTGTTGATCGTGCTGTTCTCGTCGTTCCTGCCCGGCGAGCGGCTTGCCATGCACCACATCGTTGGTGCCGTGCTCGGCCTCGTCGGCACCGTGCTGCTGTTCGCCGGAAACACCTCCGGCTTCGCGCCGGGGCAATTGCCGGGGCTGATCGCGGCGTTCGTCGCCGCCTTCGTCTGGGCGACCTATTCGGTGCTGTCGCGGCGACTGAAGGCGGTGCCGACGGATGCGGTCGCGGGATTCTGCCTTGCCACGGCAGTGCTGGCTGCGCTGATGCATGCCGTGCTGGAAACCACCGTGTGGCCGGAGACCACGCTGCAATGGCTTTCCGTCATCGCGCTCGGCATCGGCCCGGTGGGGGCGGCGTTCTATGCCTGGGACATCGGCATGAAGCGCGGCGACATCCGCGTGCTCGGCGCCGCCTCCTATGCAACGCCGCTGCTATCGACCGGCTTTCTCATCGCCGCCGGCTTCGCCAAGGCCAGCGCCAACATCGCCATCGCCGCGATCCTGATCGCCGGCGGCGGCCTGATTGCGGCAAAGGACATGGTGCTGCGGAAACGATGACTGTCATTCCGGGGCGCACGAAGTGCGAACTCGGAATCCATTTATCCGCGTCGATGGTGGCGAGATAGATTCCGGGTTCGCCGCTTGCGCGGCGCCCCGGAATGACGGTGTGGCCCTACGGCTCCCAGCCCTTCGGCGCCAGCTCGAACTTTGCGAACTCGAACGCGGGGGCCACGGAGCAGCCGACCAGCGTCCACTCGCCAGTGGTTTCCGCCATCTGCCAGGCGTCTGCCGGCACGATGGCCTGCGGCCGCTCGCCGCTCATGAGATCGGTGCCGAGGCGCACCACGTGCTGGGAGCAGCCATCATGGGCGATGCGCAGCGTCAGCGGGCTGCCGGCATAATAGTGCCAGCTCTCGACCGCATCGATGCGATGCCAGTGCGAACGCTCGCCGCGCGCCAGCAGGAAATAGATCAGGGTCGAGCGCGAACGGCCATTGGCGTCCGTGGTCTGGTCGCGAAACGTCTCGCGATAGTGGCCGCCTTCGGGATGCGGTCGGAGTTCAAGGCGCGCGATGATCTCGGCTGCGGTTGGCATCGATCCCCGTCAGGACTTGTTCTTGCGCTCGCGCAGCTCGCCGAATACCGCCGCTGCATCCGCCCCCCGCATGTGTAGCCTGGTCGCGACCGAGAGTTCATCGGCCCGCAGGAACACGTTTGCTCGCTTCTCATCACCAAGCAGTGACGGAATGGTCGGCTTGTCCTCGGCCCGCAGCTTCGCCACCTCCGCCGCGCGCGCCTGGAGCGCCGGATTGTCGGGATCGATGCTGAGCGCGAACTTGACGTTGGAGGCGGTGTATTCGTGGCCGCAATAGAGCTTGAAGTCGTCGGGCAGGGCGCGCAGCTTCAACAGCGAATCCCACATCATCGGGTAGTCGCCTTCGAACACGCGGCCGCAGCCGATCGAGAACAGCGTATCGGCGGCGAACAGCGTCTTCTCGTTGTCGAACACGTAGGAGATGTGGTCGAGCGTGTGGCCGGGCGTTTCCAGCACGCGCCCCAGCAAATTGCCGACCTTGACCACGTCGGCATTGGCGACGCGCAAATCGACGTTGGCGATCTTCGTCGTCTTGTCATGCGGCGCGACGACGCGGCAATTATATTTCTGCTTGAGTTCGGCGACCCCGCCGACATGATCGCCGTGATGATGGGTGATCAGGATGTCGGTGAGCTGCCAGCCCTCGCGCTCCAGCGCCTTGAGGATGGGACCGGCCTCCGGCGCGTCGATCGAGGCCGTCGCCTTGGTTTCCACATCGTGGATCAAATAGCCGAAATTGTCGTTTAAACAGGTGAAAGTACGAATTTCGGCGGCCATGACATCTCCATCGGGCTCAGCCCCGCCAGACAAATATGGCGTTAACGTTGCGCAGGCAATGCAATATTCGGCGCGCGGCGGCCGCCTCGCGCGTGTTACATTACCGTCATGACCATCGACGTCGTCGATCTTCGCGAGTTCTATTCCCGCCGCCTCGGGATCGTGGCGCGGCAGATGATCAATCGTGGCATCCGGGAGCGCTGGGCGAGCGCCGAGGGCCAGCGCGTGCTCGGCATCGGCTATCCCACGCCCTATCTCGGGTTGTTCCGCGAGGATGCGGAGCGCTGCATCGCATTCATGCCGGCGGCGCAGGGCGTCTTGAAATGGCCGACCGGGCGCCCGGCGCTGGCCTCGCTGGTCGACGAATTCTCGCTGCCGCTGCCGGACGCCGCGGTCGACCGCATCCTGCTGGTCCATGCGCTGGAGATGTCGGATGACCCGGCCGCGCTGCTGCGCGAGGTCTGGCGGGTGCTCTCGCCATCCGGCCGCGTCATGGCGGTGATCCCGAACCGGCGGGGGGTGTGGACCCGCTCGGACAACACGCCATTCGGTCACGGCCGGCCCTATTCGCGCTCGCAGATCACCGACCTGCTGCGCCAGACCTGGTTCACGCCGACCGCCTGGGGCGAGGCGCTGTTCATGCCGCCTTATGCCGGTGGCTGGGTGCTGAAATCGGCGCAGATGTGGGAGCGCGCCGGTGCGGCATTGTCGCTGCCCTTTGCCGGCGTGCACATCGTCGAGGCCACCAAGCAGGTCTATCGCGCGATCCCGGCCAAGCGCGAGCGGGCGCGGCTGATTCCCTCCTTGAAGCCGGTACTGGTGCCGTCTTCCACGACGGTGACGCACACCTGAAAGCAAATCGTCCCGGCGGAGCCGGGACGATGCAATTCAGAACATCGAAAAGTTCGAGACGCGGCTTACTCGCCGGGGGCGAGATCATCGCTCGAGGCGGCCGGAGCGGCCTCGCGCTCGGGGCGCGGGCCGCCATGCGGCCGGCGGCGCCGCCGCGGAAAGCGCTCGCCGCCACCGGCGGTCTCAGCACCGTTCACCTGCGGCTGCGGGCCGGTGATGAAGGAGGGCAGGCGGTCGACGTTGCCGGCGTCGGCGACGACAGGCTGCGGCTGGTTCAGCGGCAGCGGCTGCGGCTGGGGCTGATATTGCGGCTGCGGACGGTGCTCGCGCTCGCGGTGCTCGCGCGGCTGCTGGTTGTCGCGCTGATAGGGTTGGTTGTCGCGCGGCTGATGGTCGCGCTGGCCGCCGTCGCGCACGAAGGACTGCTGCTGCGGCTGCGGAACGAAGCCCGGCTCCTGGCCGAAATTCGAAAAATTCTCGCCGTCGTCCTCGCCGTCGTCGCTGCTGCTGCTGCTCATCGGCTCGTCGCCGCGCGGCTGCTGGTTCTGGCGGAATTGCTCCTGGGCGGCAGCGATCAAGCGGAAGTAGTGCTCGGCGTGCTGGTAGTAGTTCTCGGCGGCGACCGGATCGCCGGAGGAGCGGGCGTCGCGCGCGAGCTGAAGATATTTCTCGGCGATGTGCGAAGCGGTACCACGGATCTTGATGTCGGGTCCGTTCGACTCGTAGACCCGGGTCATCGGGTTCTGGCCGCGCCGGTTATGATTGTTGTTATTGTTGTTGTTATTCCGGTTGCGCATCCGCTGCTTGTTCTGACCGTTTCTCATGTCCTGCCTTTAATTCCAGCCCTAAAGGTTGCACGCATTACTGATTGCTGTGAGTGACCCAATGACAGCGGTTCACGTCTCTCGCGCGCACCGCGCGCAAGAGCGGATCGATCCCTGCCGATGTTCGTCGACCGTCGCGTTCAACAAAGACGCGTTCCCCACCCGCCAGCATTCATCGCCGGCGAACCCATTCATTTTGCCTGCCAAAACAAGCCCTGGTTTCTTGCGTTAGTCTTCGCGCGCAATATCAGGCTTTCGTTCACGTTGCGGTCGGAGAGCAGCGCAGCTCAAACTGGCTATCGCGCTTCACAGGACCTGCGGCTTGGAACCTTAAATCAGTGAAGCTCTCGCTCGAGAGCCCGGCTTTCGCCCGTAGGTCTACGGGGCCGACACCGATGTGCTAGGCAGAAGGTAGTCGTTCCGACCGGATATTCCAAGAGGTTTTTTGCAGCCCAATCCGGCTTTTATGGGGGCATTTTCCGGGCCGGAACCGCCCGCAGGATACCCCCCAGGTCGGCCCTGGGCGGCCTGTCCACCGTCAACGCAGCCGCCGTCATCAAGGTTTCAATATTTCGGGCCTGGCCCTGTCCCGCCTCGACGACGAGTGCTCCCCCCGGGGCGAGCAGCTCAGCCGCCTGGGGGATCAGGGCACGATAGGCATCATATCCGTCATTGCCGCCGTCGAGCGCCAGATGCGGATCGTGCGCGCGCACCTCGATGCTCAATTTCGGGATTTCGCCCGAGGGAATATAGGGCGGATTCGAGACGATGAGATCGAACGGCCCGCTAAGCGCCGCTGCATAGGAGCAGGCGACGAAGGCAGACCGGTCGCCAAGGCCGAGGGCTTTGGCATTGCCTCTCGCGGTATGAAGCGCAGAGAGGCTGAGATCGGTGCCGACGCCGAACGCGGTTGGAATCTCGTGCAGCAGCGCCAGCAGAATCGCACCCGACCCGGTGCCGATATCGGCGATGCGTACCGGATGGGAGGCCTGCCGTTCGCGCAAAATTTCGAGCGCGAGCTCGACCACCGTCTCGGTGTCGGGGCGCGGCACCAGCGTTGCTTCCGACAAGCGAAACGGCAGGCCCCAGAATTCCCGCGTGCCGAGAATGCGCGCCACCGGCTCGCCCGCGATCCGCCGCTGGGCATGGCGCGCCAGTTGCAGCGCCTCGGCGTCGGTGAGCAGGCGGGTGGCCTGCGCGATCAGGCCGGTGAGATCGAGGCCGAGTGCCGCGCCGAGCAGGATGCGGGCGTCGAGCTCGGCTTCGTCGAGCTGCGCCGCTCTCAATTGCGCGGCCAGCGCGCGCCGCGCGCTCTCGATGGATTGTCCGGTGAAGGGATTGCTCACGTGCGCGTCACGCCGCCGCGCCTTGCGCGGCGAGCTGCGCGGCCTGGTGCTCGGTGGTCAGCGCGTCGATCAGCTCGCCGAGCGCTTCGCCCGCGATCACCTGCGGCAGCTTGTAGAGCGTCAGATTGATGCGATGGTCGGTGACGCGCCCTTGCGGGAAATTATAGGTGCGAATGCGTTCACTGCGATCGCCGGAGCCGACCTTCTCCTTGCGTTCGGCCGAGCGCGCGGCATCGACGCGCTGGCGCTCGGCGTCGTAGATGCGCGAACGCAGGATGTTCATGGCGGACGCGCGGTTCTTGTGCTGCGAGCGGCTGTCCTGCATCATCACGACGATGCCGGTCGGGATGTGGGTGATACGGATCGCCGATTCCGTCTTGTTGACGTGCTGGCCGCCGGCGCCTTGCGCGCGCATGGTCTCGATGCGCAGATCGTCGGTCTTGATGTCGACGTCGACGTCCTCGACCTCGGGCAGCACGGCGACGGTGGCGGCGGAGGTGTGGATGCGGCCTTGCGTCTCGGTGTCGGGCACGCGCTGCACGCGGTGGACGCCGGATTCGAATTTCAGCTTGGAGAACGCGCCGCGGCCCTGCACCTCGGCGATGATTTCCTTGTAGCCGCCGACGGTGCCCTCGCTCGCCGAGATCACCTCGACCTTCCAGCCTTGCAGGCTCGCGAAGCGCTCGTACATCCGGAACAGATCGCCGGCGAACAGCGAGGCCTCGTCGCCGCCGGTGCCGGCGCGGATTTCCAGCACCACGTTGCGGTCGTCCATGGCGTCCTTGGGCAGCAGCGCGACGCGGATATTCTGGACCAGTTCCTCGATCTTGGTTGTCAGCTCGTCGCGCTCGGCTTCGGCCATGCCGCGCATCTCGGCATCCGTCGCGGGATCGGCGATCAGCGCTTCGGTGTCGGCGAGTTCTTTAACCGCAGACCGGTAAGTCTTCACCGCCTCGATCAGCGGCGTGATTTCGGCGAGCTCGCGCGTGATCTGCACGTAGCGCTCGGACGCGAGCTGGCCGAGCGATTCGGCTTCGAGCGATGCATGATGCGCGAGCAGGACGTCCAGTTTGGCTTCGGGGAGTGACGACATCGGGTAAGTCTCAAATGGCGGAAGGCGGCGAGGCGGCGGACGCGGGCGACAGGCCCGCTACAATGCCAGGCCCTCGGCCTCGGCAAATTCCGTCAGCTTCTGCCGGATCGAGACGCTGCCGGCCGGGGCATCCAGCAACGGGCCGAGCATCGCTTCGGCCTTCCTGGCATCGAGATCGATCACCATCGCCTTGACCGGGCCGAGCGCGGTCGCCGACAGCGACAGCGAGCGATAGCCCATCGCGATCAGGGCCAGCGCGCCGATCGGCTTCGAAGCCATCTCGCCGCACAGCGAGAGCGATTTCTTCGACGCCAGGGTCTTGCGCGCAATGTCGCGCAGCGCGCGCAGGATCGGCGCCGACATGGTGTCGAAGCGCTCCGAGACCTTGGCATTGCCGCGGTCGACCGCGAACAGGAACTGGAACAGGTCGTTGGAGCCGACCGAGATGAAGTCGACCTTCTTCAGGAGCTCGTCGAGCTGATAGAGCAGCGCCGGCACCTCGACCATGGTGCCGATGTCGATTCGCTCCGGCAGCGTGTGGCCGTGCTGGCGGAGATAAGTGAGCTCGCGCTCGACCAGGGCTTTTGCCGAATCGAACTCGGCGACCTCCGAGATCATCGGGAACATGATGCGCAGCGCGCGGCCGCCGCCGGCGCGCAGCAGCGCGCGGATCTGGCCGCGCAACAGGCCGGGACGGTCGAGCCCGAGCCGGATCGCGCGCCAGCCGAGCGCCGGATTCTCCTCGATCACCGTCTCCATATAGGGCAGCGCCTTGTCGCCGCCGATGTCGAGGGTGCGGAAGGTGACCGGCTTCGTGCCCGCGGCATCCAGCACCGCACGGTAGAGCGCGAGCTGGTCGCTGGTGCGCGGCAGGCTCTGGCCGACCATGAATTGCAGCTCGGTGCGAAACAGGCCGATGCCGGCGCTGCCGGTGTCCTCGATATGCGGCAGGTCGATGGCGAGACCCGCGTTGATCAAGAGCTCGACCTGCTGGCCGTCCTTGGTGACGCAGGGCAGGTCGCGCAGCGCCAGATACTGCGCCTGGCGGCGGGCGCGGAAGCGCACGCGCTCGGCGAAGGCCGCCTCGATTTCCTGCGAGGGGCGCACATAGATCGAGCCGGACGTGCCGTCGACGATAATGGCGTCGCCGGGATCGGCGATGCCCGGCGCGTTCGGCACCTCGCCGACCGCGGGAATGCCGAGCGCGCGCGCCACGATCGAGACGTGGGAATTGGCGGTGCCTTCCTCCAGCACGATGCCGCGCAGGCGCTTGCGGTCGTAGTCGAGCAGCGCCGCCGGTCCCATCGCGCGCGCGATGACGATGGCGTTGTCGGGCAGTTGCTCGCGCGAGGGCGCGTGGTCCTGGCCGACCAGCTGCCGCATCAGCCGGTAGCCGAGATCTTCGAGATCGTGCAGGCGGTCGCGCAAATAGGGATCGGTCGAGCGCAGCATGCGGRCGCGGGTGTCGGACTGCACGCGCTCGACGGCGGCTTCCGCCGTGAGGCCGGTAGCGACGGCCTCGTGCAGCTTGTGCGACCAGCCCTGGTCGTTGGCGAACATGCGATAGGCTTCGAGCACGTCGCGATGCTCGCCGCCTTCGGCGACGTCGCCGCGCTCCAGCATGCGGTCGAGGTCGGAGCGCAGCTTGGCGAGCGCGGTGTCGAGCCGCTTGATTTCCTTCGGCAGATCCTCGGCGATATAGTCCTTGATGACGACGCGCGGCTCGTGCAGCACGACATGGCCGAGCGCGATGCCCTCCGACAGGATGGCGCCGACCTTCTGCATCGAATGCCGCGCAGCCGGCTCCTGGCCCGGCTGGGCCAGCGCGGACAATTCGCCGGAGGCGATCAGCTCCGCCAGCACCATGGCGGTGGTCTGCAGCGCCTCGAGCTCCTCCTCGACATAGGTGCGCTTGGCGCGGTTCTGCACCACCAGCACGCCGAGCGTGTTGCCGGCGCGCAGGATCGGCACGCCGAGGAAGGAGTGATAGATCTCTTCGCCGGTCTCGGGACGGAACGAGAAGGCCGGGTGGCTCTGCGCGTCGCTCAGATTGAGCGGCGTCGCCTCGCTGGCGACGAGGCCGACCAGGCCCTCATGGGCGCTCAGCACGGTGTGGTGCACCGCCTCGCGGTTGAGGCCTTCGGTGGCGTAGAGCTCGAGCGTGTTGTCGATGCGCAGCACATAGACCGAGCACACCTCCGCCACCATGTTGGCGGCGATCAGCACCACGATCTTGTCCAGCCGCTCCTGGGCCGAGACCTGCTCCGCCATGGTTTCGCGGAGCCGTCTCAACAAGACGCGGGGACCTCCCGACGCGCTCCGCATGTCCCCTCAATCTCCTTCGTCAGCCGGGCCCGAAAGGGACGCCGGCGGCTCGCCCGAAAAATCCAGAAAAACAACGAATTTGCTCATCCGGCGCCGACCCGGGCGATCGCTAGAGCCATCGCCTGAGCCGAATCAGCACCGCCGCAACTGGGGCACAGTATGTGGCAGCCCACCCTGTTCGCCGTATAGCGAATTGGGGCTTGTTTTGCCAAGCAAAACGCCTGCCAGACGCGAAGGTGTGTACACCTTCGCGTTTGCTGCGACCGCTAAGAGAAAATTAGCCTAAGCCTGATCGAGGCCGTAGAGCGTGTGCAGGGTGCGCACCGCAAGCTCGGTATAGGCGGTGTCGATCAAAACCGAGAATTTGATCTCGGAGGTTGTGATGGCCCGGATGTTGATATTCCGTCCCGCGAGGGCCGAAAACGCCTGGGCGGCGACGCCGGCATGGCTGCGCATGCCGCTGCCGATCACCGAGATCTTGGCGACGTCGGTGGCGGTGTCGAGCCGGGCATAGCCGATCGTGGCCTTGGCGGCGGTGATCGTGTCCTTGGCGCGGGTGTAGTCGGCGGCCGGCACCGTGAAGGTGAGGTCGGTGGTCTTGCCGTCCTCGGAGACGCCCTGCACGATCATGTCGACGTTGATGTTGGCGTCCGCCAGCGGGCCGAAGATCGACGCCGCGACACCCGGCTTGTCCTCGATCTGGCGCACCGAGATCTGGGCCTCGTCCTTCGAAAAGGCGATGCCGGTGACGACGTGGCTTTCCATGATCTCCTCCTCGCTGCAAATCAGCGTGCCGGGCGGCTGGTTGGCGTGCGGGTCGATATCCTCGGGCTTGTCGAAGCTCGAGCGGACGAAGATCGGCATGTTGTGGACCATGCCGAGTTCCACCGAACGGACCTGGAGCACTTTTGCGCCCTGGGACGCCAGTTCCAGCATATCCTCGAACGCGATCTTGTCGAGCCGGCGCGCCTTCGGCACGATTCGCGGGTCTGTGGTGTAGACGCCATCGACGTCGGTGTAGATGTCGCAGCGGTCCGCCTTGACGGCGGCGGCGATCGCGACCGCCGAGGTGTCGGAGCCGCCGCGGCCGAGCGTGGTGATGCGACCCGTCTGGGGGTTGATGCCCTGGAAGCCGGCGATGACGGCGACCTCCTTCCGCTCCTTGAAGCGGCTGATGATCTCGGTGCCGTCGATGTCCTCGATCCGGGCCGAGGCATGGGCGTCGCTGGTCTTGATCGGGATCTGCCAGCCCTGCCAGGAGCGGGCCTGGATGCCCATGCCCTGGAGCACGATGGCGAGCAGGCCCGAAGTGACCTGTTCGCCCGAGGCGACCACGGCGTCGTATTCGCGCGCGTCGTGCATCGGCGAGGCCTCGGTGCACCAGGCCACCAGCTCGTTGGTCTTGCCGGACATCGCCGAGACGACCACGGCCACCTCGTGGCCGGCGTCGACCTCACGCTTCACATGGCGTGCGACGTTGCGGATACGTTCGATATTGGCGACGGATGTGCCGCCGAATTTCATCACGAGGCGGCTCATGACGACGCGTGCATTCCCTCATAAGGATCAGTATGGTGGCCCGCGTCGGTGCCGCGGATTTCCGACCGCGCGTATACAGAGCGGCGGGGCCGGGGGCAAGCGGGTTCCTGCGGGGGCAGGGTGCGGGGGTAGTGGGTTAACCGAGATCATGGCGCGTTATATCGACGAGATCCTGCAGCCGGGCGAGAAGGTGCTGTATTCGACCAACGCGCACTGGATCTTCCATTTGCCGGCCATTCTGGCCTGGATCGTGGCTCTGGCCCTGTTCGTTCTGTCGCGGCAGGCCACCGTCGAAGGGCTCGTCCTGCTCTGTCTCGTCGCCTCCGGCCTGGTCGCTCTGGCGGCGCTCTACTGGACCGTGAAGGGCTGGTTCCATCGGTTCACCACCGAGACCGACGTCACCAATCTGCGGGTCGTCCACAAGACCGGGTTCATCAAGCGCCGCACCTTCGAGATGGCGCTGGACAAGGTCGAGAGCGTCGACGTCAACCAGACGATTCTTGGACGAATTCTCAACTATGGCGACGTGACCATCAATGGCGTCGGCGAGGGGCGCGAAACCATCGCGACCATCGCTTCACCGCTCGCCTTCCGTAGTTCGATCACCACGCGGTAGGACCGCGCGTATCCATGAGCATGCAGCAAAATACTTCCGCAACCGCAACCGCAAGCGCCCAGCCGGGCTCGACCGTCGATGCCGCCGAGATCGCAAAATTCTCAAAACTCTCGGCGGAGTGGTGGGACCCCAAGGGCAAGATGGCGCCGCTGCACCGGATCAACCCGCTGCGCCTCGGCTACATCCGCGACGCCGCCTGTCGCAAGTTCGAGCGCAATGTGCGCAGCCTCAACTGCCTTGGCGGCCTGCGCGTGCTCGACATCGGCTGCGGCGCCGGCTTGCTCTGCGAACCGTTGTCGCGGTTAGGGGCCCAGGTCATCGGTGTCGATCCCTCGGTCAGCAACATCGCCGCGGCGAAGCTGCATGCCGACAAGAGCCATCTTGCGATCGACTATCGCTGCACCACGGTGGAGGAGATCGACCCGCGCGAGCGCTTCGACATCGTGCTGGCGATGGAGGTGGTCGAGCACGTCGTCGATGTCGGCGTGTTCCTGAAGCGCTGCGCCGCGATGCTGAAGCCGAACGGCCTGATGGTGGTCTCCACCCTTAACCGAAACTGGAAGAGCTTTGCGCTCGCCATCGTCGGCGCCGAATACGTCCTGCGTTGGCTGCCGCGCGGCACCCACGAGTGGAGCAAGTTCGTCACCCCCGACGAGCTGACGAAGTATCTTCTCGACAACCGCCTCGTCATCACCGAGCAGACCGGCGTCGTCTACTCACCCTTCGCCGACAAATGGACCCTCTCCTCCGACATGGACGTGAACTACATGGTCGTGGCGGAAGGGATGGTGTGAGCTGCTTGTAGCGGCTTAATCGCCTGTACGAGGCAGGCTGCAACGACACCGTGTTTGTTGCGAGAGCATCGCACCCATGACATCCGCGTGATTGACCTGCTTGAGCGCTGGCGGCAGGTTGGCCGCAATCCTTAGCCCTCCCACCGCCACCCCGCCCCATGCTCACCGTCGCCAGCCTCTGGATTCCCTTCACCATCATCGCCGCGTCCGGGCAGGTCGCGCGCAATGCGATGCAGCGATCGCTGACGAAGCCGCTGGGGACCTGGGGCGCGACCAATATCCGCTTCCTGTTCGGCTTCCCGTTCTCGCTGCTGTTTTTGGCCGTGGTGCTGACCGCCACCGGCGATCATCTCAGCATGCCGCCGACCGTATTCTGGTCATGGCTCCTGCTCGGCGCGCTCAGCCAGATCGTCGGCACCGGCCTGATGCTGCTCGCCATGAACGACCGTTCCTTCGTGGTGACGACGGCGTACCTCAAGACGGAAGCGATCCAGACCGCGATCTTCGGCTTCGTCTTCCTTGGCGATCACCTGACCTGGCTCAAGGTGCTGGCGATTGTGACCGCGACCGTCGGCGTCGTTATCACCGCGCTTCGTCCCGGCGGCGAAAAGAGCTTTGCCGAACTCAAGCCGACCATCACCGGCCTCGTCGCGGCGGCGGCGTTCGCGCTCTCGGCGGTCGGTTTTCGCGGGGCCGTCATCACGGTGCCCGGCGTGTCGTTCGTGACGGCCTCGTCCGTCACGCTGGTGCTCAGTCTGTTCGTGCAGACACTGATCCTGACGATCTATCTGCTCTGGCGCGCGCCAAACGTGTTGCGGGCGATACTGGGGTTATGGAAGCCGTCGCTGCTGGCGGGCTTCATGGGCGCCTTCGCCTCGCAGTTCTGGTTTCTCGCCTTGGGGCTGACGGCCGCCGCCAATGTCCGCACGCTCGCCTTGATCGAGGTGCTGTTCGCGCAAGGCGTGGCGCATTACTCGTTCAAGCAGCCGATCGCGCCGCGCGAGATCTTTGGCATCGCGCTGATCGTGATCGGTGTGGCGGTACTGGTGGGAGTGTAGTTTCTCGTCATTCCGGGGCGCCCGAAGGGCGAACTATGGAGCGCAATTGCGCTCCTGAGAATCTCGAGATCCCCCGATGCGCAATTGCGCATCTGAGGTCTGGTCCTTCGGACCATCCCGGGATGACGCGCTTCGCGCGTCAGTTCCTATCTTCCGGCAGCGTCGGCAATGGCGACACCTCGATGCCCTCGTCGATCAGCGACTTGGCCTCGTCGGGCGAGGCCTCGCCGTAGATCGGGCGGTGCTCCTTGTCGCCGTAATGCATCGCGCGGGCTTCGTTCGCAAAGCGCTCGCCGACATTGTCGGCGTTCTTGACGATGTGATCGCGCAGCTCCTTCAGCTTGGCGCGCAGCTCGCGCTCCTGGGCCATCAGCAGCGAGGTCGGTCCGGACGGCGCAGCCTCGGGCGAGGTCGCGGCAACGGGTTCCGGCGGCGGCGTTGCAGGGCCGCGGCCCTTCTTGCCGACGATGCGCGGGGCCATGATCGCCTTCTCGACCTTGGCCGAGCCGCAGATCGGGCAGGTCACGAGCTTGCGCTTCACCTGCTGGTCGTAGGCCGACGAACTCTGGAACCAGCTTTCGAATTCGTGGTTGCGGTCGCAGTGAAGCGCGTAGCGGATCATGCCGATCCCCGCACGAGGTGCAGGTGATCCGGTCCCGCCTTGGGATCGGTGACACCGAAGCGGCGGCCGTGCTGGAGCGACGGGATCGCCCGGCGCGCGGTCTCGACCTTGGCCGGGTCGATCTTCGCCATGATGATGCCGGGCTCGACATCGCCCTCGGCGAGAATCTCGCCCCAGGGATCGATGATCAGCGAGTGGCCATAGGTCTCGCGCTTGTTCTCGTGCAGGCCCGCCTGCGCGGCGGCAAACACGAAACAGCCGGTTTCGATCGCGCGCGCCCGCAGCAGCACGTGCCAATGCGCTTCGCCGGTCTTGCGGGTGAAGGCAGAGGGCACCGTGATGAAGTACGCGCCGCTCTCCGCGAGCGCGCGGTAGAGCGCGGGGAAGCGCACGTCGTAGCAGATCGTCAGCCCGATACGGCCCCAGGGCAGGTCGGAGATCACCGCGGTCTCGCCCGGCTGGTAATTGGCGGATTCGCGGTAGCTCTCGCCGTCCGGCAGCTCGATGTCGAACATGTGGATCTTGTCGTAGCTCGCGAGCACGTTGCCCTCGGGGCCGATCAGGAAGGACCGATTGACCGCCTTCTCCGGCGAGAAGCGCAGCGCCAGCGATCCGACATGGATGTGGATCTTCAGCTCCGCCGCGAGCGCGCGGTAGGCCTTCAGCGAGGTGTCGTCTTCTTCGCTCTGGAGATACTCGAACAGCGCCTTGCGGTTCAGCTGCATCATGTTGCTGACTTCGGGCGTCTGCACGTAGTCGGCGCCATTGGCCGCAGCCTGCCGGATCAGCTTGGTGGCCTGCGCGAGGCTCGGCTCTGGCATCAGGCCGGTGCGCATCTGCACCATGGCGGCAGTGAACGTGCGGTTCTCGCTCATGACGTGGCCTTCAGGTTGCCCAGCATGCCGTCGAGCTTGCCTTCGCGGTCGAGCGCGTAGAGCTCGTCGCAGCCGCCGACATGGGTTCCGCCGATCCAGATCTGCGGGAAGGTCGATCCCTCGCCGGCGCGGCCGTACATCTCGTCGCGCCAGGACGGGTTCTTGGCGATGTCGAATTCCGTGAAGGTCGCTTTCTTGCGGGTCAGCAGTGACCGGGCGGCGGAACAATAGCCGCAGCCCGGCCTGGTGTAGATCTCGACAGCAGCGGTCATGTTGTCTGGCGCTCTCATGTCATGAATTCATTGAATTATATGGGACTTCACCGGGGCTCCACAACCCGGGCGAACACCAGCACGTCGACCTGGGCCGCCTTGGCGCGGAGCAACGCCCGGGCGCAGGCATCCAGCGTCGCCCCGGAGGTCAGGACGTCGTCGATCAGGACGATCCGGCGGCCCTGGACCTCGGCCTGACGGTCGGGGGATACCTGGAATGCGCCCTGCACATTGGTGGCGCGCTGGGCGCGCGACAGGCCGATCTGCTGCTCGGTCGCGCGCACCCGGCGCAGCACCTCGCCCCGAACCCTCACGCCGCTCTGCCGCTCGATGATTCGTGCCAGCGCCCCGGACTGGTTGTAGCGGCGCCGCCAGGCCCGGCGCCAATGCAGGGGCACGGGCACCAGCATGTCGGCCCCGGCGAGCAGCTCGCCGCCCGCGCGCGCCATCCAGCGGCCCATGGCAGGCGCAAGATCGGTGCGATCCTGGTATTTCAGCGCATGCACCAGCGTGCGCGCGACGTCGTCATAGCGCACCGCCGCGCGCGCCCGCTGGTAGGCCGGCGGGCTCGCGATCGCCTCCATCGACAGCATGTCGGGGCCGGGGTCGTACACGAAGGGAATGCCGAGCCGCGGGCAATAGGGCCGCTCGATGAACGACAGCCGCGCCCAGCAGGCCGCGCAAACACCCTCGCCCTCGACCGGCTCGCGACACGACACGCACAGCGTCGGCAGCGCAATGTCGAGCGCGAGCCTTGGCAGATGCGCCAACACGTCGCGGCAGGCGCTCAACGCGCCGCGCAGATGGTTTGAAATGGAGCGTGATGCCTCGGCGTCCATTGGGCAAGGCTAGCGCCGTCCTGCGCCACGCTCAAGCCGATGGACTGTTCTTATCGGTGCCCGGCCTACGACTCTTTCGGCAGCACGGGTCGGAAGAACGATCGCTCAAAACGGCGGAAGCAGCGGGTTTCCCTTGCGAAGGCGATCGCCTTCTGAACGTCCGGATCTTCGGCGCTGTCCTTCCGGTACTGTTCGTAGGCCGCGAAGCTCGGGAAGCTGAACATCGCCAGCGCGACGTCGCTCGCCCCTTCCGACGGCAGGAAGTATCCATGGTGGACGCCGCCGAATCTCGGCACCAGCTCCAGCCACATCCTGCCGTAAGCTTCGAACTCGGCGAGCTTGTCCAGGCGGACCTCGTATCGCAGGTAACAGGTGATCATCGTTCGATGCTCCGTCGCGCCACGAACCTGGCGCTCATTGGAATGCGAGGGCCGATGTCGGCTTCGATGAGGGAAGGCTAGCGCTCTACCGCAGCAGGCTCAAGCCGTGAGCGCCGGTCTCGTGCCCCGGACAACGCGCAATGCAAAGCGTTGCGCGGCCGAGCAGGGGCCCGGAGAGCCGCGCCCTCAGAAGCATGGATCCCGGCCCTGTGGAGCGTCACGTCGAGCTGCACCGCGTCCGGGACACGCGGGAGGATTGCCAGAACGACTTGGATCGGCGTAACCAGCGGCATGACTCAAAACCCGCAAACCCCGCCCGCCTTGTTCGATCGTGCTCTGTTGCACGCGCGGCAGCAGCGTGCGCGGGCGCAAGGTGCCGTGAGCTTTCTGCTCGATCGGGCCGCCGAGGACATGTCCGACCGGCTGGCCGCGGTGATGCGGGAGTTTGGCGCGGCGGCCGATCTCTGGACGCCCGGCGAAGGGCTCGCGCCACTGCGCGCAAGGCTGCCGTCACTTCAGCGGATTGCGCTTGACGACACCGGTGCGGAGGAGCTGCCCTTCGCGCCAGAATCTGTCGATCTCGTCGTCTCGGCGCTGGCGCTGCAATTCGTCAACGATCTTCCCGGCGTGCTCGCACAGGTGCGGCGCGCGCTGAAGCCGGACGGGCTGCTGCTCGCCGCAATGGTCGGCGGCGACAGCCTGACCGAGCTGCGGCAGGCCTTTGCTGCCGCCGAAGCCGAATGCGAGGGCGGCGTGTCGCCGCGCGTCGCGCCGTTCGCCGACTTGCGCGACATCGGCGCGCTGTTGCAGCGGGCGGGATTCGCGCTGCCGGTCACCGACGTCGACCGCGTCGTGGTGCGCTATGGCAATGCGTTCGCGCTGATGCAGGATTTGCGGCGCATGGGCGCGGCCAATGTGCTGGTCGAGCGGCGCCGCACACCGAGCCGGCGCGCGACGCTGTTGCGCATGGCCGAAATCTACGCCGAACGGTTTTCCGATGCCGACGGCCGCATCCGTGCGACGTTCGACATCATCTGGCTCTCCGGCTGGGCGCCGCATGCGAGCCAGCAGCAGCCGCTCAAGCCGGGGTCGGCCAAGGCCAGCCTTGCGGAGGCGGTGAAGAAGGCGGGGGAGAGCTAGTTGGTCATTCCGGGGCGATGCGTAGCATCGAACCCGGAATCTCGAGATTCCGGGTTCGCGCTCTCGCGCGCCCCGGAATGACGATGCAAGGGCATCGTCACATCAGCAGATCAATCAAATGCGGGATCAGCGGGATGTCGGCCGGCGGCATCGGGTAGTCGCGCAGCTTGTTGGCGCGGACCCAGGCGAGGGTCTGGCCTTCGCGCGCCTCCACCTGTCCCTCCCAGCGCCGGCAGATGTAGAGCGGCATCAACAGATGGAAGGTCTCGTAGCCGTAGCTCGCGAAGGTCAGTGGCGCCAGGCACGGTTCGGCCACGGTGATGCCGAGCTCCTCGTGCAGCTCGCGGATCAGGCTCTGCTCCGGCCGTTCACCGGGCTCGAGTTTGCCGCCGGGAAATTCCCAGAGGCCGGCCAGTGCCTTGCCCGCGGGGCGCTGCGCGATCAGGACGCGCTTGTCGGCGTCGACCAGCGCGCAGGCCACCACCAGTGTCAGCTTGAGATCGGCCATCGGCTTTCCGCTACGACCTGTAATCCCCGTTGATCGCGACATATTCCTTGGTGAGGTCGCAGGTCAGCACGCGGTCGCGGCCCTTGCCGAGGCCGAGCGAGACCTTGATCGCGATCTCCGGCGCCTTCATCGCCTCCGACACCTGCACCTCGTCATAGGACGGATCGCGCGCGCCGCTCTTGGCGACCCGGATGCCGTTGAACGAGATCGACAGCTTGTCGCGGTCGGCGGGCTCGCCGGCCTTGCCGACCGCCATCACCACGCGGCCCCAATTGGCGTCCTCGCCGGCGATCGCGGTCTTGACCAGCGGCGAATTGGCAATCGACATCGCGATCTTGCGCGCCGATGCCTTGGTCTTGGCGCCTTCCACGGTGATCTCGACCAGCTTGCGCGCGCCTTCGCCGTCGCGCGCCACCTGTTCGGCGAGATCAGCGAGCACGCCGTAAAATGCCTTGGCAAAAGCCTTCAGGCGCGGATCGCTGGCGCGGCTGATCTTCGGGGCGCCATGTTCGGCCGCGGCTCCGGTCGCGAAGGCCAGCAGCGTGTCGGAGGTCGAGGTGTCGCCGTCGATGGTGACGGCGTTGAACGTGTCCTCGACGCCGCTCTTGAGCAGGGCCTGGAGCGCGGCCGGCGCGATCGGCGCGTCGGTGAAAATGAAGGACAGCATTGTCGCCATATCGGGGGCGATCATGCCGGCGCCCTTGGCCATGCCGTTGATGGTGACCTTGGCCTTGCCGAGCTTGACGGTCGCGGTCGCGACCTTGGGGAAGGTGTCGGTGGTCATGATCGCCTTGGCCGCGTCGAGCCAGCTCGCGGGCTCTGCGCTCTCGGCGAGGCGTCCGAGCACGCCGTCGAACTTGGTGGCGTCCAGCGGCTCGCCGATCACTCCCGTCGAAGCCAGAAAGATCTCGCTCTCGCCGCACCCGACGGCCTTGGCCGCGATCTTCGCGGTCAGCGCGGTGGACCCACGGCCGGTCTTGCCGGTGAAGGCATTGGCATTGCCGGAATTGACCACCAGCGCCTGCGCCTTGCCGCCCTTCAGCTTTGCGCGGCACCATTCGACCGGCGCCGAGGGGCATTTCGACTTGGTGAAGACGCCGGCGACCGCGGTGCCCTTGTCCAACACCGCCAGCAGCACATCGGTGCGGTTCTTGTAGCGGATGCCGGCCTCGGCCGTCGCAAGACGGACGCCCGCGATGGCGGGCATGTCGGGAACATGTTTCGGGGCAAGCGGGGAGACGGAGGAGGACATCGTTGGGCGCCTTGGTGGGGTCTGGATATGCAGATGGCCGGGCGAAGCCCGGCCATTGCGACGTTAGATACTATTGGCGTCCGTGAAGTGACAGCGAATTCTTACTTCTTCGCCGGCGGCGCCATCTTGCTGTCGGACGGCTTCGCATCGGAAGGCTTGGCCGCGTCGGCAGGCTTGGCGTCCTTCGCCGCATCCGCCGGCTGGTCCAGGCGCTCGACCTTGGCCTCGGCGCGCAGCTTGGCGACATAGTCGGCCTGGGCCTTGCGGGTGACGTATTGTTCGATCTGGGCCTTGACCTGGGTGAAGTCCGGCGCCTTGCGGTTGCGCTTTTCCTCGACCTTGATGATGTGCCAGCCGAACTGCGACTTCACGGGGTCGGAGATCTTGCCCGGCTCCAGCGCGAAGGCCACCGCCGAGAATTCCGGCACCATCTGTTCCTTGGTGAAGAAGCCGAGGTCGCCGCCATCGGCCGAGCCCGGATCCTTGGACTTCTTCTTGGCGAGCTCGGCGAAATCGGCGCCCTTGTCGAGCTCGGCCTTCACCGCCTTGGCCTCGTCCTCGGTCTCGACCAGGATGTGGCGCGCATGGACTTCCTGCTCGCCGGTGATCTGCTTGGAGGCCTCCTCATAGACCTTCTTCATGGCGTCGTCGGTGGTCGCCGCCTTGCCCTCGCTGGCAAGCAGGCCATCCATCAGGAGGCGGTTGCGTGCGAACGCCAGGCGCTTCTTGAATTCCTCGCTGTCGCCGATCTTCTTGTCCTCGGCCGCCTTGGCGACGATCTTCATGTCGATCAGGAAGGACAGGACGTTCTCGTCCTTGGTCGCCGGATCCATCTGGGCGAGGCTCGGCCCGAGTTCCTCCTCGGCCATGGCGACGTCGCTCTTCTTGATGTCCGAGCCATTGACCTTTGCCAGGACCGGATCATCGGCAGCCCGGCCGGGACCCGCGATCAGCGCCAGCGCAAGGCAGCCCGCAAGGGCGGTGGCGAGGCCGAAGCGCAGGCCGGTTTTCGTTACCGGGAACGAGGTGGTCATGGAAAATCCTTATTATGTTGAAGCGGGGGCTGCTCGAGCGGGGCGGACACTCGCCCAATCAAGGGGGCTTGGCAACGCGAAAAGTCTGTCAAAATGATGAATTAGCCGCAAGGCGGCCGCCGTTGACAAGGCCCTGACCGGGCCATATCTCTGCCCGGTCGCGTCCATGGCGATGGCGTTTATTTTGCTGCGTTTTTGGCCGTTGAACCCAGACTTGCTCAATTCCCACCCATATGGCGGATGACCCCCCGCAGTCCGGGCTCTGGCGCCATCAGGCGTCACGGTGAGTTGATAGGCAGGCGGGTGACAACCTCTTGGCTGCAACGCGGTTAAATCGCGAACACAGGAACTAGGCATGATCGGCGCGCTCGCCCGCAAGTTTTTCGGCTCCGCCAACGACCGGCGGGTGAAGGGATATCAGTCCCGCGTCAACGCGATCAACGCGCTGGAGCCCGAGGTGTCGAAGCTCTCGGACGAGGCGCTCAAGGCCCGCACCGCCGAGTTCAAGAAGCAGCTCGCCGAGGGCAAGACGCTGGATGACATCCTGGTGCCCGCCTTCGCCACCGTGCGCGAGGCCGCCAAGCGCACGCTCGGCCAGCGCCATTTCGACGTCCAGCTGATCGGCGGCATGGTGCTGCACGAGGGCGACATCGCCGAGATGAAGACCGGCGAAGGCAAGACGCTGGTGGCGACGCTTGCGGTCTATCTCAACGCGCTCGCCGGCAAGGGCATCCACGTCGTCACCGTCAACGATTACCTCGCCCGCCGCGACTCCGGCTGGATGGGCCAGATCTACAGCTTCCTCGGCATGACCACCGGCGTGATCGTCCATGGCCTCGACGATGCCGAGCGCAAGGCGGCCTATGCCTGCGACATCACCTACGGCACCAACAACGAATACGGCTTCGACTATCTGCGCGACAACATGAAGTACCGGCTCGAGGACATGGTCCAGCGACCGCACTTCTACGCGATCGTCGACGAGGTCGACTCCATCCTGATCGACGAGGCGCGCACCCCGCTGATCATCTCCGGTCCGCTCGACGACCGCTCCGACTTCTACAACACCATCGATGGCTTCCTGCCCAAGCTCGACAAGACCGATTACGACGTCGACGAGAAGCAGCGCACGGTGACGCTGACCGAAGCCGGCATGGAGAAGATCGAGACGCTGCTGCGCGACGCCGGCCAGCTCAAGGGCGAGTCGCTCTACGACGTCGAGAACGTCTCCGTCGTGCATCACATCAACCAGGCGCTGCGCGCCCACACGCTGTTCACCCGCGACAAGGATTACATCGTCCGCGACGACGAGGTCATCATCATCGACGAGTTCACCGGCCGCATGATGGCCGGCCGGCGCTATTCCGAAGGCCTGCATCAGGCGCTGGAAGCCAAGGAGCACGTCCAGGTTCAGCCCGAGAACCAGACGCTCGCCTCGATCACGTTCCAGAATTACTTCCGCATGTACGAGAAGCTTGCGGGCATGACCGGTACGGCGTTGACCGAAGCCGACGAACTCTTCGACATCTACAAGCTCGAGGTCGTCGAGATCCCGACCAACGTGCCGGTCGGCCGCCTGGATGAGGACGACGAGGTCTATCGCACCCACCAGGAAAAATATTCGGCCATCCTCGCCGAGATCGAGCGTGCCAATTCGCGGCTGCAGCCGGTGCTGGTCGGCACGGCGTCGATCGAGAAGTCGGAAGTGCTCGCCGAGTTCCTCAAGAAGAACGGCTACAAGCAGATCGATTTCGGCAAGGAGAACGCGCTCGACAAGCTTTACGCAGCGGCCCGCGCCGGCAAGCCGGCAAAGCTGTTTGCGGTGCTGAACGCGCGCTTCCACGAGCAGGAAGCCTATATCGTCGCCGAAGCCGGCGTTCCCGGCGCGATCACGATCGCGACCAACATGGCCGGCCGCGGCACCGACATCAAGCTCGGCGGCTCGCTCGATATGCGCATCCCGAAGGAGACCGCGGGCATCGAGGACGAGGCCGAGAAGGCCAGGAAGATCGAGCAGATCAAGGCCGACGTCGACCGCTTCCGCGAGATCGTGCTGAAGGCGGAGGAGGTCGTCGAGATCGAGCCGGCGAAGGGCAACAGGCCCGCCAAGACCGTGACCAAGCCGGGTGGCCTCTACATCATGGGCTCCGAGCGTCACGAATCCCGCCGCATCGACAACCAGCTCCGCGGCCGTTCCGGCCGTCAGGGCGACCCCGGCCGCTCGAAGTTCTTCCTGTCGCTGGAAGACGATCTGATGCGCATCTTCGGCTCGGATCGGCTCGACAGCATGCTGCAGCGTCTCGGCCTGAAAGAGGGCGAGGCGATCATCCATCCCTGGATCAACAAGGCGCTGGAGAAGGCGCAGCAGAAGGTCGAGGCGCGCAACTTCGACATCCGCAAGAACCTGCTCAAGTTCGACAACGTCCAGAACGACCAGCGCAAGGTGATCTTCGACCAGCGCGTCGAGCTGATGAAGGACGAGAGCGTCGCCGAGACCATCGCCGACATGCGCCACGCCTTCATCGACGACCTCGTCGCCAAGCACGTGCCCGAGCATGCCTATGCCGAGCAGTGGGACACAGCCGGGCTGAAGGAAGAGTTGAAGCGCGTGCTCGATCTCGACCTGCCGGTCGACGACTGGGCCAAGGAAGAGGGCATCGCCGACGAGGAGCTGCTCACGCGCATCGAGACCAAAGCCGACGAGCACATGGCGGCCAAGGTCGGGCAATGGGGCCCCGACGTGATGCGTTACGTCGAGAAGACCATTCTGCTCCAGACGCTCGACCATCTCTGGCGCGAGCATTTGATCATGCTCGACCATCTGCGCCAGGTCATCGGCCTGCGCGGCTATGGCCAGCGCGATCCGTTGCAGGAGTACAAGACCGAGGCCTTCAACCTGTTCCAGGAGATGAGCGCGCATCTGCGCGAGGCCGTCACCGCGCAGCTGATGCGGGTCGAGATCATCCCGCCGGAGCAGGAAGCGCCCGCGCTGCCGCCGATGGAAGCGCACAAGTTCGACCCGAACACCGGCGAGGACGAGATGGCGCTCGCCAGCGTCACGCTGGCGCCGCAGGCCACCGACGCGGCGCTGCGCGATCCGAAGAACCCGGCATCCTGGGGCAAGATCGGCCGCAACGAGGACTGCCCGTGCGGCAGCGGCAAGAAGTACAAGCACTGCCACGGGCGGTACGCTTAGTAGTTAGGCCCCACTGTCATGCCCCGCGAAAGCGGGGCATCCAGTACGCCGCGGCCCCTCGGCTAAAACAACACCGTCTCTGGAATACTGGATCGCCCGCCCCAGTGCGCAATTGCGCACAAGGCGGGCGATGACGGTTGAGTATGTGGTGCGCGTACCCCACCACATCGTCGTCCCGGCGAAGGCCGGGACCCATACCCACAGGATTGAGCTTGGGGAAGACTGATAGTTGCGCGTCTTCGCGCGGTACGACGTCCGCGCGCCTTCGATAGATTCCGCGGTATGGGTCCCGGCCTTCGCCGGGACGACGTTGAGAGGGTTCAGCTAAGCCACCGCTCAATTCGAGCTGTCGATCAAGCTCTCCAGCAGCCGCTTCAATTCGCTCGTCGACTTGTCGCCGTAGCTTTCGAGGATGTGCTCCTCCTGGTCGACTGCGAGCGAGTTGAGCTTCTTGCACAGCACCTTGCCGCGGTCGGAGATGAACATCAAAACCTTGCGGCGGTCGTTGGGGTCCTGCACGCGATAGACCAGCGTGTCGGAGACCATGCGGTCGATCATCTTGGTCAGCGTCGGATGGTTGAGCAGCACGGCATCCGCAAGCTCGCCCATCGAATGGCCGTTGCCGTCCGACAGGACCTTGAGAATGCGCCACTGCTCGACGGGAACGCCTTCCTTGCTCAAGCGCAGTTCCAGCTGCCGGTTGATCTCCCGGTTGGCTTGCGCGAGCAAATAAGCGAGGTGGGCGGTGATCGGGGAGTTTTCTTTCGACGGTTTTGCCACGGCTAAGACTTCGTCTTGACCCAAATGAGTGAATGTCTTGCAATCGATGCTGCATCTATATGCACTTCAATTCTTGAATATTCAATATTTTCAAAATAGGATGATTGCCTAACAAAAGGGCGGATGCCGCGACCGCCTGCTGAATGTGCTTTCAAGTCTGGTGCCAGACAGGAGTTGGCGTGCGCGCGACGGTAAACTTCCCGGCTCACGGCGGTCCGGCGTTGCCGCCGTCCTTGCTGTTCAGGAATCTGTCGTCGTCGGCGGCCGACTTCGACCTGTCTCCGGTTGACGCGCATTTCATGAAGCGCCGCGGTGCGCGCAACAAGCTGCGCATCGGCAATTTCCTCACCTTCACCGGCTCGCCCGGAATCTGGGGCCCGACCTCCACCAACAGCGCGATGCTGGCGATTGCCGAGATCAACAAGCGCGGCGGCATTCTCGGGCGCGAGCTGGAGCTGTCGATCTACGATTCCGGCGGTCCGATCGACGAGGTGGTGCGGCGCGCCGAGCAGGCGATCGTCTTCGACGAGGTCGATCTGATCATGGGATCGCATATCAGCGCGGTCCGCGTCGCGCTGCGCAAGGTCACCGGCAACCGCATCCCCTACATCTACACGCCGGTCTATGAAGGCGGTGAGYGCACGCCGGGCGTGATGGCGATCGGCGAGACGCCACGCTGGCAGAGCCGCCCCGCCATCCACTGGCTCGCGGACGTCAAGAAGGCGGCGCGCTGGTACCTGATCGGCAGCGACTATGTCTGGCCCTGGCAGTCGCATCGCGCGGTGAAGCGCTACATCAAGGAAGCCGGCGGCCAGGTCGTCGGCGAGGAGTTCGTCCCCGTCGGCGAGGACAATCACGAGCCGCATCTGGCGCGCATCCGCGCCGCCAAGCCGGACGTGGTGCTGATCTCGCTGATCGGCACCGACAGCATCACCTTCAACCGCGCCTTCGCGGAAGCCGGCCTCGCCACCTCGACGCTGCGGCTTGCGGGTGCGATGGACGAGACCGTGCTGCTCGGCATCGGGGCCGACAACACCGAGAATTTGTTCTGCGCGTCCGGCTATTTCAACTGCATGGCCTCGCGCGCCAATGACGAGTTCCTCACTGGCTATCAGGCCATGTTCGGTCCGCACGCGCCGCCGGTCGGCTCCGTGGGCCAGTCGAACTATGAGGGGCTGCGCTTTCTGGAGGCCGTGGCCAACCGGGCCGGGTCGCTCGCATTGAAACCGCTGTTGAAGGCGGCGCGCAACACGGTCTACACCGCCGGCCGCGGTCCGGTGACCATACGCGACGGCCGCGCCGAAATGCCGATGTATCTCGCCGAGGCCGACGGCCTCGACTTCAAGCTGATCAGGACGCTCTGAAACCGGCCGCGCACCGGGTCGCGGCGGAGGTCCGAAATAATACTTGAAAAGGAAAATATTTCCGTTTGTAATACAAACGTGAAGCCGAATGGCCCGCGTCGTGCACGCGGGGCATCAGCGCTTCCGTCAAAAGCCAGGGATCAAGAAGCCTCAAGGAGAGCGCCGTGACAGTTGCCCTTCCCACGCCAGCCCAGTTGCGCAGCGTCGCCGAGCAGTGCGGCCTCGCGCTGACCGACGAAGACGTCGCCTCGTTCCGCGGCCTGATGCAGGGCTCGATCGAGGCCTACAATCTTGTCGGCGCGATGCCGGATGAAGTGCCGGAGGTGAAATATCCGCGCACCCCGGGCTATCGGCCGTCACCGGAGGAAAATCCGCGCAATGCCTGGTACCGCAAGTCGACCGTCAAGGGCGCGGCGAGCGGCAAGCTCAAGGGCAAGACCGTCGCGCTGAAGGACAACATCATGCTCGCCGGCGTTCCCATGATGAACGGCTCGGCGACGCTGGAAGGCTATGTCCCCGATTTTGACGCCACCATCGTCACGCGCATGCTCGATGCCGGCGCCGAGATCGCCGGCAAGGTGCATTGCGAATCCTTCTGCATGTCCGGCGGCAGCCACACCGGCGCGGTCGGCGCGGTGCATAATCCGCACAAGATGGGCTATTCGGCCGGCGGCTCGTCCTCCGGTTCCGGCGTCGTCGTAGCCCTCGGCGAGGTCGACATGGCGATCGGCGGCGACCAGGGTGGCTCGATCCGCATGCCGTCCTCGTTCTGCGGCACCTATGGCATGAAGCCGACCTGGGGCCTCGTGCCCTATACCGGCATCATGCCGATCGAGATTTTCGTCGATCACACCGGCCCGATGACGGCGACCGTTGCCGACAACGCGCTGCTGCTCGAAGTGCTGGCCGGCGACGATGGCTATGACCCGCGCATCAAGGCGCCGAAGGTCGAGGACTACACCAAGGCGCTCGGCCAGGGCGTGAAGGGCATGAAGATCGGCATTTTGAAGGAAGGCTTTGAGCAGCCGACCGCCGAAGCCGCCGTCAACGAAAGCGTGCGCGAGGCGGCCAAGCGCTTCAAGGATCTCGGCGCCACCGTCGAGACCGTCTCGATCCCGATGCATCTCGTCGGCCCTGCGATCTGGACGCCGATCGGCACCGAGGGCATGACCCAGACCATGATGTATGGCGACGGCTATGGCCTCAGCCGGTCCGACCTCTATTCCACCTCGCTGATGGATTTCCATCGCGGCTGGCGGCGCCAGGCGGACTCGCTGTCGGAGACGACAAAGCTGTTCCTGCTGCTCGGCACCTATATCAACAACAATTTCGGTCCGCGCTATTACGGCAAGGCGCTCAACATCTCCCGCCGCCTCACCGCGGCCTACGACAAGGCCTTCAGGGATTACGATCTGCTGCTGCTGCCGACCACGCCGATGAAGGCGACCAAGCTGCCGGAGCCGACCGCCAGCCGTGAGGACTACGTCGCCCGCGCGCTGGAGATGATCGGCAACACCGCGCCGTTCGACATCACCCATCATCCCGCGATGTCGCTGCCCTGCGGCATGGTCGACGGCCTCCCCGTCGGCCTGATGCTGGTCGGCCGCATGTTCGAGGAAGCGACGATTTATCGCGCCGCGCATGCCTTCGAGCAGATCGGCGACTGGAAGAAGATGTGAGCGAGGTGCTGATGCAGACGGACGGAACAGCACCAAATGGCTAACGCGTTCGTCGCGGCGTTCGAGATTCTGAGCTTCGGCGCGATCATCGTCCTGATCGTGCTGGGGCTCGGGATCATCGCCAGCATGATGGGCATCTTCAACTTCGCGCAGGGCGAGTTCGTGCTGCTCGGGGCCTACATCACCTATCTCGCCTACGCCAAGGGCCTGCCGATCTGGACCGGCATGGTCGCGGCGCCCTTCGTGGTCGGCGCGCTCGGCTTCGTGCTGGAGGCGCTGATCATCCGTCGCTTCTACGCCGCGCCGATCGTGGCGATGCTCGGCACCTACGCGCTCGGCCTGATCATCCGGGAATCCGTGCGCGGCCTGATCGGCGGCTTCTACCTCACCGTGCCCGAGCCGATCGGCGGCTCGATCGATATCGGCGCCATGCACATCTCGGCCTGGCGCTTCACCATCATCGTCATCACGCTGCTGGTGATGGCAGGCTGCTATCTCCTGCTCTCGCGCACCAGTTTTGGCTTACGCGTGCGTGCCACTTTGGAAAATCCATCGCTGGCCCGCGCCTCCGGCATCTCCACGCCGCTGATCTACGGCGCGACGTTTGCGTTCGGTGCGGCGCTCGCCGGCCTTGCCGGCGCGCTGATCGTGCCGGTGTTCAGCCTGTTCGCCGATCTCGGCCTGCGCTTCCTGATCCAGGGCTTTGTCGCGGTGATGGTCGGCGGCGTCGGCTCCTTCATCGGGCCGGTCGCGGGTGCCGGCGTCATCGGCACGCTCAGCGCCGCGCTGCCATGGGTGATGGCGCCGGTCGTCGCCGATGTCCTCGTCTTCGTCCTTGCCATTGTCTTCATCAAATTCCGGCCACAGGGCCTCATCGCTGGAAAAGGGGTTTAGTCATGTTTGCAGATCGCACCAATCTCACGCGCCGTCGCTTCCTCTCCAATTTCGCCTTTGCCACCGGCGCGGTCGCGACCGGCGTCGGCAGCTGGGTGATCCCGGCCGGCTGGGCCAATGCGGCTGAAGGCCCGATCAAGGTCGGCATCGCGACCGATCTCACCGGCCCGATCGCCTATGCCGGCACGGCGGACGCCAACGTCGCCAAGATGCTGATCAAGCAGATGAACGATGCCGGCGGCCTGCTCGGCCGTCCGCTCGAGCTCTACATCGAGGACACCGCGTCGAACGAATCCGTTGCCGTCGGCAACGTGCGAAAGCTGATCCAGCGCGACAAGGTCGACATGGTGCTGGGCGGCATCACCTCGTCGATGCGCAACGCGATCAAGGACCCGATCGTCGCCCGCGGCAAGACGCTCTACATCTATCCGCAGCTCTACGAAGGCAAGGAGTGCACGCCGTATCTGTTCTGCACCGGGCCGACGCCGGCGCAGCAATGCGACGAATTCATCCCCTGGCTGATCAAGAACGGCGGCAAGAAGTTCGCGTTGCCGAGCGCCAACTATGTCTGGCCGCACACGCTCAACGTCTATGCCCGCAAGGTGATCGAATCCAACGGCGGCGAGGTGGTGTTCGAGGAATATTATCCGCTCGACCAGGTCGACTTCTCGTCGACCGTCAACCGCATCATCTCCAACAAGGTCGACGTCGTCTTCAACACCGTCATTCCGCCGGGTGTAGGCCCGTTCTTCAAGCAGCTCTATGAAGCGGGCTTCCTCAAGAACGGCGGTCGTCTCGCCTGCGTCTACTATGACGAGAACACGCTCAACATCAACCAGGCCGCCGAGATCGAGGGGCTCGCAAGCTGCCTCGACTATTTCAAGGTGCTGACCAAGGAGGATGCGTTCAACGCAAAGATCCAGGCGGCCTACGAGAAGGATTTTCCGGGCAACTTCCTGTTCGCCGCCGGCAGCGCCGCCACCGGCACCTATCGTGGCCTCAAGCTGTGGGAGGCGGCCGTCAAGGAAGCGGGCAAGATCGACCGCGAGTCGGTTGCCGCCGCGCTCGACCATGCCAAGATCGCCGAAGGTCCGGGCGGACCGGCCGAGATGGTGCCGGGCAAGCGACACTGCAAGATGAAGATGTACACCGCGGTCGCCAAGGGCGGCAACTACGAGATCGTCGGACGCAGCAACGGCCTCGTCGATCCCAAGGAATGCTAAAGAGGAATGCTGACAAGGAATGCCAACAAGGAATGCTGAGGCGGAATGCCGAAGTCCATGAGTGTGGTAAGAGAGGCCATCGTCGCCGACGAAGCGGACGATGCGATGGCTGAACGCGCGGCAGCGGGACAGGTCAAGGCAGGACGAAAAGTCCTGCCGATCGTGGAGGGCGTGGTGTTCGCCGCGGCGCTGCTCGCGCCGCTGGTGCTGCAGGACTATCTCACCGTGTTCGCGACGCGCGTGATCATCCTCGCACTGTTCGCGCTGTCGTTCGATCTGGTCTGGGGCTATGCCGGCATCATGAGCTTTGGCCAGGCCCTGTTCTTCGGCTCGGCTGGCTATGGCGTGGCGCTGCTCGCGCGCGATCTCGACATCACCAACATCTTCCTGGTGCTGCCGGCGGGCACGATCATCGGCCTCACCTTTGCGCTGCTGCTTGGCGGTTTTCTTCTGCTTGGACGACATCCCTCCAGCGTGATCTTCGTCTCGCTGGGCACGCTGACCGGCTCCTACGCCGCCGACCGGCTGGCGCGCGGCTGGTATTATCTCGGCGGCCAGAACGGCATCCCCTCGATCGCGCCGATGACGCTCGGCGGCTACGAATTCTCGGAAGGGCCGGCCTTCTACTATCTCGTGCTCGGCATTCTCGTGGTCGTCTACCTGCTCTGCCGCTTCCTGGTGCGCTCGCAGTTCGGGCTGGCGCTTGCGGGCCTGCGCGAGAACGAGCAGCGCATCGCCTTCTTCGGCTACAAGACGCAGCATCTCAAGGCGATCATCTTCACCATCGGCGGCGCCGTCGCGGGCCTCGCCGGCAGCCTCTATGCCTTCCACGAGGGCTTCGTCTGGCCCAACATGGTCGGCGTCGTGGTCTCGACCCAGGTGGTGCTCTACGTGCTGTTCGGCGGCTCCGGCACGTTGATCGGCGCCGTGATCGGCGCCGTCATCGTCGAGGGCGTCAGCTTCTGGCTGTCGGACAATTACCGCGAGATCTGGCCGATCATCCTCGGCGTTCTGCTGCTGCTGGTGATCCTGTTCCGGCCGCTCGGCCTGATCAGCTTCGTGCTCGGCGAGCGCGAGCGGGTCGGAAGCTTTGGCGGCAAGCCCAAGGAGAGTAAAAAGGAGAAGCGCAATGCCGCTCCTTGAGGCCGCGGGCATCAGGAAGGTGTTTGGCAAGCTCACCGCGCTCGACGGTGCCGCGCTGACCGTCGGCGAGAACGAGTTTCACGGCCTGATCGGTCCGAACGGCTCGGGCAAGAGCACGCTGATGAAGTGCATCGCCGGCGCCGAGGTGCCCACCCAGGGCAAGGTCTCGTTCGTCAACGCCGACATCACCGCGTTCACGCCGACCGAACGCGCCCGCGCCGGCATGAGCCTGAAATTCCAGATCACCAGCGTGCTGCCGACGCTGACGCTCTACGACAACATCCTGCTCGCGCTGCAGGCGCAGTCCTCGCTGTTCGACCTCCTGTTCTCGCGCACCCGCAGCGTGTTGCACGACCAGGTCATGACCATGCTCACCCAGTTTCGCCTCGCCGATCGCGCCTTCGATGCGGCGGCGGCGCTGTCGCACGGCCAGCAGCAATGGCTGGAGATCGCGATGGCGCTCGCGGGCAAGCCGAAATTGTTGCTGCTCGATGAGCCGACCGGCGGCATGAGCCTGGAGGAGCGCCGCGTCACCGGCGAATTGCTGCAGCCGATCAAGCAGCATTGCTCGCTCGTCATCGTCGAGCACGACCTCGATTTCATCCGCGACATCTGTGATCGGTTGACCGTGCTCGACCAGGGCAAGGTGCTGGCATCCGGTACCGTGTCCGAGATCCAGGCCAACAAGGCCGTCCAGGAGATTTATCTGCGCCGTGCCTGAATTTTTGGACATCAAGCATCTCGACGCCGGCTATGGCCGCAGCCAGGTCCTGTTCGACGTCAACCTCGGCATTCCCTGGCGCGGCGGCGTCGCCGTGCTGGGGCGCAACGGTGCCGGCAAGACCACGCTGATGAAGACCATCGTCGGCGAGCTGCCGGCGTGGAAGGGCGAGGTCGCCTTCGACGGCCGCGACATCAGCCGCCGCCGTACCGAAGAGCGCGTGCGCGCCGGCATCGGTTACGTGCCGCAGGAGCATTCGGTGTTCGCGCGCCTGTCGGTGCGCGACAATCTCGCCGTCGGCTCGCTCGCGAGCAAGAACGCCGACATGGTCGACCGCGTGCTGACGATCTTCCCCAAGCTCGGCCAGCGCCTCGACCAGCCCGCCGGCACGCTCTCCGGCGGCGAGCGCAAGATGCTGGCGATCGGCCGCGCCATGCTCGGCGAACCGAAACTGCTGCTGCTGGATGAGCCGACCGAAGGCGTCTGGATCGGCGTGATCGAGGAAATCACCGAGCGCCTGATCGAGCTCGCCAAGGAGATCGCCGTCATCATCGTCGAGCAGCACCTCGACCTCGCGCTCCGCGTCGCCGATTACGCCTACGTGCTGGACCGCGGAAGGGTCGCGCTACAGGGCGCGGCGGGTGAGGTGAGGGGGAACCCGGAGCTGCTGCGATATCTGGCGCCGTAGGGGACGCAGCTCGCCTTTGAGGCAGGCGCGACACTCTCGCCCCGACCTCAACTGTCATACCCCGCGAAGGCGGGGCATCCAGTACGCCGCAGCTTCTCGATCGATAACGACCGCCTCTGGAATACTGGATTCCCCGCCTTCGTGGGGAATGACGACGTCGGGCTTGGATGGAGCCGAGAGTAACGCGCGGAGTTGCCGCCGCCCTACTTCACCGCGGAAAACCGGCTGTCGAACGAGTTCGCCGGCACGACGGGTGCGGCACCCGCGAACTGCGCACTGCTCGTTTCAGCAGCGCCATCCGACACCGAGGGCTTCAGCGCCGGCCGCGTCGCGGCGAGGCGCGTGTCCGGCTTTACCGGCTCGGGCGGCTTCACGGCGACGACTGACTTCGGCGCCTGGGGCTGCGGGGCGGGCTTGGCGGCGGCGACTGCCGGCTTGGCGGGCGCGGCTGGCGCTGCTGCGGCCGGCGGCGGGGCCGAGGCGGTGGCCGTGGTGTCGGCGGTGCCCATGCCCATCTTGCGGGCGAGGCCGGAGAAGAAGCCGCCGGATTTCTCGGCCGGCTGAGCTGCGGCGACGCGGGTGTTGGCGGCGGGCGCGGCGACGGCGACGACCGGCTCCTCCTGCGGCGCAGAGGCTGCGGCCGCATCGAGATTCGGCTTGGGCGGATTGACGTGTCCGGGAATCGTGCCGGGCGCCTTCGACATCGCCAGCATCTGCAGCGTGTTGCCCTCGGCGCCTTCGGACAGGCCGGTCGAGCCTTCCGGAATCTTCGCGGCGAAGATCTTGTTCATGCCGCCGTCGATGCCGGTGTTCATGCGCGCCACCGGCGTGCCGCGGGAGACCAGCTTGGCGTATTCGGCCTCGTCCTTCGCCTGCTTCTCGCGCACGGCGCTGGCGACGTCCTCGGGGACCACATAGGCCGGGCATTTTGCCGAGGCATCAAACACCGGATCACGCTTGGCGTCGGGCGCCTTTGCCGCGTCGAAAACGTATTTCCGCTCGCAGAAATCGACCTTCGGCTCCTGCCGCGTCACCTCGAAATGATCGTAGCCTTCCTTGATCATCTTCCAGAAGGCCATGTTCGGATTGTTGCGGTGCTTGGCCATGTTCACCGGCGTCATCTTGAACGGATAGGCCTGGAGCTGGAACGCCTTCTGGCCGCCGAAGAACGACTCGCGGCCGAGCGAGTAGATCTCCGCGATCTGCTCGTCCGTCATCGCGTAGCAGCCGCGCGACGAACAGTCGCCGTGCACCATCAGCTGCGAGCCGGTGCGGCCGAGCGCCTTGTCGAACGCGTTCGGGTAGCCGGTGTTGAACGACAGGTAATAGGCCGATTGCGGATTCATCTGGCCGGGGTTGATCGAATAGAAACCCTCTGGCGCCTGGCGGTCGCCTTCGCGCACCTTCGGGCCGAGATCGCCGGACCAGCGGCAGATCGGATAGGTCTTGAGCAGCGCGAACTGGCCCGAGCGGGTCTGCTTCCAGACCTCGAGCTCGGCCTCCTGCTTGAACAGGCGCACCAGGATCGGCGATTGCAGGTCCATGTCCTTCTCGACCATCGCGGCGAGAAGCTTTGGCGGCACCGGCTGGTTGGCCTTGGCGTTGGTCGCGAGCGAGACCTGGTCGGTGTCGCAGCCGGCCAGCAGGACACTGGCCGTCAGCAGCGCAACCGAAGCCACAAGCGCGCGAGCAAGCGAACGAGAAATCAAGATGGACCCCACACCGTGCCGGGCAAGTCGCGCGAACCCCAATCTTGGAGCATGGCCTGACCGGACATCCGGACCCGTCGTGACGGCTTTCGTCGAGACGGGCTTTTCGAGACCAAACCCCAGCGCTTATGCCCTGAAGCCATTGATTAAAATTCTAACCTCTGGGTCATGACGTCGCAACCCGAGCGGGGATCACGAGCCCGTTGGCCCATCGGCATGGTCAACAGAGACTAAACCTGGACGCTACCTCGGCCCTTACGCTGGGCCTTACTTGGGACGCTACTTGGGCCATCCGGCCGAATTGGGACTGAGATCGCTGATTTGGGCAAAAAAAGGGTTAATGCGGGGTTACCGGGGGCGTGGGGGAGGTCTGCCGGGGCATCAAACTCGCTGTCGTCCTGGCGAAAGCCAGGACCCATAACCCCAGGGAGTGGTTTGGCGAAGATTCGTCGTTCGGTACTCCTGGCGCCCCCAATCGAGAGATTCCGCGGTATGGGTCCTGGCTTTCGCCAGGACGACGGCGGAGGGCGACGTGTCCGACAGGTCCAAAACCGCCAGAATCAGCCCAGTTTCCGGCCGATATCGAGGAATTTCTGCCGCCGCAGCTTGCGGACGGCGTCCGCGTCCAGGTTCCGCAGTTCGTCAAAGGCCCTGGCGATGGCCTCACCGGTGGTGGCGATCATGGCGGCGGGGTCGCGGTGGGCGCCGCCGACCGGCTCCTTCAGGATGCTGTCGATCACCCCGAAGCGGAGCATGTCCTGGGCGGTGATCTTCATGTTGTTGGCGGCTTCCTGCGCCTTGGTGCCGTCGCGCCAGAGGATCGAGGAGGCGGCCTCCGGCGAGATCACGCTGTAGATCGCGTGCTCCAGCATCAAGACCTTGTTGGTGGTGGTGATCGCGATCGCCCCGCCCGACATGCCCTCGCCGGTGATGATCGCGACGTTGGGCACGCCCAGCGCCATGCAGGCATCGGTCGAGCGTGCGATCGCCTCGGCCTGTCCGCGCTCTTCCGCGCCGATGCCGGGATAGGCGCCGGCGGAATCCACGATCGACAGCACCGGCAGGCCGAACCGTTCGGCCATCTCCATCAGCCGCACGGCCTTGCGATAGCCTTCGGGCCGCGCCATGCCAAAATTGTGCTTGATGCGGCTGTCGGTGGAATCGCCCTTCTCCTGGCCCATCACGCAGATCGCTTCGCCGCGGAAGCGGCCAAAACCCGCGACCAGCGCCTCGTCCTCGCCGAACTTGCGGTCGCCGGCGAGCGGGGTGAACTCGGTGATCAGGCCCTTGATGAAGTCGGAGAAATGCGGCCGCTGCGGATGGCGCGCGACCAGCGTCTTCTGCCAGGGCGTCAGGTTCGTATAGAGGTCGGCCAACGCCTGCGCCGCCTTGTCCTCGATCCGCCCGATCTCATCGGCGATGTCGGTCCCGGAGGCCGCAAGCGTGCGCAATTCGTCGAGCTTGGAATCGAGCTCGGCGACGGGCTTTTCGAAATCGAGATAGCTGCGCATCTGGTCTGGCATCAACTCAATATAGGGGGACGGGGCAATGAGGCGAAGCGAGGTTGGCTGTCTCGGACAGAAGTGTAGCTTCTTCAAGGGGTTGACCTGTGCACTCGCAGGGAGCGCGCCAAATCACGAATGAGGCCACGGCTCTTTCTGCGGAGATGTGGCCGAAGTCAAGGCGGTTTCGCTCGCGGTCCGTAGCCCGGATGGAGCGAAGCGTAATCCGGGAAGGTCTATCCGCAACGTGAGAACCCCGGATTTCGCTGCGCTCCATCCGGGCTTACGGAAGACTTACTTCTCCGCCAGCGGGTGCAGGTCGCGCACCAGGCTCTTCAGGCGCTCCTCGACCACATGGGTGTAGATCTGCGTCGTCGAGATGTCGGTGTGGCCGAGCAGGGTCTGCACGATGCGCAAGTCGGCGCCGTTGTGCAGCAGGTGGCTGGCAAAAGCGTGGCGCAGCACGTGCGGGGACACCAGCCGTGCCTGGAGGCCGGAAGCAACCGCGAGTTCCTTGAGGTCGCGGGCAAAATGCTGCCGCGTCAGGTGCCCGCTCTCGCCGAACGAGGGAAACAGCCATTTCGAGGCGGCGAGGTTGCTCTTCTTCCCGGTCTTGCTGTTTTCCTTGGCAGCTTCCGTCGCCGCGAGATAATCCGCCATCGCCTGCCGCGACGCTTCGTTGAGCGGCACCAGCCGCTCCTTGTCGCCCTTGCCGCGCACCACGATCATGCGGGCGTCGCGCTTGGCCGCCGTGCGCGGCAGCGCCACCAGCTCGGAGACGCGCAAGCCCGTGGCGTAAAGCACCTCCAGCAGGCAATAGAGCCTAAGCGAGCGCAGCCGCTGCGAGGGCGAGGCATCGGCCGCCTCGCTCATCTCCTTGGCGCGGCGGAGCATGCGGTCGACATCCGATATCGACAGCACCTTCGGCAGGCCGCGGCCGCGCTTCGGGCCGGACAGGATCGCCGCGGGATCCTCAGCTCGGATGCGCTCGTTCAGGAGGAAGCGGAACAAATGCCGCATCGCCGACAGCCGCCGCGCGACGCTGGAGGATTTGAAGCCGCGTGTGTCGAGATCGGCGAGGTAGTCGCGCAGCGTCTGCGTCTCGGCATCCACAAAGCTGTGGCCGGCGCGGGCGAGGAATTCCGAGAAGTCGGTGAGGTCGCGGCGGTAGGCGTCGAGCGTGTTGGGGCCGGCGCCCTGTTCCGCCGCGAGCATGTCGAGGAACAGGCCGGTGAGCTTGATGTCTGAGGGCTTGCTGGTGGACGATTTGGCGCGCATGCCCCGCAGCCTAGCCCCTATTTCTTGAGAAACTTGTCAGCCGGGATCGTCACCGTCATTTCCCGCGATTTCGGATTGACGAAGTTCGCCAGCGCGAAGATCACGCCATAGACGATGCCGGCGATCACGGCGACGGCCGTCAGGAAGCGGAACAGGCTGGGCATCGGCAAGATCTCGGAGAGGGTCCAGGCGAGGTCTGAGATAGGCAAATTAACCAATGAAATCATCCAACATGTTCGCCGTTTCGTGGCAAGAGTCCTCTGGCGAGGGCCCTTTTGGGGTCGTATAGGTGGCCGGATGCCGCATCTGGCGGCAGATCGAGCGAGGGACATGTCCGACGCCGCGTTGCCAGCACCTGCCTCGCCTGAGGCCGACATCGTGTCGGCCCTGGGAGCGCGTTCGATCGTGCTGGTCGGCATGATGGGGGTCGGCAAGTCCACCATCGGCCGTCGCATGGCGGCGCGGCTCAAGCTGCCCTTCGTCGATGCCGACACCGAGATCGAGGCGGCGGCCGGCATGACCATACCGGAGATTTTCGAGCGCCATGGCGAGCCGCATTTCCGCGACGGCGAGGCGCGGGTGATCGCGCGGCTGCTGGACGGTGGTCCGATCGTGCTGGCGACCGGCGGCGGCGCCTTCATGCGCGAGGAGACGCGCACGCGCATCGCGGCGAAAGCGGTCTCGATCTGGCTCAAGGCGGATCACGACGTCATCATGCGGCGCGTTCGCCGCCGCGCCGACCGCCCGCTGCTGCAAACGGCCGATCCCGAAGGCACCGTCACCCGGCTGCTCACCGAGCGCGAGCCGGTCTATGGCCATGCCGACCTCACCATCGCCTCGCGCGACGTGCCGCACGACAAGATCGTCGAGGAGACCATCGCGACGCTGCGCGCCCATCTCTGCGGCGAACGGGCCGCGTCCCAGCCACCAGCCGACGTCGCGAGTGCCGTACGATGACTGCGCCCTTGAAACATTCCGATCCCGTGAACGTCGACGTCGCGCTCGGCGATCGTGCCTATGACATCGTCATCGGCCGCGGCGTGCTGGCCTCGCTCGGCGAACGCGTCGCGCGCTTGCGTCCGGGCGTGCGCACCGCGATCGTGACCGACCGCACCGTGGCAAAACACTGGCTCCAGCCCGCCGAGGCGTCGCTGGCGGCGGCCGGCATTCCGACCACGCGCGTCGTGGTCGAGGAAGGCGAGATCTCGAAGACCTATGCCGGCCTCGAGAAGGTCAGCGAAGCCCTGATCGCGGCAAAGATCGAGCGCAACGATCTCGTCATCGCGCTCGGCGGCGGCGTGGTCGGCGATCTCGCGGGCTTCGCCGCTGCGATCCTGCGCCGCGGCGTCGATTTCGTGCAGGTGCCGACCTCGCTGCTGGCGCAGGTCGATTCCTCGGTCGGCGGCAAGACCGGCATCAACTCGCCGCAGGGCAAGAACCTGCTCGGCGCCTTCCACCAGCCGGTGCTGGTGATCGCCGACACCGCCGTGCTCGACACGCTGTCGCCGCGGCAGTTCCGCGCCGGCTATGCCGAGGTCGCCAAATACGGCGTGCTCGGCGACGAGGCCTTCTTTACCTGGCTGGAGAAGAACCATTCCGACATCTTCAAGGGCGGTTCGGCCCGCGAGCATGCGATCGCGACCTCCTGCCGCGCCAAGGCCGGAATCGTCTCGCGCGACGAGCGCGAGACCGGCGAACGCGCGCTGCTCAATCTCGGCCACACTTTCGGCCATGCGCTGGAAGCCGCGACCGGCTTCTCCGACCGCCTGTTCCACGGCGAGGGCGTCGCGATCGGCATGACGCTGGCGGCGCAGTTCTCGGCCAGGCTCGGCATGATCGGCGAGGCGGATGCCGCCCGCGTCGAGCGCCATCTTGTTGAAGCGGGCCTGCCGACGCGCCTGCAGGATATCGCGGGCTTCGCGCAGGAAGGGCTCAGCGACGCCGACGCGCTGATGGCCCTGATGGCGCAGGACAAGAAGGTCAAGCGCGGCAAGCTCACCTTCATCCTGCTGGAGGCTGTCGGGCGCGCCGTCATCGCCAAGGACGTCGAGCCGGCCCCGGTGCGCGATTTCCTCAAGGAGAAGCTCGCGCGCAAGGCGTGATGGGCGGCCGAACGGCGCTAAAGCATGATCCGGAAAAGTGCGCGGTGGTTTTCCGAAAAGATCATGCTCAAATAATAGAGCGTTTCGAGCGAAGTGGGTACCGGTTCGCGTCAGGAAAACGCGTCAAGACTAGAAACCAGAGTGGTGCATGGACTGGCTCGGATTCTCCATTGTAATTCTCTGCCTGCTCGTCTCGGGGTTCTTCGCCGCGAGCGAGACCGCGCTGACCGGCGCCTCGCGCGCCAGCATGCTGCGGCTCTCCAAGCAGGGTAATCACGACGCCGACGTGGTCTCGCAACTGCTCGACATGCGCGAGCGCCTGATCGGCGCGCTGCTGCTCGGCAACAACATCGCCAATATCAGCGCATCCGCATTGGCCACCAGCATCTTCACCGCCTGGTTCGGCGATGTCGGCGTGCTCTATGCGACCGGCGTGATGACCGTGCTGGTCGTGATCTTCGCGGAAGTCCTGCCCAAGACCATCGCCATCAACGCGCCCGACCGCATGGCGCTGGCGGTCGCGCGCCCGATGCGGCTGACCATGTACGTGCTGGGACCGCTGCTCCACGTGGTCGAGATCGTGGTGCGCGTGTTGATGCGGCTGTTCGGCCTTGCCGGCGAGCACCAGGCGATCCTGTCGCCGACCGAGCGCCTGCGCGGCGCGGTCGACCTCCTGCACCACGAGGGCAAGGTCGAGAAGCAGGACCGCGACATGCTCGGCGGCCTCCTGGATCTGCGCGAGCTCCAGGTCTCCGACGTCATGATCCATCGCACCGAGATGATGATGATCAACGCCGACCTGCCGCCGGAAGATCTGGTGCGCGAGGTGCTGGCGACCGAATACACCCGCATTCCGCTGTGGCGCGAGAAGCCGGAAAACATCATCGGCGTGCTCCACGCCAAGGATCTGTTGCGCGCGATCCGGGCCTCGGACGGCGACACCTCGCGCATCGACGTCTCCACCATCGCGCTGCCGCCCTGGTTCGTGCCGGAGATGCGCCCCGTCTCCGAGCAGCTCAAGGCGTTCCGCCGCCGCAAGACACATTTCGCGCTGGTCGTCGACGAGTATGGCGAAGTTGAAGGTCTTGTGACACTGGAAGACATTCTGGAAGAGATTGTCGGTGACATCTCCGACGAGCACGACGTCGTGGTCGCCGGCGTGCGCGCCCAGCCGGACGGCTCCGTCGTGGTCGACGGCTCGGTGCCGATCCGCGATCTCAACCGCGCCATGGACTGGCACCTGCCCGATGAAGAGGCAACCACGGTCGCCGGCCTCGTCATTCACGAGGCGCGCTCGATCCCCGACCGCGGCCAGAGCTTCACCTTCCACGGCTTCCGCTTCCGCGTGCTGCGCCGTGAGCGCAACCGCATCACCGCGCTCCGTATTTCACCGGTGCCGCGCGAGGCGGAGCTGGAAGAAGCCAAGCCGCGGCGGGCCGGGACGTCGTTTTGACGCACACTCGGCGTCATCGCCCGCCTTGTGCGCACTTGCGCACTGGGGCGGGCGATCCAGTACGCCGCGGCCTATCGGTTGAATCTCGACAGCAGTGTTTACTGGATGCCCCGACGGAGCCTGTCATCGGGCTCGCCGAAGGCGAGACCCGGTGGCGGGGCATGACAGGACGACTTGTCGCGCCTTTACCCTTCCCCCGGCGCCTGCGCGTGGATCGCGAGCGCATGCACGCTGCCGGAGAGTTCCGCGGCCAGCGCCGAATTTATCATGCGATGGCGCTCGACCCGGCTCTTCCCTTTGAAGGCCGGCGATACGATATAGACACGAAAGTGCGTCTCGCCGCTCGGCCGATGGCCGGCGTGGCCCTCATGCAAATGTGACTCGTCGACGACCTGCAGGCTTTCCGGCGTGAAAGCTTCCTGCAACTTGTTGCTGATAATGTCTCTGGTAGCCATGTGAGTCCATTAATGCGTGCGATCGCACTCCGTCAATTGCCGGGGTAGCCGCTAATTGCAATGTCAAGACTTGAAGGTTTTTGCATTGCGTAGTCAAAGTTGGTCATGCCGATCGATTCATCAAAGTTCTTCGACTCCATCCGCGTCAAGCCGACCAAGGGCAAGGCGGAGGCGAAGCCGCGCGACACCGTGGCCAATTGCGAATGGGCCGGGTGTCAGAACAAGGGCGCCCACCGCGCGCCCAAGGGCCGCGACAATTCGCGCGAATATTGGCATTTCTGTCTCAATCACGTGCGCGAGTACAACCAGTCCTACAATTTCTTCTCCGGCATGAACGCCGACGCCGTCGCGCGCTACCAGAAGGACGCGCTCACCGGCCACCGTCCGACCTGGAAGATGGGTGCCAATGGCGGCGTCAAGAAGGGCGCGGAGGCCGAGATCGACGGTGCCTTCGATCCGTTCAGCATGTTCCAGGAGCTCAACGGCCGCTCCGGCTGGCGCAAGGGTCCGGAGGCTCAGCCCAAGGTCGAAACGCGCAAGGTGATGAACGCCGAGCGCAAGGCTCTCCAGGTCATGGGCCTCGGCCCCAGCGCGACGCTCGCCGACGTCAAGTCCAAGTACAAGGCGCTGGTGAAGCAGCACCACCCCGACGCCAACGGCGGCGACCGCTCCACCGAAGACCGCCTGATCGAGATCATCAAGGCCTATAATTATCTGAAGACTGTGGTGCGGGAGGCCTAGGCGACGACCTCGGGGAAGGACAGTTCGCAAACCAGTCCTTCCGGCCTCCATTGCCGGATAACCTTTCCTCCCAAGGTCCGGATGATGCCATCGATCGCGCCGACCCCGAAGCCCCTGCGCGTCGTCGGCTCGTTGACCCGGGGGCCGCCGCTCTCCGACCAGTGCAGCACGAGAGGCTGTGCATCATTGGTCACCCAACGGATCTCCAGCGTGCCCGAAGGCGTCGACAGCGATCCGTATTTGGCAGCGTTGGTCGCCAGCTCATGCAGCGCGACTGCGATCGACTGGGCGAGGGTAGGCGGCAGATGGACGTCGTCTCCCGCGATCCTGATCCGCTCGCCGTCCCGGCTGGCGTAGGGCCGCAATTCCTCTTCGACGATGGTCTTCAGATTCGCACCGGTCCAGCGCGAGGCCGAGAACAGCCTCTGCACGTTGGCAAGGGCGCTGAGCCGGCCCTGAAACGCGGCCTGGAACTCTTCTGCGGTGTCTGCCTTCGTCAGCCGCAGCATTGCCTGAGCCACTGCGAGCAGATTGTTCGAACGATGGTCGACCTCGGAGGTGAGGAGCATCATCCGCTGCTCGGCCTGCTTGCGGGCCGTGATGTCGACCAGCATGTTCACCGCCCCAACCAATCGGCCGCGTTTGTCGCGCAGCGGCGTCGGATACGGCATGAAGCAGATCCGGGAGCCGTCCGGCCGTTCGGCCACGGCTTCGACATCGCGCACGGGCCGGTTCTGCCTGAGCGCGACGGCCATCGGGCATTCATCGTGCGGGAGCGGCGTGCCGTCAGGCAGGTAGAGCTTCCATGTCACGCACCACATCTCGCCGATCTTTGGCGTGCGTCCGGCAAAATCGACGCAGGCGCGATTGAAGAATGTGATGCGGCCGTCTGCGTCGGTTGTGTAGACCGCGGCGGGCAACGCCTGCAGCAAGTCGCGAAAGCGCCTTTCGGAATCGGCGTCGGCCTCGCTCCGGCGCGTCGCATAGCTGGCGGCGATCTCGCCGATCCTGGCCTCGTCCGAATGTCCTAACAAGTCCAGCATCGCGTTCCTGATCTACCGGGGGCAGATAGGTAAGTCGCCAGGTGCGCGCGTGTTCCTGCATGGCCGGCAGGCCGTCCTCGCGATCACGGTCTCGTGCGGCGTGTTGCGCTGGGGCGTTTAGCCAAGCAGCCGTGGCCCGGATGGAGCGTCGGCGTCATCCGGGACTTTCTCGCACAGCAATTCCCCGGATTACGCTTCGCTCCATCCCGGCCACTGCATCATTCTTTAGGCATCGCCCCGACATAAGACGAGCTCGGCCGGATCAGCCGCCCCGTCCGCTGTTGCTCGCGTGCATGCGCGGTCCAGCCTGCGGCGCGCGCCACCGCGAAGATCGGCGTAAAGGCCTGGCGCGGGATGGCGAGCGCATCGAGCAGGATCGCGGTGAAGAACTCGACATTCGTCTCCAGCGGCCGGTCTGGGTTCTTCTTGCGCAGCGCCGCGCGGATATAGGCCTCGACCTCGCCGGCGAAGGGCAGGTCGGCGCCGTCTGCGGACAGCCGCTCGATGGCTGCCTTCAACACGTCGGCGCGCGGGTCGCGCACGCGATAGACGCGGTGACCAAAACCCATCATGCGCTCGCCGCGCGCCAGCGCCGCATCCACCCAGGGCTGGATTCGCTCGCGCGAGCCGATCGCATCCAGCATCTCCAGCACCGGCTCCGGCGCCCCGCCATGCAGTGGACCGGTCAAAGCGCAGTAACCGGCGGTGACGGCCGCGAACAGGTCGGCTTGCGTCGAGGCCACCACGCGCGTGGTGAAGGTCGAGGCGTTCATGCCGTGATCGCAGACCGTGACGAAATAGGCGTCGAGCGCCGCGACCTCGCGCGGCTCCGGCGACGTGCCGCGCAACATCCGCAGCGTATCGGCGGCATGGCTCGCATTCGGATCGGGCGCGACCGGATCGAGTCCCTTGGCGCGCTGGACCAGCGCACCCGCAATCACCGGAAACGCCCCGACGATGGTGGCTTCATGCTCCAGCCCGTTCTCCGCGCGAAGACCCGCGACCGCCGCGCGGAACCCGTCGACGATGCCCATGCCGCGGGTGGCCGGCAGCAGGTCTGCCAATCGCGCGAAGGCACGCTCGCGCGCCGCGCCGAGGTTCGCCCGCACATTGGCTTCGCTGCGCGTGCTTCCGGTGGCGCCGTTCCAGAGCCGGGCGGTGACGCCCTCAAAGCTCGATTTGGCGGCGAGGGTGCCGACATGCTCGCCGGCGATGATCAGTTCGCCGCGCTCGCCGTCGACATGGCTGAGCACGGTTTCGGCCGCGGGGACGCCGTCCAGACCGATCTGGCTTTTGGTGAGGTGGATGTTCATGGCCCAAATCTCCTGTTCACGGGAAGAAAGATCGGGCCTCTCGACAGATTGATCAATCTTGATTACATAAATCAATATGAAAAATTCCGAGGAGCTCTACCTCTCCGCCCGGGAAGCCGCCGCCGAGCTCGCGATCTCGCCGGCCACGCTCTACGCCTATGTCAGCCGCGGCCTGATCCGCTCCGAGCCGACTCCGGACTCGCGAAAAAACCGCTACCGCGCCGAGGACGTGCGCGCCCTGAAGGAGCGCCGGGTGCCGTCGCCGGAGCCGCGCGGCCTGCGCAGCTTCGATGCCGACCTGCCGGTGATGGACACGGAGATTTCGACCATCACCGAGGAGGGCGCGATCTATCGCGGCGTCAATTGCGTCGATCTCGCCGAGAACGACACGCTGGAGCATACGGCGACGCTGCTCTGGGACGTCTCCGGCGTCGATCCGTTCGCACCGGACAATCAGCCGCAGCTGTCCGACGAGATGCGCGCGATTGCGCAGGCCGCGCGCCGCGCCGCCCCGATCGACCGCGCCATCGCCGTGCTGGCGCTTGCCTCGAGCGCGGATCCCCGCGCCTTCACCCGCGCGCCCGAAGGCCGCGCGCTGGTCGGCGCGCGCATCGTCCGGCTGCTGGTGGCGACCATGCTCAATGCCGAGCTCTCGGCAGAGCCGCTGCATCGGCAGATCGCGAAGACCTGGGCACCCGACAACAAGCATGCGCCGGATCTCATCCGCCGCGCGCTGGTGCTGCTCGCCGACCATGAATTGAACGCCTCGACCTTCACCGCGCGTTGCGCGGCGTCGACCGGCCTCAACCTCTATGATTCCGTCATCGCCGGTCTTGCCGCGCTGAAAGGTCCGAAGCATGGCGGCGCCGGCGTGCTCGCCTCGCAGCTCGTGAAGACGCTGGTCGATCGCGACGTGGAGCCGATGGTGCGCGAGCGCGTCGCGCTCGGCGAACGCTTTGCCGGCTTCGGCCACGGCGTCTACAAGCGCGGCGATCCCCGCGCGCAGTCGCTGCTGAATGCACTGGCCCGCGCCGGCGCGCCGCGAAAGTTCACCAGGGAAGTGCCGGAGCGGATCGTTGAAGCCACCGGCGAACTCGTCAATATCGACTATGCGCTCGCGGTGCTCGTGCACGCGTTGCGGCTACCCGCGGGCAGCGAGCTCGCCCTGTTTGCGATGGCGCGCTGCGTCGGCTGGATCGCGCATGCCAGCGAGCAATTGCAGTTCGGCAAGCTGATCCGTCCCCGCGCCCGCTATGTCGGGCCTGCGCCGGGCCGGAGAACGGCGGCTGCGGAATCAAAGCCCCAGGGTTGACCCGAAGCGGCCATTTGGCAGTCCACCTGGAAGCCCGCTTGGAATTAAAGACCATTTGGTCTATATATCAGCAATGCGCCACCAAACCCCAGTGCGGTTGCCCCGCGGCCGTCCCCGAAGTTTCGACACGGAAGCCGCTGTCGAACGTGCGATGGGCGTGTTCTGGTCGCGCGGCTATCACGCCACGGCGCTGCCGGACCTTCTTCGTGCGACAAAACTCTCGCGCGGCAGCCTTTACGCCGCTTTCGGTGACAAGCACTCACTCTTCCTGCGTGCGCTTGATCGCTACATTGCCGATGCCCTGACACGCATGGATGTCGAACTTGACCCCCGTAGAGAGCCGGTCGACGGCCTGCGGGCCTTCTTTGCCGGCTATGTCGAGCGCATGAGCGGCGCCAATGGCCGGCGCGGATGCCTGCTGGTGGCCACGGCCATGGAACTGGCCGGCCAGGATGCTGAAGCTGGTCGTCGCATCGCGAGCTTTTTCAAAACCATGGAAGCCAGGGTGGCGGATGCATTGTCCCGCGCGAAGACGGCGGGCAAGCTGGTCGATGGTGTCGAGCCTACAAGCGCCGCTCAAATTCTCGTCTGTTTCCTTTGGGGGCTACGAGTGGTCGCCAAAACGGCACCGACAGGGATCACATGGCAAGCCACCGTTGACGCCCTCCTCGATCGCTTCATCAGGTAAACGACAACCCACGGGCGCTTCGCTATCGGCGCGTCCATATCTAGACTGATCGGTCTTGAAAGGAAGATGCCATGTCTGCGATCCAGATTGTCTGCGCGGTGGCCGTTCCCTTGCTCTGGGGTTACCAGTTCGTGGCCATCAAGGTGGGCGTTACGGAGTTTCCGCCGCTCTTCTTCCTCGCGCTGCGCTTCCTGGCCATCGCGCTGCTGCTTGTTCCGTTCGTCAAACGGCCCACGCGTCAACAGTTCGGCCCTGTCGCAGCCATTTCGCTTTTCCTTGGCGGACTGAACTTCGGGCTCTTCTATGTTGGCCTTGGGCTCGGCTCGGGAAGTCTGTCGGCCGTCGCCTATCAACTCGCGCCGCCTTTCACCGTCCTGTTGGCCTGGCCGCTGCTCGCGGAGAGACCGTCCCTCATCACGTCCGCCGGCGTTGTGCTTGCATTCGTCGGCGTGGTCGTGCTGGCAGCGGGGCCTGGCCTGTCGGCAAACGCGCTGCCGCTGCTGCTTGTGGTCGGGGCAGCTTTCGCATTCGCGGTCTCCAACGTCTTGACGAAACGCTACGGCCCTTTCGATCCCCTGATGTTGATGGGGTGGTCGTCGCTGCTCACGGTGCCGCAGGTCATGTTGATGTCGTTGCTGCTTGAGCATGGACAGCTGGCGAGCCTTGTCACGGCCGATCAACATGGTTGGCTGGCACTCGCCTACACGATTTTCATCGGGGGAATCGTCGGGTTCGGCCTTTGGTTCTGGCTGATCGCCCGCTGCTCCATGGGCCGCGTCGCCCCCTTCGGCCTGCTGCTTCCGGTGTTTGCCTTGATGTCGAGCGTGCTGTTTCTTGGCGAGCGCATGACCCCAAAGTTGATTGTCGGTGGGCTGCTCGCGATCTCCGGCGTCGCCGTGACACAGTTCAGACCGGGCGCTCGACCAATTTGAACGTCGCCTGAGGCCGATACGGAGCCGATACGGATTTGGCAGGTCTTCCCGGGATGCTCAGGGTCCCGGGCTCATGCCCTAGGCCCGCGGTTTCGCCGGGGCGACGCCGCCGCCGTTCCGGCGGCGGATGAACCAGATCACCAGCCCCAGAATAATGGCGCCACTGACCACGGTGAGGATCCAGATGTGCTTGCCGATATGCCCATGGTGGTGCAGCCCGGCATATTCATGCAGGGCCGATACCGCCAGCACGCCCGGCAGCACATGCGCCGGCGCCCAGACCAGGATCGCCGGGATGTTGATGGAATAGAAGCGCGCCGGCGCCATGCCGAGCGCGCCGGCGGTCACGGGCACGAAGGCGCGGATCGGCGGCACGAAGCGGGCGAAGAACACGGCCCAGGTGCCGAAGCGGTGGAAGAAGCTTTCGCTCTCCGCGACCACGCGCGGGTAATTGGTCAGCGGCCAGGTGCTGAGGATCTCGCGCTGCTGCCGGTGCCCGATCCAATAGGCCGAGCCATCGCCGAGGACCGCACCGAAAGCCGCGGCCAGCAGCACCCATTGCAGCTTCAGCTCCCCGCCGGGAATCAGGGCGCTCAGCGCCAGGATGATGGTCGAGCCGGGGACCACCGATCCCACCACCGGAACGGCTTCGAGCAGCGCTGCCAGGAACAGGGTCAGGTAGGCCAGCCACGCATGGGCCGAAACGAACGCGATGAAGGGATCGAGAAAGGACGTCACATCGTCTCTGGGTTGGGTGGGGCCACGCGGGTTCGGACCCTACATAAGTAAGCAGGGGCGGTAAAAGTGCCACTTGCGTGGGCAGGGCTACCAGTCCCGCACGAAATTCGAGCGTGATTCGCAGGGCAGCCTTCCAAAAATCGCGTTCCTTACCTATCTAGATGAAAAGACAATGGAACTTTGATTGGGGGGCGGGCTTCTGCCAGCACGTTGTCTCTGATAGGTTCGCAGACGCACCCAGCCGCAGCCACCGTGCAAATAACTGGTCTCGGGATCGCCCGGGACCTCGGAGGATTGATGACGACCGCCGCCCTGTCCAAGATTGAGGAAGTTTCCGGTTTGCCCGACATGAAGGTGTCGGTCCGCCAGGTGTTCGGGATCGACAGCGATCTCGAAGTGCCGGCCTATTCCGCCGTCGATCCTCATGTGCCCGAAGTTGATTCCGACTACCGCTTCGACCGCGCCACCACGCTCGCCATTCTCGCCGGTTTCGCCAGGAATCGCCGCGTCATGGTGACCGGCTATCACGGCACCGGCAAATCCACCCATATCGAGCAGGTCGCCGCGCGCCTGAACTGGCCCTGCGTGCGCGTCAACCTCGACAGCCACATCAGCCGTATCGACCTCGTCGGCAAGGACTCGATCGTGGTCCGCGACGGCAAGCAGGTCACCGAATTCCGTGACGGCATCCTGCCCTGGGCGCTCCAGAACAACGTCGCGCTGGTGTTCGACGAATACGACGCCGGCCGCCCGGACGTGATGTTCGTGATCCAGCGCGTGCTCGAGGTCTCCGGCCGCCTGACGCTGCTCGACCAGAACAAGGTGATCAAGCCGCACCCGTCGTTCCGGTTGTTCGCCACCGCCAACACGGTCGGCCTCGGCGACACGTCGGGCCTCTATCACGGCACCCAGCAGATCAACCAGGGCCAGATGGACCGCTGGTCGATCGTCACCACGCTCAACTACCTCAGCCATGACGAGGAAGTGGAGATCGTGCTGGCGAAGGCCAAGCACTATCGCACCACGGAGGGCCGCGACATCGTCAACAAGATGGTGCGCCTTGCCGATCTCACCCGCAACGCCTTCGCCAATGGCGATTTGTCGACGGTGATGAGCCCGCGCACGGTGATCACCTGGGCGGAAAACGCCGACATCTTCGGCGATATCGGCTTCGCCTTCCGCGTCACCTTCCTCAACAAGTGCGACGAGCTCGAGCGTCCCCTGGTCGCCGAGTTCTACCAGCGCTGCTTCAACGCGGAGCTGCCGGAATCGGCGGTGAACGTGGCGCTGTCCTGATTTCTCTCGGTGTGTCGTCCCGGCGAAAGCCGGGACCCACCGCGAGGTCTCTCGATGAAGCGACGCTGATAGTTTTCCCTGATACGACAACGGCCGGTGGTTATGGGCCCCGGCCTGCGCCGGGGCGACGGATAGGGCGAGATGACCACCTCCAACTCCAAATTCCGCAACACCAAGGAAGCTCCGACCGAGCCGTTCAAGCGCTCGGTGGCCTCCTGCCTGAAGGCGATCGCCAAGACGCCCGAGCTCGACGTCAGCTTCGCCGCCGAGCGTCCGGGCCTTGCGCCCGGCAAGGCGCGGCTGCCGGAGCCCGCGCGCAAGATGACCAAGCGGGACGCCGCGATCGTCCGCGGCCACGCCGACTCCATCGCGCTCAAGCTCGCCTGTCACGATCCGAAACTGCATCGCAAGCTGATGCCGGGCAATCCGCAGGCGCGCGGCGTGTTCGAGGCGGTCGAGCAGGCCCGCGTCGAGGCGATCGGCGCGCGCCGCATGGCCGGCGTTGCCAAAAATCTCACCGCGATGCTCGACGATCACTTCCATCGCGGCAAGTTTGACGAGATCACCGACCGCGCCGATGCGCCGCTGGCCGACGCGCTGGCGATGCTGGTGCGCGAGCGGCTGACCGGCATGGCGCCGCCGACGGCTGCGAAAAAGGTGGTCGATCTCTGGCGTCCCATTCTCGAAGACAAGATCGGCAGGCGGCTCGACCGGCTCGACGGCCTGGTCGAGGACCAGACCCGGTTCGGCGACGCCGTGCATGATCTGCTCTCGGCGCTCGAGCTCGGCGACGAGCGCAACGCCGACAGCGAGGACAATGACGACAACGACGAGAACCGCGACGGCGACAACGATCAGTCCGGCGCCGAGGGCTCGCCCGATTCCGATGCCGCCCAGGAGATGAGCGCCGACCAGGCGCAGGCGAGTTCGGAGGAGATGAGCGAGAGCGCGATGGAAAGCGCGCAGGCCTCGACCTCCGACACCTTCGACGACGGCGAGCTCGGCGACGACGAGACGCCGGGCGAGGCGACGCGGCCGAATTCGCGCGGGGCCAACGAGCCGCGCGGGCCGGAATACCACGCCTTCGCGCCGAAATTCGACGAGGTGATCGCGGCCGAAGACCTCTGCGACCATGACGAGCTGGAGCGGCTGCGCGCCTATCTCGACAAGCAGCTCGCGCATCTGCAAGGCATCGTCGCCCGGCTCGCCAACCGGCTTCAGAGGCGCTTGATGGCGCAGCAGAACCGCGCCTGGGAGTTCGACCTCGAAGAAGGCATCCTCGATCCCGCGCGGCTGTCGCGCGTGGTGACCGATCCCTATCATCCGCTGTCCTTCATGCACGAGAAGGAGGCGACCTTCCGCGACACCGTGGTGACGCTGCTGCTCGACAATTCCGGCTCGATGCGCGGACGCCCGATCACCGTGGCGGCGACCTGCGCCGACATTCTGGCGCGCACGCTGGAGCGGTGCGGCGTCAAGGTCGAGATTTTGGGCTTCACCACGCGCGCCTGGAAGGGTGGCCAGTCCCGCGAGGCGTGGCTTGCCGCCGGCAAGCCGGCCAATCCCGGCCGTCTCAACGATCTCCGCCACATCATCTACAAGTCCGCCGACGCCCCCTGGCGCCGTGCGCGGAAAAACCTTGGCCTGATGATGCGCGAGGGCCTGCTGAAAGAGAACATCGACGGCGAGGCGCTCGATTGGGCGCACAAGCGCCTGCTCGGCCGGCCCGAGCAGCGCAAGATCCTGATGATGATCTCGGACGGCGCGCCGGTCGACGATTCCACGCTGTCGGTCAATCCCGGCAACTATCTCGAGCGGCATCTGCGCCACATCATCGAGGAGATCGAGACCCGCTCGCCGGTGGAGCTGATCGCGATCGGCATCGGCCATGACGTCACCCGCTATTATCGCCGCGCGGTGACGATCGTGGACGCCGAAGAACTCGGCGGCGCCATCACCGAGAAGCTCGCCGAGCTCTTCAGCGAGACGGCGACCGCGCCTACGCATTCGGCAAGCCGCCCGCGCCGCAAACTGCATTCGTGAGCACGCTTCGATCCCGCCGCAGCTTTATCGGCCACGCGGCGGCGGGATTTTCCACTTTCGCACTCCCTCGGTTTGCCCATGCGGAGCCGCCGGCGCGGCAGACGCAGATCGAGCATGCCGTCACCGAACCGGCCAGCATCGAAGTCAACGCGCGGCCGATTCCGTCCTTCGAGCCGCGCGACCGGTCGCGCACGCGCTTCGGTTCACTGCAATATCGCAGCGGCCTGGTGCTGACCTCGCCGCATCGCGGTTTTGGCGGCCTGTCCGGCTTCCGCTTCCTCGACAGCAAGGGCGAGCGTTTCCTCGCGCTCTCCGACCAGGGCACCTGGTTCACAGGCGCGATCCGCTATTCCGGCCGCGCCATGGTCGGGCTCGACGATGTCGAGGCCGCACCGATGCTCAATTCCGAGGGGCGGCCGATCACGGAGAAGCGGCTCTGGTACGACACCGAGTCGCTCGCGCGCGACGGCTCGCTCCTCTATGTCGGGCTCGAGCGCGTCAACCAGATCATGCGCTTCGATTTTGCCAAGGGAGCGACGCGCGCCCGCGGCGAGGTGTTGCCGACGCCGCCTGCGGTGCGCAAATTGCCGTACAACAAGGGGCTCGAGGCACTGGTCTTCGTGCCCAGGGACAAGGGCCAGCCGCTCGCGGGCAGCTTGATCGCATTGTCGGAAGGCGGTTTTGATGCCGACGGCAATCTGATCGGATTCCTGATCGGCGGGCCTTCGCCGGGCCAGTTCAGCGTCCGCCGCACCGACAAGCAGTTCATCAGCGACGCGGTGCTGCTCCCCTCCGGCGAGCTGCTCATCCTCGAGCGCAAATTCTCCTGGTTCACCGGCATCAACATCCGCATTCGCTCGATCCCGCTGAAGTCGATCGCGCCCGGCGCGGTGGTCGACGGGCCTACGCTGTTCGAGGCCGATCTCGGCCACGAGGTCGACAACATGGAGGGCATCGACGCCCATGTCACGGCCGACGGCGAGACCGTGCTGACGATGGTCTCGGATGATAATTTCTCCCTGCTCCAGCGCACCCTGCTGTTGCAGTTCACGCTGGTGGAGTAGGTTGAACGTTAGCCCCCCCTTCGCCGACCCAACATCATGCCCCAGCCTCGCGCCATCCTCGCCCTTCTGCTCACCTTCGCCCTGTCGCCGGCCTTTGCCACGGCCGAGCACAAATACGCCAAGGGCGAATACGCCATCATCCAGGACGGACGTGCGCCGAATCGGAAGCTCTCGATTGCCGCCCACGGCGAGGGCGAGACCGGCTCCGAGAAATTCCGCATCTATTTGATGGCCGAGCCCGGCCATCGCCGGCTGATGGCGCTCGACAATGTCAACGATGACAACATCCTCGACTCCGCGCCGGGTGCTTTCCACGCCGCCTGGTCGGCGGATTCGCGCTATGTTGCGGTGTCGTTCCGCAGCGAGCGCCATATCGTCACGCTGAACCTGTACGCGATCGAAGGCGGCCGCGCGCGGCTGATCGATGGGCCGGACCTGTTCCGGGACGCCACCGGGCGCACCGTCCAGCTCAAGGAGGACGGCGACATGCGGACATCCGTGCCCGCGCTGACATGGCAGTCGCCGCGCCGCTTCCACCTCACGGATTACCGTGTGTTCGTGCTCGACGACACCGCGCTTGCGGACAAGCTCGGGCCGCTCGGCAAAACGACGAAGCGGGACGGCGGCGGCAACACCATCCAGTTCTCGGCCGAGGCCGACGGCGAGCTGCTGCCCGATGGCCGCATTCGCATGGGCAAGCCGCAAGCGGGCAAGTTCGAGGAGCTGGAGTAATCGTCGTCCTGGCGAAAGCCAGGACCCCCGCGCGAGCGCCCTGCGCTCGTCGCGATGACCCCAGGGAGACGTTAGGCGAAGACTGGTCGTTCGGGATTAGCACCGCACGCAACCGAAAGACCTCGCGGTATGGGTCCTGGCTTTCGCCAGGACGACGGGCGGAATGTGTGTCGCGGTCTTGTGATCATATGACGCGCGCAATGCATGGCCCCGCGGGCCGCCATGCCCGCCGCGCCGCTGGAAATCCGCCCGTCCGTCACTACACTCCTTGCATTGCCCCTCCCATCCCCGGAACTCCCCGCATGAGCGCCCTGTTTTCCCCGATCAAGCTGCGCGGCCTGACGTTGAAGAACCGTCTCGTGGTGTCGCCGATGTGCCAGTATTCGGCCGACGACGGCGTCGCCACGGATTGGCACTTCGCCCACATCAACAATCTCGCGCTGTCGGGCGCATCGATGTTCTGCATCGAGGCGACCCATGTCGAGGCGATCGGCCGCATCACGCCGGGTTGCCTCGGGCTCTACAGCGACGCCTGCGAGGCGGCGCTGAAGCAGGTGATCGCCTCCGTGCGCAAGCATTCCACCACAGCGGTCGCGATGCAGCTCGCGCATGCCGGCCGCAAAGCCTCGAGCGCGCGGCCCTGGGACGGCGGCCAGCTGATTCCGCAAGCGCAGGGCGGCTGGCAGACGGTGGCGCCGTCGGCGCTGCCGCACAAGGAGGGCGAGGCCGCGCCGCTGGCGCTGGATGCCGCGGGGCTGAAGCGCATCCGCGACGCCTTCGTCGACTCGACCCGCCGCGCGATGCGCATCGGCATCGACGCCATCGAGCTGCACGGCGCGCACGGCTATCTCATGCATCAATTCCTGTCGCCGATCTCCAACAAGCGCACCGACGAATATGGCGGCTCGCTCGAGAACCGCATGCGCTTTCCGTTAGAGGTGTTCGACGCGGTGCGCGCCGTGTTCCCGCACGACAAGCCGGTCGGCATGCGGGTGTCGTCGACCGACTGGGTCGAGGGCGGCTGGGACCTGGCGCAGACCATCGAATTTTGCAAGGCGCTGAAGGCGCGCGGCGTCGACTGGATCGATGCCTCTTCCGGCGGCGTCTCGCCGCTGCAGAAGATCACGCTCGGCCCCGGCTACCAGGTGCAGTTCGCAGACAGCATCAAGCGCGAGACCGGATTGCCCACCATCGCCGTCGGCCTGATCACCGAGGCGAAGCAGGCCGAGGACATCGTTGCATCCGGCAAGGCCGACATGGTCGCGCTCGCCCGCGGCATGCTCTACGACCCCCGCTGGGGCTGGCATGCCGCGGCTGAAGTCGGCGGTGTGGTCGAGGCGCCGCCGCAATACTGGCGCTCGCAGCCGTCGACGCAGAAGGAGCTGTTCGGCAAGACGACGTTCGGGGCGCGGTGAGGGGGTGGGGATGAGGCGCGGTAGCGGCGCCTCGACCTCAGCCGTCGTCCTGGCGAAAGCCAGGACCCATACCGCGTGATCTATCGATGGGGGAAGGTAGACGTACCGGACAACGAATCTTCGTCAAACTACTTCCTGTGGTAATGGGTCCTGGCTTTCGCCAGGACGACGACGGTGGATTTGGCGCGGCACGATCGTTCCCTGATCATCGGGAGTACTCCGTTCGGCCCAGGGTCACGGCGTCACCATCACCTCACGCATCCGTAACCCCGCTTGCCTTCCACCCTCCACGAAACTGGCCTAACCTTGCGCGCACTCAAGCCTGCGAGGCCCGCCATGCGTTTTCGTGTCCGGAAGGCTGCTCATGTGCTGGAGCGCATTGGCCTCGCGATGGCGGGGGCCGCGTGCGGGCTGTTCGTCGGCGCCTATGTCGGATCTGCGATTGCGCCGCTCACCACGCAGGGCTTTCTGCTGGTGATGATGCTGCTCGGCGTCGTCGGCTTCTATCTCGGCATCGACACGCCGCAGCTTCCGTTCGACGAGGCCCACAGCCAGCTCGACGCCGCGGAATTCCTCAGCGCCGCCGGCACGCTCTTCGCCACGTTCACCGCCTTTGCCTCCATCGCCGTCATCGTGCTGCGGCTCGAGCCGCACCTGGCCTGGACCTGGCTCGCTTTGATCGGCTGGATCGCCGGCGTCGCCATGCAGATCATCGCCGGCGCGAAGGCCAGGATGCGGAAGTAGGGAGGCTAAAAACTCGCTGTCGTCCCGGCGAAGGCCGGGACCCACCGCGAGGTCTATCGATTGGGATGAGGTGCAAGTACCGAACCCAGAATCTTCGCCAAACTACTCCCTGTGGTTATGGGTCCCGGCCTTCGCCGGGACGACAGGAGATCAAAACACCACGCCGATGCGCGAGCCGCGCTTCCAGGCGATGCGGCAGCGTTTCTTGGTGTTGACGTGCAGCAGCTCGAACCGCTCGGGGATCGTCACCTGGCCGCCGAGATCGACGCAGGCCCCTCCGGGCGAATAGTCGATCAGCGTGCAGGGGATCACCGGCGCGCGCGGGTCGGTGATGATCTTGGCCTGGCGGGACACCAGGCCGGCGGGCTTGACGCGGGCATGTCGGCGCGGATGCATTGGCACTCTCCTCCAATTCCGCAGGGCTCGCGGCGGGTCTGAGGCGATGATGGAAGGAGTATGATGCGATCTCGCTAAGGCGGGGGTGAGAATTTTAATGAAAAGTGGTGGTAGCGCGGTGGGGGGCTGCGCTGGCGCCTCAAATTCAACCGTCGTCCTGGCGAAAGCCAGGACCCATACCGCGTGATCTATCGATTGCGCGGAGGGCTAATCCCGAACGACCAGTCTTCGCCAAACCGCTCCCTGTGGTTATGGGTCCCGGCCTACGCCGGGACGACACCGGTAGTGCCGCGCCAGCCCCTCCTCACCCCGTCGTCCCCACCGCCGCCTCCACCCCCGCCTGCATCGGCATCGGCACCGTCACATAGTCCTTCGGCATGTTCACCGGCCGGTAGCCCGGCTCCACCGCCATCCGCTTCAGCACGCTTTCGTGCACATGCGCGCCTTCGGGGATCACGCGCGGTTCGCAATCGGGGATGTAGAAGCCGAGCACAACCTTCCGCTCCGGCCATTCCTTGTACTTCGCGCTCTTCGGCACATACTCCAGCGCGCGCCAGGCCGCCGTCATCGAATTGTGCAGCTCACCCGTCTTGCCGGTGTAGGCGGGCGGGACGTATGTGAACGGCGAGTTCTCGCGCTGGACGCCCCAGGCGAGCTGGTTGACGGTGCGCGGGTTGAAGTTCAGGCCCGCTTTCGCCGCCTCCTCGATCATCCAGATCAACGGATATTTGGACTCCCCGCTCTCGGCCTCCGGATAGCCGCCGCCGACGTCGCAGTGCACGCCAGCGAACCACACCTGCATGATGTCCTGCGGCACCTTCTTCTCGTCGGGCACATAGCGATTGCTCCAATAGTCCTGTGGCTCCTCGTACTTATTGAGGCGGAACATGCGGCGCCGCTCGTCGATCGCGATCGCCTGGCGGAAGATGTTGACGCTCGGATCGCGCCGCGTGAAGGCGAGCTCCTCCAGGCTGAACAGGAAGAAGAAGTTGTCGCGCCGCGGCACGATCACGCTCGCCACCGTGTCCCAGACCCCGATGAAATGGATGGTCGGCCAGCGCGTCGAGGTGATGCGCGCGAACTGGGCGGCGAGATCGAACGCATCCTTCGGCAGCGGACCCTGATCGTCGACGGCGACGTCCTTGAGGTCCTCGATGTCGTTGCCGCGCCCGGTGCCGGAATATTGCTTGTAGGCGACCAGGCCGGAGCCTGCGAGGTTGGCCTGCTCCGGCGAGATCAGCCCGATCTTGTGGATCAGCCCCGCCAGCACCCGCACCGTGTAGGCGCCGCGCGAGAAGCCGAACAGATAGATCTTGTCGCCCGGCGCATAGTGCTCGATCAGGAAGCAATAGGCCGACAGCACGTTGTCATCGAGCCCGTAGCCGGTGGCGAGCCCCAGCACCAGGTTGATGTTGGCCTTCCAGCGGTGCCACGTGGTCGGCTCCGTCACCGTGCCGACGCCGGGATCGTAGAACACCAGCTGCCGCGGCCGCGTCTTGTCGGTCTTGCGCAGGCAGCGATACAGTTTCAGGACGTTGGAGATGTTCTCGCTGATCTCGTTGCCGGTGCCGTCGCAGCAGATGACGAGATTTCTCGGCTCGGTCTTGTGGTCGTGCTCCACGGTATGCCCCTCCCGGTGATGCTACCGGGGCGAGTATAGCCGAAAAGCGTGGCAGGGAGGAGACGATGCCTGTGTCCGCGACGGCGGTCCGCTCCCTCGCCCCGCTTGCGGGGAGAGGGTTGGGGTGAGGGGGAGCCTCGCCGGGGAAGGTGGGAGTTGGACTCGTGGAGAGTCCCCCTCACCCGGAATTTGCGGCGCAAATTCCGGCCTCTCCCCGCACGCGGGGAGAGGCGAAGGAGCGCCCTACTTCTTCTTCGCCGGCCCGAAATCCGGCTGCCAGCCGGCTTCCTTGCGGCTCGGGGCCGCGGCGATCACCTTGGTTTTGTCCTTCTTCGGCTTCTTGGTCTCGCGATTGCTGCGTTGCTGTCCCTTGGCCATGACGTCCGTCTCCTGTGGAGGTTCGAGTTCGCCGACTAGCGCGGCGGGCGCGCAAATGACCTTCAATGGCCGCGCGATGCCGTCGAACGCGCATTGGTTCGGCAAGCGTACGCCTGCACCGCGCCGATAGCGAGCCCAAAGCCTGCGCGCGCGCCGATGCCGCGGCAGAAAGCGTTGGCTATTGCCACCAAAGGAGCGCATGCTTTGCACTGCGGCGTCGGTTGGGGCCCCTCTTTCTCGAAAGGCAGGCGCGCATGACCATCCGCTCGCGGCGGGAAACCGTCACCTTCAAGCATCCGTTCCGCATCCGCGGCATCGAGCGCCTGCTCCCCGCGGGCGCCTACGAGGTCGTCACCGACGAGGAGACGATCGAGGGCCTGACCTTCTCGGCCTATCGCCGCATCGCCACCATGATCACGGTGCCGACCGAAGCCCCGCACACCGGTGCGATGGAGATGCTGTCGATCGGCTCGGTCGACCTCGCCAACGCCCAGGCCGCCGATGCCAGCGCCGCGCCATGAAAGCTCCCCAGGAAGCGCCTCATGAGTGATTACCCGGTCGATCTCGACAAGCATCGCGGCATGGCCGCCCAGAAGGCGACCGATCTGCGCCGCGCGCTGGCCGAGGTCGAGTCCCATGTCAGGGAACTGCGCGAGCGCGAGGCCGATCTCGAAAACCGCATGATGACGGTGCCGGCGATGTCGTGGCCGGAGGCCGCGGTGAAGGCGCGCCATCTGCTCAACCTCTATGCCGCGAGCCTGCCCTCTGAAGACACCCGCCACCGCGCGCTGGTGGCGGCGCTGTTCGACGATTTCGTCCGCCTGTCCGGGGAGAGCTGAAGGCGGGTTCCGGCCGTTTCCTGCGAAAATAGGACCCATAAGCGCCGGAGCGAGTTGTCAGGGATGCGCGTGTCACAGCGTGCTGCGACAAAGCCGACCGGGTCACGGATCCCGGCCTACGGGCTTGGGGGGCGTTGGAGCCAAGCGGCGACCGCGCCGGGAGCAATCGCGTAAGGGAGTAAGCCATGACGCTCACGAGCAGCCGCTTCGTCGGCTACGAACAGGACCGGGGTATCGTGCAGTTCTCGATGCAGGACGGGCCGAAGGAGATCGCCTGCGCGATCTCGACCTCCGCGATGGACTATCTCGAGCGCGGCCCGCAGGCCCGCCCCGAGCACCGCGAAGCCCAGTTCACCCGCCTGCGCGACCGCATCGAGGCGCGAGCGGCGAGCAAGTACCGCGCGACGGAGTTCGAGGGCACGCCGCCGGGAATCGTGCTGCGGAGCATTGATTTTCGGGGGTAGGGGGTAGCGACGGTTCGAACCCGAGCGTGCGCAAGCTTCGCGCGTTTTCGATTGCATCCGCGGGCCCCGTTGCCGCATCAGCTGTTGAAATTAACCTCTTGTTAACCATGCGGTCGCCTAATGTGGACGATTGGGGGATCACCATGTCGGCCCATGTGACGCGACTGAAGTTGCTGCCTGTTTTGGCCGATCCGGCCATTCGTTCGGTTGCCAGGCTGACGGTTCGCGTTGCGGCTGTCCTAGGGAGCAGAGCAATGTTCGGAAAGGACGACTTAGTGGACAATCTCAGTCGCGATCTCGATCGCGCGCGCGGACGACGCGATGCTCTTGCATCCGAAGCCGCGACCCTGACGGCTCAGATCGCCGAAATCGAAGCCCGCCTTTCGGAGGAGAAGAACAGGCGGGAGCGTGATCGCGTCCTCGGCGAAATCGAAGCGATCAAAACCCGAATCAAACAGGCCGGGAGCGCGTTTGCACCTGTTGTCGATGGTCTCTGCAGGGCGATCGAGCAGGCTGCGGCAGTTGTGCCCGAGGCCCGCGAGCTCAACAGCTTCCTGTTATCGGTGGCGGCCGAAATCGACAACGTCATCGATCCGGTGTTGCGCGAACTGGATCAGCGCGCGGATGCGGTGCGCGTCGGCCACGCTGCACTGGACCTCCCGAGTTCGGCCAATGAAGCGCCCATCGTACCGCCCGTCGAACTGCCAAAAGACAACAACGAGCGCCTGCTTCGATTCCCGGCATGGCTGTCCCGTGACAAGGAGACGGAAAAAAAGGAAGCAGCGGAGGGCCCGCGCAGCACGGCCGCGTGAAAAACCGGCGCGCTGCGCTGCTCAGGGCCTGACCGAAATGCAGCCAGCATTTTCAGGGACTTTCTAACCGCGTGAAGTGACCCACTTTTCGTCATGGCCGGGCCTAGCCGTCCGAAGGACGGCGTCGCTTCCGCTCGCCATGGCCGTCCGAAGGACGGCGTCGCTTTCGCTCGCCTATGACCCGGCCATCCACGCCTTTCTTGCCTGGTTGGAGCAGAGACGTGGATGCCCGGCACAAGGCCGGGCATGACGGGCTGGACAGCGGTCCAGGTGCTGGTGCTTGCGACCAGCTCAGTTGCCGGCGCGACGCAGGAAGGCCGGGATATCGAGAGTGTCCTCGTCGGTCGCATTGCGCGGAGAGGAGCGGCCGTAGGGATCGAGCGGCTGAGAAGCTGTATGGCGCGCATATTCAGCATTCGGCGTTGCCGGTGGCCTCGCGGATCGGCCGGCCTCGGGGCGAAGCGGCGGGCTTTCCACTTGCGGAAGCGGTGCACCGCGCTCGATGCGATCGGCGATGCGGCGGCTGTCGTTGCGCAGCCTGCCGGCGAGCTGCGTGAGTGAGGTTTCCGCCGGTTGCGTCTGCTGCGCCGGATCAACATTGTCGATTCCGGTCGCCACCACCGAGACGCGGACGATGCCTTCGAGGCTTTCATCGAACGACGCGCCGACGATGATGTTGGCGTCCGGGTCCGCCTCGTCGCGAATGCGGGTCGCAGCTTCGTCGACTTCGAACAGCATGAGATCCCGCCCGCCGGTGATGGAGATGATGAGGCCGCTGGCGCGCTTGATCGAGGGGTTCTCGATCAATGGATTGGAAATTGCGGCCACGGCGGCGGCGAGCACGCGTTTCTCGCCGGAAGCCTCGCCCCGTCCCATCATCGCCTTGCCCTTCTCGCGCATCACGGAGAGAACGTCGGCAAAATCGAGATTGATCAGGCCTTCCTTGACGATGAGGTCGCTGATGCAGGCCACGCCCGAATAAAGCACCTGATCGGCAAGGGCAAAGGCATCGGCGAATGTGGTCTTCTCGCTGGCCACCCGGAACAGGTTCTGGTTCGGGATGATCAGCAGGGTGTCGACTGTCTTCAGCAACTCCTCGATGCCGGCTTCGGCAAAGCGCATGCGGCGCTGGCCCTCGAAGTAGAATGGCTTGGTGACCACGCCGATCGTGAGGATGCCGAGCTCGCGCGCAGTCCTGGCGATGATGGGTGCAGCCCCGGTGCCGGTACCGCCGCCCATGCCGGCGGTCACGAACACCATGTGCGCGCCGGTCAAATGATCGCGGATCGTATCGATAGCCTCCTCGGCTGCGGCGCGTCCCAATTCGGGCTGCGAGCCGGCGCCAAGGCCTGCGGTCACCTTTGTGCCCAGCTGGATGCGGCGCGGCGCCTTCGACATGGTCAGAGCCTGCGCGTCGGTATTGGCGACGACGAAGTCGACCCCTTCCAGCCCGGCCGTGATCATGTTGTTGACGGCATTGCCGCCGGCGCCGCCGACCCCGAACACGACAATGCGCGCCTTCATTTCACGAATATCGGTCATGCCAGTGATTCTTTCCTCGTGGTTGCTCCGGCAGGCCGGGGATGGAGAAAGGTTCGAGTGCTACCTGCAGGCCGCGCGGTCTGCGCCCACGATGGCCGCGGCCAGATGTCCCAATCGAAGCGCGGCTTGTCCCGCGATCGCGCCGCCGGCCCGGCGACCGCTCCGCAGAGCCGCCACTTCGTCTTCCAGTCGTGCCGCCCACGCATTGGCTGCCATCGTCTCGGCAGCCGCCTGCTTGAGCTCGACGGCCAGGCGATCGGCGCGCTCACGCTCGCGCTCGAAATCCGCCCTGTAGCCGGTTGCTGCCGCTTCGAGCCGCGCGACCTCCGCCTTGAAGGCCTCCGCCTTGAACGCTTCGATCCTTGCCATGGAGGCGGCGATGGGGTCTGCCTGGCGGCCACGCCGTGGGCGGGGCACGTACCGGAGTTCGGAGACATCAACGCTCACCAGCGCTTTGCCATCATCCGAACGCGAGCGCGGCAACCGGCGACGTCTCGCAAGCGAACGCGCGGCCTCGCGCGAGATATTGAGGCGGGCACTGAGATCGGCATACGTCAACAACGCAACGCACATCGGCGCTTCTCCTGGAGCGAACCGGGAAGGCATTTCGGGCTAATGATGGCTGGACGATTACAGCAGGCTAGGCTGCGTTGGTTAATGGACGGTTAACACGCGGGCGGGGCCAGCCGCCCGGCGTGCGCGCCAGGCCCGACCAGGTCCAAGCCCAGTTCACCCGCCTGCGCGACCGCATCGAAGCGCGAGCGGGACACAAATATCAGGCGACGGAGTTCGAGGGCACGCCGCCGGGATCGTGCTGCGGAGCATCGATTTTCGGGGGTAGGGGGCGGGCGGCGCGCAGAGCGCAGAGCAGGCGAGCCGGCGGGGATCCCGCGCCTCACGCGGCCCGGTCGAGTTCCTTCTCGTAGGCTTTCAGGCTTCCCTTCAAGGTCTCTTCGAGCTTGGCCGTGCGCGATCCGATCGCCGCGTTGGCCGCTCGCACGGCGGCCGCCTCGATCGCCTCGTCGCGGCTGAGCTTGTCGTGATGAAACAGCCATTTTGCGACCGCCGCCCAATCCCACAGCGGGCTGTCGGACGTCACGCGGGCGACCGGCGCGGGAAAATCCTTGGCTCGCTGTCCCTTGGAATATTGCGTCATCGCCGCGCGCGTCATTCCGGTTCGGGCGGCGATATCGGAGAGGCTGACGAGCGGGTCGGGCTCGACGCGATCGACGCGGGCGCCGGCGGCCTGCACGTTCTGCACCGCCGTGACGATGGCCTCGCTGACTGATTTCGCCTCCCGGGTGAAATCGACGATGATGTGGCCCTTCTGGAAGGCGATCGCCGCGTCGTCGCAGCCGGCATCGTAGAAACGCTGCTCGAAATCTTCCGCCGCAGGATCGAGGCCGGACGCAATGATGCTGAATTCGAATTTCTTCACTTGTCCTCCTCGCCTCCGTGCGGGCAGCGCCCGATCGCCCGCATCACTTGGCGTGCGTGGTCCTCCGGGTTCTTCGGTGTGCCGTTCACGCCGACCTGGCAGCCATCACGACCGGCATGCGGGCAGAACAGCCGCCCCCAATGCCCCATCTTGCGCCACCGCCAACCAATCGACTCGGCGTGCGCGACAACGGCCTCGATCTCCTTGTGCGGATGCCTGGGCCGATCAGCCATGGGGAGACCTGAAGATAGCGGGAGTGTTAACAAATGTCAACATCGTGGCGGCGCCGAGTTGTGTCCGTTATGCGCAGGCAACGATGGTGCGTCTTCGGGTGATGCTACCGGGGCGAGTATAGCGGCAAAGGGGCTATATGTTCGAATTCCGGCGTTAGCGCTGATAGAATTGGGCGATGGTCGCTATGCTGCCCGTAATCTGAGGGTTGTTGGCTAGAAACATTCATCGACGATTCTCGAAACCAAGTGAGAGCACCTCCACTATTGAGTCTCGCAGCGGAATCACATCCTGCGACTTTGAGTGGGTTGCGATATTTCGGATCACTGCCGAGATGTGCTCGAATTCGTTTAGTTCACGCGCGAGCTGCAGAAGCAGGCGTCCTTTTTGCCGCGGATATGATGTCGAAATGATATTCAGCAAGACGGCTGCGATTTTCTGATCAAGCTGCTTCTTGGCGGGCCAGGGTGCGAGAGCCTCGCGCAACAGCAAGAGCGCCTTCTTCATGAAGACTGTTTTGTCCGAGTAGTGCTCGAGAAGCTTCGGCCCAAGCGGCTCAATAACAAGGCTACGGATCAGCCGTGCTAAACGTTTCTCCTGTGTTGAGAGTTGTCGAATGTTCTCAGAAATCGAGCGAAGATGCTCCGTCTCTTTCTCTCGAGACGATTTAGTTCGGCCCGCTTGAACTTTCTTCTTTAGATCTAAGCCACGTCCGGTGGCTTGCCGCGCAAATCGAAGCAACTTCTCAAGTTTGAAGCCCTTCACTGCTCCTGCTTTTTGATCCAGAAGGAAAGCAGGAAGTTCTATCGATAAGCGATCTTTATCGAGCTGCACAGAAAGGAGCGAATTTCCCAATAATTCGTCCTCAATCTGTAGGCTTTTTGCGTTGCGGGCGCCGGCTAGGACGTTCAACAACTCAATTATCAAAACTGCATCGACGAACCAAAGAATAGCGTCATCTTTGCTCTTCAGCTCTAGAGACTTCGATCTGACGGCTTCAGCCGCCGAGCGTGTCGCCAAAGCGTCATTCCCACAGAACCGCGCGAAGTTCATGCGAACAAGCGGGGTGTCTATGTGGCCAACCCATTGCCGTACGATGGGTGCAAGCTTGTTTCTTGGGCCGGTGTGTGGCTCTCCGTTTGGGTCGATCAACGCAAATAGTTCTTTCTCTCCAACGCGAACCTCTTTTGGCTCGCTAACCGGTACGATGTTTGAACTGCCTTCGAACAGCTCGAATCCGACAATACGCTGATTCCTGCCGACGCGTTGAACGTAAGCGACGTTACTGTCCGCGCGCGATCGGACAAGAGGAATTGCGAATCCGGGTTGCGTCCAGAACGGCACGGCCAGCGATGTTACAAGGCCTTCGTCGAGCAACATGTCGCGGTGATGATGTGAGTTATCGTTCGTCATAACCAACCCTGACGCCTGTAGATGGTCTGAATCAAATTCCGAACCACAAAGTGATTCTCGCCAGGGCGGCTGCCGCTTGTCCATACGTAGTCATACACGTCTACGTCAAAAGCTCTTAGCGCGCCGCCGATCTTGGCATCTGCAGCGAGCGTGTCTGGCAGCACCGCAGCTACAACGCTTTTTCGCAACTCGATCGCATCCTTAAAGATGATTTCGGGTGTCGATGCACGATCGTCAAGATCGCCAGATGAGGTCGCGCCGTTTGCCAGCGCCAGTTTCTTGTAACAATCCGCTTCGAAATTCGAACTAGGAACATCGAAGGTCATTAGGGGGGTGTTACGAAGGAAGTTCTCATTGGTGCCGAATACGGCGGTTACGAGTTTGGCAGCAGACTGTATGTCTGGTGCGAGAAGAAAGTCGAACAGAGGCATGTAAGGATGAAGGAACGCGTCCATCATGTTATCGACAAAGGCGCCGCTGTCGAACGGAAAAACGTACGCCGGAGTTGGAACCGTCGCTGGATCTAGTATGAGGACGGACGGAAATAGAGCCGACAAAGTAGTTGGTGCGAATTCAAATTTCCCGCGAAAAGCTGCGCGCCCGTAAAACGCATAAGTGACAAGCTCACCCAAGACAGAGCATTTTTCGTATGCTTCTATTCGTCCTGCGGTGATGAGATCCCTCAACAAATAGCTGCTAGTAATATGCGTTAGACCGAGAATCTTCGTTGGCGCAGGAAGGTGTTGGACAAATTCTGAGAGTTCGTCGTGCGCGGGTCGACCGCTGCGCGGTCTAAGATCTCTAGTCAATTTTCCCTCATCGAAATGTCAGATAAAAAAAGTGCTCGCAATTTTGAGAATAGCCGCGCTGCGCCGTGCGCGCCAGAGTTGTGATTGGCGTCGAGTTGGCTTTGAGTCGCAAACAAAAACGGCCGGATCTTCCGATCCGGCCGTCACGCAAAACTCTACTTGGCTAAGCCTACGCCACGCGACGCAACTTAGCCCCCGCCCTATTCGAAAAAATCCGCTTAGCTGGCCTTCTTGACCGGCGCGGTCGTCGGACCGACCTTTTTCTGGATGGCGCGCTTCAGCTCGAGGGCGCGCGGCGACAGGGCGTCGGCCTTGGCCTTGAGCAGGAAGGCGTCGAGGCCGCCATTGTGGTCGACGCTCTTGACCGCGTTGGTGGAGACGCGCAGGCGCACGTTGCGCTCCAGGGCTTCGCTGATGAAGGTCACGTTGACCAGGTTCGGCAGGAAGCGGCGCTTGGTCTTGATGTTGGAGTGGCTGACCTTGTGGCCGACCTGGGGGCCCTTGGCCGTCAGTTCGCAGCGGCGAGACATGTCAAAATCCTCAATCTTTCCCCCAATGATTTGCGGCCGCCATCCGGGGCGCCACGGGGGCAAATTCTCTGTCCTTGCAGGGAGCGGCGGACGTATAGGGGGGAAGCGGCGGACAGTCAAGGCGACCGGGGCCCGTTTCGCCTCTCCCCGCGTGCGGGGACAGGCCGGAATGCGCGCGATTAGCGCGGATTCCGGGTGAGGGGGAGTCTCCGCGAGGGCAGCTCTCACCGTCCCCGGGGAGAGCCCCCCTCACCCCAACCCTCTCAGCGCGAGCGAAGCTCGTCGCGACCCCGCAAGCGGGGCGAGGGGGAAGGGGCAGCGGAGCGCGGGAAAAAGTCGCGCCCCGATCACCAAAACGGCAGTGTTTAAAGCGCCTTACCATCACATAAAGGGCGTATTCACTGGTGAAAACCCCACTTAAGTTCCGCAAGCCCTGGGCCCGGACGCATTGTTTGCCGTGATTTTTGACTTAAGTAACAAGGCCTGACGGCCCATCGGAATGATTTCGTGGACACCCTGACCCCTCATCTGCCCCGGCTGCATGCTGCTGGCCGGCTGGCTTTGGCGGCCCTTTGCGGGCTGGCCATGTTTTGGGGGGCGAAGCCCGCGGCAGCCCAGGGCAAGCTCGAGGCGCAGTATGAGGCGACGCTGGCCGGCATTCCCGTCGGCCGGGGCGCCTGGAACATCGACATCCAGGACGACGTGTTCGCCTCAGCCGCCGCCGGCGGCACCACGGGGCTTTTGAAGTCCTTCGCGGGCGGGTCCGGCACCGGCGCTAGCCAAGGGCGGGTGGTCAACGGCGCGCTGGTCGCGACCGGCTACCAGGCCTCCACCACCACCTCGAAGAAGACCGAAGAGATCCGCATCACGCTCGACAAGGGCAATGTGAAGGATTTTGCCATCGTGCCGGAGCCGCCGGTCGATGCCGACCGCATCGTCGTCACCGAGGCGCATCGCCGCGGCATCTGGGATCCGATGACGGCCTCGCTGCTGCGCGTGCCCGGCACCGGCGATCCCTTGTCGGCGGAGGCCTGCCACAATTCCGCGCCGGTGTTCGACGGCCGCATGCGCTACGACCTCAAGCTCGATTTCAAGCGCATGGAAAACGTCAAGGCGGAGAAGGGCTATCACGGCCCGGTCGTGGTCTGCTCGCTGTATTTCGTGCCGGTCGCCGGCTACATCCCCGACCGCCCCGTGATCAAATACCTCGCCGCCCAGCGCAACATCGAGATCGCCTTCGCCCCCGTCGCGGGCACCCGCATCCTGGTCCCGTTCTGGCTGAAAGTGCCGACGCCGCTCGGCCCGGCGATGCTGGAAGCCACCAGCTTCGTCACCGTCGCCCAGCCGCCAAGAGTGGCCAAGACGCAGTAGGCGGAGCTGCCGTAGCCCGGATGGAGCGCAGCGCAATCCGGGATTCTTTGCTTCGGCTCCCCGTATTCCGCTCCGCTCCATACGGGCTACGAACCCCCGTCGTTTCGAGAGAGTTTTACCACACCGCGCCAACACCTTACCCGCCGCCACCCCACGATTCATCCGCCCAGCCGCTTCTACTGTGCATGGGGTTGTTTTCGCGATTTTGCTCTGGAGGGGTCAGCCGGCCCGTGAATCCATTTGACTCCTCCCCGATTCTGATTCGACTCCGCGCCGTCCCCAATTTTAAGGAACCTGTCATCAAATCGGCGCTTGTGCGGCAACCCAAAACTCCATCTAGTGCGATGAAACACAGGGTCCCGCGACATGTTGCGTGAACGGAACAGGACTCAGGGGCGAGTCAGCGATTCGGCCGCGATTCGTTCTAGAGTCGTTCCGAAGCTTAAGGCCAACGGGAAAAGCGTCGCAAAGTGAGACAGTTGCGCGGGATTTTTGGAAACCGCTCCCACACCACCACCGGTGTCATCGCCCGGCTTGACCGGGCGAACCAGTACGCCGAGGCGGCTGTGGTTGAGCGGACAGGCCGCGGCGTACTCGATGCCCCGGTCAAGCCGGGGCATGACAGCGGAAAACGTGGCTTCGACGCAGCGTTCGGAGACATGGCCGACGGGTCCTACCGCTGACCCGCCCCAAACAGCACTGACATTCGCCCCAATCGCCACTACCTAATCCCTGGACATGGCCTTTTCCTCTTCCCCCTTCGCTTCCGAGCGGCTGCCAGGCGCCGGCGTCACCGCAGTGCTCGGGCCGACCAACACCGGCAAGACCCATCTCGCCATCGAGCGGATGCTCGCGCATTCCTCCGGCGTGATCGGCCTGCCGCTGCGGCTGCTCGCGCGCGAGGTCTATAACAAGATCGCCGATCGCGCCGGCCCCGAGTCCGTCGCGCTGATCACCGGCGAGGAGAAGATCAAGCCGAAGAACCCGCGCTATTGGGTCTCTACGGTCGAGGCGATGCCGCGCGACCTCGACGTCTCCTTCCTCGCCGTCGACGAGGTCCAGATCGCCTCCGATCTCGAACGCGGCCACGTCTTCACCGACCGCATCCTCAACCGCCGCGGCCGCGACGAGACGCTGCTGCTCGGCGCCGCGACGATGCGCCCCATTATCGAGCGGCTGTTGCCCGGCGTCTCCATGATCACGCGGCCGCGGCTGTCGAGCCTCGAATTCGCCGGCGACCGCAAGATCACGCGCCAGCCGCGCCGCACCGCGATCGTCGCGTTCTCCGCCGACGAGGTCTACGCCATCGCCGAGCTGATCCGCCGCCAGCACGGCGGCGCCGCCGTGGTGCTCGGCTCGCTGTCGCCGCGCACCAGAAATGCGCAAGTGTCGATGTTCCAGAACGGCGACGTCGATTATCTCGTCGCCACCGATGCGGTCGGCATGGGCCTCAATCTCGACGTCGATCACGTCGCGTTTGCCTCCGACCGCAAGTTCGACGGCTACCAGTTCCGCCGCCTGACACCGTCCGAATTCGCCCAGATCGCCGGCCGCGCCGGCCGCGCCACGCGGAACGGAACGTTCGGGACGACAGGCCGCTGCGCACCGTTCGAGCCCGAGCTCGTCAACGCGCTCCAGAACCACACCTTCGACAGCGTGAAGATGCTGCAATGGCGCAATTCGAAGCTGGATTTCTCCTCCCTCGGCGCGCTCCAGGTGTCGCTGAACCTCGCCCCCGGCCATGAGGCGCTGACGCGCGCGCCGATCGCCGAGGACATGCGCGTGCTCGACCACGCCGCCCGCGATGCCGATGTGCGCGATACCGCACATGGCAAGGCCGCGGTGGAACGGCTGTGGGAGGCCTGCCAGGTCCCGGATTACCGAAAGCTGTCGCCGGCGGCCCACGCCGAGCTCGTGACGACGCTGTACGGCTTTTTGATGCAGAAAGGCCGCATTCCCGATGCCTGGTTCGCGGCCCAGATCGACCAGGCCGACCGCATCGACGGCGACATCGACACGCTGTCGGGCCGGATCGCGCAGATCCGCACCTGGACCTTCGTCGCCAACCGGCCGGACTGGCTCGCGGACCCCGAACATTGGCAGGGAATCGCGCGGGAGGTCGAAAATAAATTATCGGATGCGCTCCATGAACGCTTGACTGAGCGTTTCGTTGATCGCCGGACCAGTGTATTGATGCGCCGCCTGCGGGAGAACACGAGCTTGAATACGGAAATCGGCAAGACCGGCGAAGTCATCGTCGAAGGCCATGTCATCGGCCGTCTCGATGGCTTCACCTTTGCACCGGATGCGGCGGAAGCCGGCTCCGATGCGAAAGCCTTGCAGGCTGCCGCACAAGCGGTGCTCGCGGGCGAGATCAATGCGCGTGCCGAGAAACTGGGCGGCGCGCCCGACGAGCAGTTCCTGCTGACGTCCGACGGCACCATCCGCTGGACCGGCGACGCCGTGGCGCGGCTGACGGCCGCCGAGGAGGCGCTGCATCCGCGCATCCGCATCATCTCCGACGAGCGCCTGACCGGGGCTCCTCGTGACAAGGTGCAGGCCCGGCTCGATCTCTGGCTCAAGACGCATATCGAGAAGCTGCTCGGGCCGATGTTCGAGCTGTCGAAGGCGGCTGACGTCACCGGCATTGCCCGCGGCATCGCATATCAGCTGGTCGAGGCGCTCGGCGTGCTGGAGCGGCCGAAGATCGCCAATGAGCTGAAGGATCTCGACCAGCCCTCGCGCGCGACGCTGCGCAAATACGGCGTCCGCTTCGGCGCTTATCACATCTATTTCCCCGGCCTCCTGAAGCCCGCCGCGCGCGCGCTCGCCGCACTGCTGTGGGCGCTGAAGCAGGACAATGTCGATCTCTCGTCGCTGTCCGGCGCGCAGCATTTGGCAAGCTCGGGCCGCACCTCGTTCCCGGTCGACAAGCAACTGCCGCGCGATGCCTATCGCGTGCTCGGCTACAAGCAGGCCGGCGAGCGCGCCGTGCGCGTCGACATTCTGGAGCGTCTCGCCGATCTGATCCGCCCGGCGCTGGCCTGGCGCGAGAATTCGCCGGGCGACAAGCCCGCCGGCGCGTTCGACGGCCGCAGCTTCGTGGTGACGCAGGCGATGACCTCGCTCACGGGCTCGGCCGGTGAAGATTTCGCCTCGGTGCTGCGCGCGCTCGGCTATCGCATGGAGAAGCGCGCGCCGCTGCCGCCGAAGCCCGCGGCGCCCGCCGCGGAGACGCCGGCTGTTGAGGCCGGTGCCGAGGCTGTGACGGAAGCTGCTGCGACCGAAGCGGCTAGCGCCGAGACGCCGGTCGAGGACGCCGCGGCACCCGTGGACAGCGCGATCGAAGCCGCCGCCGAGCCGGTCACCGTCGAAGACGCCCCCGGCATGGAGCAGCACGACGAGCCCGCCCATGAGGAGCCCGCGCTCGAAGCATCGAGCGAAGCCCCGGTCACGCCGGAAGATGCCCCCGGCATCGCGCCGCCGGCCGAAGCGACCGCAGCACCTGCCGAAACGGCTGATCTCGAGGCCGCTCCCGCTGAGGCCGCCGCAACGGAAGCCGCTGCATCGGCCGATGCAGCCGCGCCCGTGGAGGCGGCAGCCACGCCCGCCGAGCCCGAGCTGGTCGAGGTCTGGCGTCCCGGCGGCCGTCACGAGGATCGCAAGCCGCGCCACGAGCGCCATCGCCATCAGCGTCACCACAATCAGCCGCGCGCCCAGGACGGCGCGCAGGCCAGTGCTGCGCCCGCGGAAGGCGAAGCGGCGCAGGCCGCCGACGGCGAGAAGCGCGAGCAGCGGCATCGCCACGGCGGTGGTCATCGCAGGGACGCTGGCAGGGATGGCGGCAAGGATTTCCGCAAGCCCCGCGAGGGTGGCGCCGAAGGCGCGCCGCGCCAGGAGGGGCGTGACGACAAGAACCGCAGCTTCCAGGGTCGGGATCAGGGCAAGGATCGCGACAAGGATCGCGATCGCAACAAGGGCAAGTTCGGTGGCGATCGCGACAAGGGCCGCGACAATCGTGGCCGCGACCGCGACAAGGGCCGCGACCGCCAGGGCGGGCCGTCGCTGCGTCCCTACGCCTCCAGCGCCAACCCGCGCGAGCGCGATCGCCCGATCGATCCGAATTCGCCGTTTGCCAAGCTCGCTGCGCTGAAGGAGCAGCTCGCGGGGCGCAAGGAATAGCGTTTCAAGCGAAGTGCGGAGCGGTTCGCGTGAAGAAGACGCGTGAAGAGGAATAACGCCCACGACCGAGCGCCAGCGCCTCGACAAATGGCTGTGGCATGCGCGGGTGGTGAAGGCGCGCACCTCCGCGGCTGAGCTCGTCGAGTCCGGCCATGTTCGCGTCAACGGCGGGCGCGAGACATCGCCGGGGCACGCGATCAAGATCGGCGACGTGCTGACGATCGCGCTCGATCGCACCGTGCGCGTCTTGAAAGTCGCCGCCTTCAACGAGCGCCGTGGCGATGCTGCTTCTGCGCGCGTGCTCTACGAGGAGCTCACTGACGCAAAGCGCAATTAATTGCGCTTCGTATTCATTTCTTGGTCGATCACGCGCGGAAAGCCGTCATGATCGGTCGTTCCTGATCTTGCAGCGCCGGGCCATCCGCGCTACGCAAGCCGCGACTTTTAAAAGAGCTTTTCGGAGCGTTGGATGACTTACGTCGTCACTGAAGCCTGCATCAAGTGCAAGTACACCGACTGCGTCGAGGTCTGCCCGGTCGACTGTTTCTACGAGGGCGAGAACATGCTCGTCATCCATCCTGACGAATGCATCGACTGCGGCGTGTGCGAGCCGGAATGCCCCGCCGATGCCATCAAGCCGGACACGGAACCGGGCCTGGAAAAGTGGCTGTCGGTCAATGCCGACTACGCCAAGAGCTGGCCGAACATCACCCAGAAGAAAGAATCACCCGCCGACGCGAAGGAATTCGACGGTATGGAGGGCAAGTTCGAGAAGTATTTCTCCCCGAACCCCGGTTCCGGGGACTAATTTGGGCCCAAACTTAACCCTATTAGCTTCAAACGCGCCGAAAACCAGCCCTCACGACCCCTAAATCATTGATTTTTGCGGGAAATGTGCTATATTGGGCACATTAAGCTGAACCCCGTCAGCCCCGTTGGCCCCTCTGGGTTCCCGTGAAACCAAATGTCGAACAGGGGCGTGGCAGTTTCCGCGCGCAGGCTGTGTCACAGAAAACGCGTAAAAAGAGTACTTCTGCGAGGGCTTCCCATAAGGAGGCCAAGAAAGTCGCCACGGCCAGCCGTAGCGCATCCAAGGGCCGTGCCGCCACGAAGGCTCCGGCTGCAAAGTCCTCCAAGAACAAAAGAAGCGCAATGCCTAACAAGACTGCCAAAACTGCCGCGAAAGCGACCGTTTCCAAGCCTGCTGCTGCCAAGGCTCCCGCTGCCAAGCCCGTTGCTCCGAAGGCGCCCGTTGCCGCTGCCCCCACCAAGGCCCCCGTCGCTGCCAAGCCGGCCGTGAAGGCGGCTGCGCCCGCGCCGAAGGTCGAGGAAAAGAAGGTCGTGACCCAGCGCCAGGGCTTCAAGGCCAACGAATTCGTCGTCTATCCCGCTCACGGCGTCGGCCAGATCCTGGCCATCGAGGAGCAGGAGATCGCCGGTGCCAAGCTCGAGCTGTTCGTCATCAACTTCATCAAGGACAAGATGACGCTGCGCGTGCCGACCGCGAAGGTCGCCAATGTCGGCATGCGCAAGCTCTCCGAGCCGGCGCTGGTGAAGAAGGCGCTCGAGACGCTCAAGGGCCGCGCCCGCGTCAAGCGCACCATGTGGTCGCGCCGCGCCCAGGAATACGAAGCGAAGATCAATTCGGGCGACATCGTCGCGATCGCGGAAGTCGTGCGCGATCTCTACCGCTCCGAGTCGCAGCCCGAGCAGTCCTACAGCGAACGCCAGCTCTATGAAGCGGCGCTCGATCGCCTGTCCCGCGAGATCGCGGTGGTGCAGCACTCGACCGAGACCGAAGCGGTCAAGGAGATCGAGGCCCAGCTCGCCAAGAGCCCCCGCCGCACCGGCGCCAAGTCCGAAGCCGCCGAAGGCGAAGCGGATGCCGAGGGTGAGGCCGACGATACCGATGGCGACGACACCACGGTCGCCGACGAGGCCGCGTAAGCGCCTCTCGCGTTCATCGCAACAGATCAAAAGCCCGGCCGAATGGCCGGGMTTTTTGTTTTTGCGTGTGCCGTCTCGCGTTCCATGTCCGCCACGTCGCGACGGTGGGTCAACAAATGCAGTGTCGTCCCGGCGAAGGCCGGGACCCATTACCCCAGGGAGAAGTTGTAGCGCGGGGCTGGCGACCACGAGTCTTCGCCAAACCAAATCCTGTGGTTATGGGTCCCGGCCTTCGCCGGGACGACGAGGGGAGAGAGCCTAGGTTTATTTCACCGGCCGCTTTTCCAGCTTCCTCGCCAAGGTCCGCCGGTGCATTCCGAGCCGGCGCGCCGCTTCCGAGATGTTGAAATCCGTCTCGATCAGGGTCTGGTGGATGCGCTCCCATTCCAGCGTCTTGATCGATGTCGGCCGCACATCGAGCGCGACCTCGGCATTGCCCTCGGCCTTGTTGAAGGCAGCCTCGATGTCGTCGGTGTTGGAGGGCTTTGCCAGATAGTGGCAGGCGCCGAGCTTGATGGCCTCGACCGCGGTCGAGATGCTGGCAAAGCCGGTCAGCACCACGATCAGCATCTCCTCGTCGTGGGTGTGCAGCAGCTCGACGCAGGCAAGGCCCGAGGCGCCGCCGAGCTTGAGATCGACCACGGCATAGCCGAAGGAGCGCTCCTCCAGCACCTTGCGGACGTCCTCGATCGAGCCGGCCAGCACCACCTCATAGCCGCGGCGCTCGAACGAGCGCTTCAGCGTGCGCGCGAATCCGGCATCGTCCTCGACGACGATGAGCGAGCGGTCAGGCGTCAAAGCTGCCTCCGATCGCGAGCGTTGCGAGCGGCAGCGTCAGGCGGACGGTGGCGCCGCGCTTCCTGTGGTTCTCGGCGGTCACGCTGCCCCCTAACTTGCGCACCACGTTCACCACCAGGAACAGGCCGAGCCCGCCGCCGGCGCGGCCCTTGCTCGAATGATAGGGCTTTCCGAGCTGCGCCAGCATCTCCGGCGCAAAGCCCGGGCCGCGGTCGCTGATCGACAGCACGAGATTGTCGCCCTCGCGCTCGGCCAGAAGCTCGACCCACTCGCGCGAAACCTCGTAGGCATTGTCGAGCACGTTGAAGATCACCTGCTTCAGCGCGACGTCCGAGACGATCGCGACGTCCTCGCCGAAGGTGTTGACGAAATAGAGCGTGCGCGCCGAGCGCGCATCGCGCCACTCCTCGACCAGCGCGGTGACGAAGGCCGTGACCGTGGTCGGCGAGGATCCTTCGCCGCGCGCTTCTCCCGCCGACACCAGGATGCCCGTGACGATCGATTTGCAGCGCTGCAGCGAGGTCTCCATCTCCGCGAGATCCTCGGCGAGCTCCTGATCGGCGGCGAGGTCCGGCATGCGGCGCCAGTCGCCGAGGATGACCGAGAGCGAGGCGAGCGGGGTGCCGAGCTCATGCGCCGCGCCGGACGCCAGCAGGCCCATGCGGACGATGTGATCCTGCTCGGCCGCATGCTGGCGCAGCGCCGCCAGATGCGCATCGCGCTCGCGCAGGTTTCGATTGATGCGGGTGACGAACACGACCAGCAACACCGCGTTGAGAACGAAGCCCAGGAGCATGCCGGCGACGGTGAGGGTGTAGCTTTCGCCCAATGGATTCGGCGGCAGGTCGAGCGGCCGGTACGCGATCGTCAGCCAGACAAAACTCGCGCAGGTCAGGGCGACCAACGACCAGGTCGAACGGGCATTGAGCAGCACGGCCCCCAGCGTCACCTGGAGCAGGAACAGCGAGGTGAAGGGGTTGGTGGCGCCGCCGCTGAGGTAGAGCTGCGCGGTCAGCGCGGCGACGTCGAGCATCAGCGCGACCAGCAGCTCATTGTTGGTGATCGCGGCGCGATGGCGCACCCAGACCAGGCTCGAGACATTGAGCAGCACCAGCGCGCCGATCACCGCGCCCATGCGCGCCAGCGGCAGCGGAATGCCGAGCCAGAAATGCACGCCACCGATGGTCACGATCTGACCGACCACCGCAGTCCAGCGCAGTTGGATCAGCAGCGCCATGTTCTTGCGGTTGGTTTCGTCGTCGGTCGGCGCAGCGCCGATCAGCTCGCTGCGCGCATCCGCCTGCGATTGCAGCGTGACGGCCAGCTCGCCACGATGGGCAAGCGTGTGGGGAAGCGTCTTCCCGTCGTCAGGTCGGCTCGACGATCGTTCCAGCATCTGATCCCGTCCTGCGCGCGGCAGCATCGCCGGCCGGTTCGTGGACGAAGCGCCTGCGGCGGAACAGCCCGCCGCCGAATGTGACGAAAAGTTTACCGGCCAGCATGAAAGCCAGGGCAAACCACGTCAGCGCATAGATCAGGTGGTTATTGGGAAAGCGGATCACGGTCAATCCGCCGATTGGCCCGCTGCCGGATTGTGATCCGGCGTCGGCATCGATGAAGAAGGGCGCGACGTGGTCGAGGCCGCGTGCCGCGGCAATCGCGGCGACATCCCGCGAGTACCAGCGGTTGTGCTGGGGGACATTGGTCCTGAGGAATCCGCCTTTCGGCTCCGTCATCCGCAACAGGCCGGTGATCTCGACCGGGCCTTGCGGATTGCCGTCGTGGCGCGTCGATGCGTCGCGCCGCTCGGACGGCACGAAGCCGCGGTTGACCAGGACCAGCGTGCCGTCGTCGCGCCGAAGCGGCGTCAGCACCCAATAGCCGGGGCCTTCCTCGGTGACGGCCTGAACCAGCGTCTCGCGGTCATGCAGGAAGCGGCCGGCGACGGCGACGTGCCTGTATTCGTCATTTGCGGCGGTGACCGCCGGCCACGATGCCGGCGAGGGGACCGGCCGTGCGGCGGCATGGACGCGCTGCTCGACGCGGTCGATCAGCGCCAGCTTCCAGGCGCGGCGTTCGACCTGCCAGACGCCGAGAGCGATCAGAAGCGCGATGGCCGTGAGCGAGAGGACGATGAGCCACAAGGAAGGGCGCGCAGGCTTGCGGCGCGCGCCCTTGCTTGCTGTCATGGTCCCGGTCTCGCTCACTTCATCCCGGTCATCTGGTGGATCGGCATCATGTTGCTGTTGAGGTGGTTCATCACCCACAGCGAACCGGACAGCGCGATCACCACCATGACGATGGTGAAGATCAGCGCCATCATGCTCCAGCCGTTCTCGGACTTGGTGTTCATGTGCAGGAAGTAGATCATGTGCACGACGATCTGCACGACCGCGAAGGCCATGATCACGAGCGCGGTGATCTGCTTGCTGGGCAGCGCGCCGCTCATCACCAGCCAGAACGGGATGGCGGTGAGGACGACCGAGAGCACGAAGCCGAGCACATAGGTCGAGAGCGAACCGTGGGCGTGGCCGTCGTCGTGGTGATGGTCGGCGTGGGCGGCGTGGGTGTCGGTGTTCATCGCAGAACTCCCAGGAGATAGACGAAGGTGAAGACGCCGATCCAGACCACGTCGAGGAAGTGCCAGAACATCGACAGGCACATCAGGCGGCGGCGGTTGGCCTCGATCAGGCCGAACTTCCAGACCTGCACCATCAAGGTCACCAGCCAGATCAGGCCGCAGGAGACGTGCAGGCCGTGGGTGCCGACCAGCGTGAAGAAGGCGGACAGGAAGGCGCTGCGCTGCGGCGTCGCACCCTCATGGATCATGTGGGCGAACTCGGTGAGCTCGATGCCGATGAAGGCGAGGCCGAACAGGCCGGTGATGGCCAGCCACATCTGGGTCTGGGCGATCTTGTTCTGCTGCATCGTCAGCATGGCAAAGCCGTAGGTGATCGACGACAGCAGCAGCATCGAGGTGTTGACCGCGACCAGCGACAGGTCGAACAGGTCCTTCGGCGCCGGACCGGCGGCGTAGTTGCCGCCGAGCACGCCGAAGGTCGCAAACAGGATCGCAAAGATGAGGCAGTCGCTCATCAGATAGATCCAGAAGCCGAGCGAGGTGCTGTACCCTTCCGGGTGCGGGTGCTCGTCGGCGAGGTAGAACAGCGGCTCGCCCGTTTGGGCAGGATTGACAGCGACCGTCATTTACTTGGCTCCGGCGAGCAGTTTGGTGCGTGCGTCCTCGGCCCGGATGACGTCGTCGGCCGGAATGTCGAAGTCGCGGTGATAGTTGAAGGTGTGACCGATCGCGACGGCGAGCATCGCGATGAAGCTCGCGGCCGCCAGCCACCACATGTACCAGATCAGGCCGAATCCCATCGCGGTGGCAAAGCCGGCGAGGATGATGCCCGTGCCGGTGTTGCTCGGCATGTGGATCGGCTTGAAGCCGGTCAGCGGACGGACGTAGCCGCGCTTCTTCATGTCCCACCACGCGTCATTGTCGTGAACGACGGGGGTGAAGGCGAAGTTGTAGGCCGGCGGCGGTGAGGACGTCGCCCATTCCAGCGTGCGCGCATCCCAGGGATCGCCGGTGACGTCCTTGAGCTGCTCGCGCTTGAGGAAGCTGACGGCGAACTGCATCAGCATGCTGAGGATGCCGAGGAAGACCAGGAACGCGCCGATGCCGGCGATGATGAACCAGATCTGAAGGCTCGGATCGTCGAACACGCGAAGCCGCCGGGTCAYGCCCATCARGCCSAGCACRTAGAGCGGCATGAAGGCGASRTAGAAGCCGGTGACCCAGAACCAGAACGACAGCTTGCCCCAGAACGGATCGAGCTTGAAGCCGAACGCCTTCGGGAACCAGTAGCCGATGCCGGCAAACGCGCCGAACACGACGCCGCCGATGATCACGTTGTGGAAGTGCGCGATCAGGAACAGGCTGTTGTGCAGGACGAAGTCGGCCGGCGGCACCGCGAGCAACACGCCGGTCATGCCGCCGAGCACGAAGGTCAGCATGAACGCGATCGTCCACATCATCGGCAGCTCGAAGCGGATGCGGCCGCGATACATCGTGAACAGCCAGTTGAACATCTTCGCGCCCGTCGGGATCGAGATGATCATCGTGGTGATGCCGAAGAAGGAATTGACGCTGGCGCCCGATCCCATCGTGAAGAAGTGGTGCAGCCAGACCAGGTACGACAGGATGGTGATGACCACCGTGGCGTAGACCATCGAGGTGTAGCCGAACAGCCGCTTGCCGGAGAAGGTCGAGGTCACTTCCGAGAAGATGCCGAAGGCGGGGAGAACCAGGATGTAGACCTCGGGATGGCCCCAGATCCAGATCAGGTTCACGTACATCATCGGGCTGCCGCCGAAATCGTTCGTGAAGAAATTGGTGCCGACATAGCGGTCGAGCGAGAGCAGCGCGAGCACCACGGTCAGCACCGGGAAGGAGGCGACGATCAGCACGTTGGTGCAGAGCGAGGTCCAGGTGAAGACCGGCATCCGCATCATGGTCATGCCCGGCGCCCGCAGCTTGACGATGGTGCAGATCAGGTTGATGCCGGACAGTGTCGTTCCGACGCCCGCGACCTGGAGACCCCATATGTAATAGTCGACGCCGACGTCGGGACTGTAGCCGATGTTCGACAGCGGCGGATAAGCGAGCCAGCCGGTACGGGCGAATTCACCGATGAACAGCGAGGCCATCACCAGCACCGCGCCGCCCACCGTCATCCAGAAGCTGAAATTGTTCAGGAACGGGAACGACACGTCGCGCGCGCCGATCTGGAGCGGCACGACGAAGTTCATCAGGCCGGTGACCAGCGGCATCGCCACGAAGAAGATCATGATGACGCCGTGGGCGGTGAAGACCTGGTCGTAGTGATGGGCGTTGAGATAGCCTTCGGAGCCGCCAAAGGCGAGCGCCTGCTGCAACCGCATCATCAGCGCGTCGGCGAAGCCGCGCAGCAGCATCACGATGCCGAGGATCATGTACATGATGCCGATGCGCTTGTGGTCGACGCTGGTGAACCACTCGCTCCAGAGATAGCCCCAGAGGCGGAAATAGGTGAGCCCGGCGAGCAGGACGAGGCCGCCGGTCGCCACCACCGCGAAGGTGCCGACGACGATCGGCTCGTGCAGCGGCAGCGATTCGATGGTGAGCCGGCCGAAGATGAGCTTGAGAAAATCAGGAGACATGCGAGCTCTCTTTAGGAGTCTGACTTCGGACGTTGTCCGAGGAAGAAGGACGAAGACTTGAGCGGCGTGAAGGTCGGCCGCTTCAGCCCGGCGCCGAGCAGCGGCGCGGTGTCGAGCGGCGCCTTGATCGCGGCCGTGGTCTGGCCCTGCGGCGCCTCGGGCGTGCAGGTGCCGGCGACGAAGGTCGGCTCCGGCCCAAGCGCCGTGCCGCGGCGGGCGTACTTGTCGTAGGCCAGCGGCAGGGTGTTGTTCAGGCCCTCATGGCCGTTGCCGCCCTTGGCATCGATGGCCATCATCTCGCTCTGGCACATCTTGCCGGTCTCGACGCACATGTTGAGGATCAGGCGATAGAGATCGGTGTCGATGCTGCCGTAGCGCCGCACCGGCTCGTTCTGGCTCGGCTTCTCGAGCTGGAGATATTCGCCGCGGCCGAGCGAGCCGCCGGCCGATTTGGCGCCGGCGACCCAGCCGTCAAACCCCTTGTCGTCGAGAGCATGGAAGGCGAAGTGCATGCCGGAGAAGCCGGCACCGCTGTAGTTCGCCGAGAAGCCCTTGTAGGTGCCGGAATGGTTCACGACGGCGTGGAGCTTGGTCTCCATGCCCGGCATGGCGTAGATCTGGCCGGCCAGCGCGGGGATGTAGAACGAGTTCATCACCGAGGACGCGGTGATGCGGAATTTGATCGGACGATCGACCGGCGCTGCGAGCTCGTTGACGGTGGCGATGCCGTAGTCCGGATAGATGAAGAGCCACTTCCAGTCGAGCGCGACGACATCAACCTCGAGCGGCGCCCTGGACTGGTCGACGGCGCGCTCCGCGTTGATGCGGCCGAGCGTGCGATAGGGATCGAGCAGATGCGTGCCCATCCAGGTCAGCGCGCCCAGGCAAACGATGATCAGCAGCGGCGCCGACCAGATCACCAGCTCGAGCTTGGTCGAGTGGTCCCAGTCCGGCTCGTAGCGCGCGGCGGTGTTGGACTGGCGGTAGCGCCAGGCGAACAGCACCGTCAGCGCCATCACGGGGACGACGATCAGGAGCATCAGGACGGTGGAGATGATGACGAGGTCGCGCTGTTGGGCGGCGATGTCGCCGGCTGGCGCCAGCACGACGTAGTTGCAGCCACTGAGCGCTACGGCCAAAGGTAGTAGCGCCAGGATCTTGAGACGAGACACGGGCTGAGCCTTATGAGAATGAGTTTCCTTTGCGGGGCCAACGGGTAGCTGCGGCGCAGCAATCCGGACATTGGACAATTTGTCCAATGTTGCAGTGCGGAATGTTGCGCCAGAGAGAACCAGATTGCCCGGCGCCCGCCGGGTGGTCGGCTTTGGTTTTCAGGACGTTAAGGGCGCACGAATGGCGACGGCACAGACCCCCGCAATGGCAGACCTCCACTCGGGCGAGCATGGCCACGACCAGGCCAGTCCCGGCGAGATCGCCATCGGCGTCATCATCGGCCGCACCTCGGAATTCTTCGACTTCTTCGTCTACGCCATCGCTTCGGTGATCGTGTTTCCGCGCCTGGTGTTCCCGTTTGCGAGCGAACTGACCGGCACCCTTTATTCCTTCACGATTTTCGCGCTGGCCTTCATGGCGCGCCCGCTCGGCACCGTCATCTTCATGACGGTCGACCGGGAATACGGCAAGACGGCCAAGCTGGTCGCCGCGCTGTTCCTGCTCGGCACCGCCACTGTCGCGATCGCGTTCCTGCCCGGCTATCACGACATCGGCGCCTCTGCGATCTGGCTGCTGGCGCTGGCGCGCATCGCGCAGGGTCTGGCCTGGGGCGGCGCCTGGGACGGGATGGCCTCACTGCTGGCGCTGAACGCGCCGCCCTCGAAGCGCGGCTGGTACGCGATGGTGCCGCAGCTCGGCGCCCCGCTTGGGCTGATCGTGGCGAGCGCGCTGTTCGCCTATTTCGCCGGCAATCTGTCGGCCGACGACTTCTTCGACTGGGGCTGGCGCTATCCGTTCTTCGTCGCCTTCGCCATCAACGTCGTGGCGCTGTTCGCCCGCCTGCGCATGGTGACGACGGAGGAATACGCGTCGCTGTTCGAGACCCGCGAATTGCAGCCATCGCGCATCTCCGACACTGTCGCCCGCGAAGGCCACAACATCATGCTCGGCGCGTTCGCGCCGCTGGCAAGCTTCGCGCTGTTCCACATGGTCACGGTGTTTCCGTTGTCCTGGGTGTTCCTGTTCACCCGCGAAAGCCCGGTGCGCTTCCTGATCATCGAGATCGTCGCCGCCGTGTTCGGCGTCGCCGCGATCGTGGCCTCCGGGATCATCGCCGACCGCGTCGGCCGCAAATCGCTGCTGATGGGCTCGGCGATCGCGATCGCGGTCTATAGCGGTTTTGCTCCGCAACTGCTCGACGCCGGCGCGTTCGGTGAGACCATCTACATGGTGATCGGCTTCATCCTGCTCGGCCTCTCCTTCGGCCAATCCTCGGGCGCGATCGCCTCGAACTTCAAGCAGATGTACCGCTACACGGCCTCGGCGCTGACCTCGGACATGGCCTGGCTGTTCGGCGCCGGCTTTGCCCCGCTCGCAGCTCTGTTGCTCGCGACCAATCTGGGCGTCATCGCCTCGGGCGCCTATCTGCTCTCCGGCGCGTTCTGGACCCTGCTGGCGCTCTGGCTCAGCGGCCAGCGCGAGGCGGGCGACATGGACGCGGGCGGTTAAGCTCACGCGCATGTCGTCCTGGCGAAAGCCAGGACCCATTACCCCGCCTGTTCATTGTTGAAGCACGCTGGAGCTACCAGCGTGCCCATTCCGGTATCCTGTGGTTATGGGTCCCGGATCTGCGCTTACGCTTGTCCGGGACGACGGCGGAGCTTGCGGAGCCAGCGCGCCTCAATCCGCGACGACCTTCACGCGATCCCGCACCTTCACCTGCGCGGTGCGATCGAGGCCGTTCAGCACGCGGAAACGCTCGGCGGGGTGATCGACGCCGGCCATCCGGTGGGAGAGCGATTCCACGGTGTCGCCGGGCTGCACGGTGATGACCTTGATGCGCAGCGGACGGGCGGCCTGGATTTCGTCGAGCGTCAGGCGGCGGAATGAATTGACGGTCTCGCGCGCATTGCGCTCGCTCTCGGTCGACTTCTGCCGCGCAGCGAAGATGAAGCGATAGACGTCGCTGCCGAAGCGCAACGCATAGACCTTGAACTGCCACTGATCGCCCTTGGCGGTGGCGGACGCAGCCGGAAAGCCGTTGATGGTGATATCTTCGGTGGAGGCCTTCTCGACGCCTTCCATCCAGCCTGAATTGAGGTAATCGCCGAGCGACTGTTCGGACGGCACGCGGACGACGTCGAAGCGCATCGCCTGCGAGCCGCCGTCGCGCACGCCGATCACGGCCTGCGCCGTGTTGTCGAGCGTGAAATTGTCCGGCGCCTGGAAGGTGAAGCCGAGCTTCGGATGCAGGAAGCGCCGGCCGCGCACAAAACCTTCGCTGGGGTCTTCGCCATAGACGAGATTGTCGATCGCGGCGAGGTAGGTCTCGCGATCGCGTTCGGCGCCTTCCGGCGCGGCGTACTGCCGCGCGATGGTCTGCGCATTCTGGACGCGCTCCGGGGTCGCCGGATGCGACGAGGTGAAGTCCTGCGCGCGCGGATCGAGCGAGGTCTTGCCGACCTTCAGTTCGGCATTGCGCTCCATCGCCGAAAGGAACCGTGCAGCACCATAAGGGTCGAAATGTGCCTTGGCGGAAATGCCGACGCCGATGCCATCGGCCTCGAACTCCTGGTTGCGCGAAAAGCTCGCCATGGTGAGCTTGGTCTTGGCGAGCGCGAGCGCGGTGAGGTCGGGGTCGTTGCTCATGTCGGTGACGACGCGGGTGACGATCGCGGCCTGGCGCGCCTGGTCCTCGCGCATCGCGGCGTGCTTGGACAGCACATGCGCCATCTCGTGGCTGAGCACGGAGGACAATTCCGAGGTATCGCTCGCAAGCGCAAGAAGCCCGCGCGTGACGTAGAGCTGGCCGTTCGGCAGCGCGAAGGCGTTCACCGCGCCGGAATTGAGGATGGTGACCCTGTAGCCCTGGTCGGGGCGGTCGGAGGCGGCGACCAGCCGATCGACGGTTTTGGTGACGAGCGATTCGAGCCTGGGGTCGTCATAAGTCCCGCCATAGCTCGCCAGGATGCGCTCGTGCTCCTTTTCGGTCGCCGGGGTCTGCGCGACGGCCGGCTTGGGTTTTGGGAGCGCGACGGTCGGCGGGGCTGCCGTGGTCTGGAACCGGCCCATATCGCCGCAACCAGCAAGAAGCCCGCCCAGCAAAAGGCAAAGCGCGGCCGGCGCAGCCCGAAGGCGGCGTCCTTCGCCCTTTTTGTGCTGTTCTAGCACCCCATTCACGTCGCTTAACCCGTGCCCGGCCTTTAAGGCCTTACCCCAGTAGGCTCGTTTGCGCCCAGCAATTCAACCTGTCCCAAGAGACGCACATCGATACGCGGCCCCGTCGTCCCCTCAACCCAGCCCCGGACTCGAATACGACGATTTTCCAAGGACTTAAGGGTAAATCCGGCGTTCTCGAACGCCGGCAACGTGCGCTTTGAAATAGTCACCGCAAAGCCGCRTGTCCAGTTCCGTCCGAAGTTGAGGTAGGTCACTGCCCCAGCTTGCCGGACCGACAGGACTTTGCCCTCGACCACCAAAAAGCGCCCGATCCCGGCCAAAWTATCGTCCGGACTTTCCGCGTTTTTTATGGCCGACGGGTCAGCCCAGCTGCCCTTTTTTTGGCGCCTCGCCTCGGCTTCCGACGACATCAGGGCCGCCGCGCAATCCTTGTCCGCGATTTCGGCGGAGACGATCGCCTCGCCCTGGGCAAGCAACATGGCCTGCACGGAGGCGTCGCTTTCGCCGACGAAGATGAACGCGCCCTGGCGGCCGTAACGGTCGGGCGTGTCGTCAGCGCCGCGCAGGGTCACGTCGCGGCCGACGAGAAGCGACGTCAGCGCCTGCTTCGTCGTTGCGGTCGGCTCGACGCCGGCGAGGCGGATTTCGCGGCCGTCGTCGAGGCGCACGCCGCGTGCATCGACGATGGCCGCGACGCGGCCCTCGCCCTGGGATTCGAACTGGCACGGTGTGGCGAGCGCGACATCGTGAGCTGCGATGAAGAGGGCCGCTGCGACTACTATGAAGGTGAGGGATCGCGTCACGTTGCCCGGAGAGGTTGCGTTACGCTCTAGCTTTAACCCAGGCGTAGCGGGTCGCGAAGAGGCTTCCTCACACTCCGTCATTGCGAGCGCAGCGAAGCAATCCAGAATCCCGCCGCGGTGACAGTCTGGATTGCTTCGCTGCGCTCGCAATGTTGAAGCATCTTGCGTCATCCCACCATTCCGCTTTGCGGAAAACGCGTGACGATCGCGCGACCTGCACGCCACCCGCGCTTGCTGCGCTCTCGCGCATGCGGCATGATTGCGGCAATCGCGATAGCCAAGAGCTATAACCAAGAGCAATAACCAAGCCGCCATCAGAGTACGGCGCGATAAGGGAGGCCTTTTTCAATGAAGAGAATTTTGTCGGGCATTTTTGCCGCGTCGTTCGCCCTGAGCGCAAGTGCCGTGCAGGCCCAGGACAAGCCGCCACTGAAGATCGGCGGCATCCTCGACATGTCGAGCCTGTACGCCGACATCACCGGCGCCGGCAGCGAGACCGCGGCCAAGATGGCGGTGGAGGATTTCGGCGGCGAGGTGCTGGGACGCAAGATCCAGGTGCTGGCCGCCGACCATCTCAACAAGGCCGATCTCTCCGCCAACATCGCCCGTGACATGCTCGACAATCAGGGCGTCGAGATGATCTATGACGTCGCGGCCTCCGCGACTGCGCTCGCCGCCGGCGAGATCGCCAAGGCGCGCAACAAGATCATCATCTTCAACGGCCCCGGCTCGATCCGCCTCACCAACGAGGCCTGCGGTCCCTACACCGTGCACTACGTGTTCGACACGTTCGGCCAGGCCAATGTGACCGGCCTTGCGGCCGTGAAGTCGGGCCTCGACACCTGGTACTTCCTCACCGCCGACTACGCCTTCGGCCAGGATCTCGAGAAGGACACCAGCAATGTGGTCGTGAAGACCGGCGGCAAGGTGCTGGGCAATGTCCGCCATCCGCTCAACACGTCGGATTTTTCGTCATTCCTGCTTCAGGCCCAAGCCTCGAAGGCCAAGGTGATCGGGCTGGCGAACGCCGGCGGCGACACCGTCAACGCCATCAAGCAGTCGGCCGAGTTCGGCATCATGAAAGGCGGCCAGAAGATCTCGCCGCTGCTCGCTTTCGTCACCGACATCGACTCGATTGGGCTGGAGACGGCGCAGGGCCTGCTGCTGGCCGAAGCCTTCTACTGGGACCTCAACGACGACACCCGCGCATTCTCGAAGCGCTTCACCGAGCGCATGAAGCGGCCGCCGACGTCGGCGCAGGCGGGCGTCTATTCCTCCGTCACGCATTATCTGAAAGCCGTGAAGGCGGCCGGCACGACCGACTCGGCCGCGGTGATCAAGGTGATGAAGGAGACCCCGATCAACGACTTCTTCGCCAAGGACGGCAAGATCCGCGAGGACGGCCGCATGATCCACGACATGTACCTGTTCGAGGTGAAGAAGCCGTCGGAGTCCAAGGGCCGCTGGGACGATTACAAGCTGCTCGCCACCGTGCCCGGCAACGAGGCGTTCCAGTCACTGGAGCAGTCGCGTTGCCCGCTGGTGAAGAAGTGACGCGAAGCGTCATCCCGGGGCTCGCGAAGCGAGAACCCGGGATCTCGAGGTTCTCAGGTGCGCAATTGCGCACCATGGTTCGATGCTTTGCATCGCCCCGGAACGACAGGATGGGCTCGTCATCCCGGGGCGCGACGAAGTCGCGAGCCCGGGATCCATCGGGCCGCAGTAACTGTTGAGAAATGGATTCCGGGTTCGCGACTACGTCGCGCCCCGGGAACGACAAAACAAACAACAACAAGGGAGACGTCCCATGAGCAACGACATGGTCCTGCAAAAGCTCGAAGCCGGGCTGCTCACCATCACCATGAACCGGCCGGAGCGCAAGAATGCGCTCAACCCGGACATGGTGCGGGGGCTGGTCGAGGCGGCACGGCGCGCGGCCGACGATCCGGAGGTGCGCGCGGTGCTGTTCAAGGGCGCGGGCGGCTCCTTCTGCGTCGGCGGCGACGTCAAGTCGATGGCGGAGGGCCGCGCGCCGCTGCCGTTCGAGACCAAGCTTGCGAATCTGCGCCGCGGCATGGAGGTCTCGCGCATCCTGCACCAGATGCCGAAGCCCGTGGTGGCGCAGCTCGATGGTGCCGCGGCCGGCGCCGGGCTTTCCATGGCGCTGTCCTGCGACCTGCGCGTCGCCTCCGAATCCTGCAAGATCACCACCGCCTTCGCCAAGGTCGGCTTCTCCGGCGATTACGGCGGCACCTATTTCCTCACCCAGCTGCTCGGCAGCGCGCGGGCACGTGAGCTCTATCTGACCTCGCCGGTGCTCACCGCGAAGGAGGCCCATGCGATCGGCATGGTGACAAAAGTCGTGCCGGACGCCGAGATCGACGCCGCCGCGCACGAGCTCGCGCTGTCGCTGGCGCAGGGCCCGTCGATCGCGCTCGGCTTCATCAAGCGCAACATCAACAATGCCGAGCATCTGGCGCTGGAAGACTGCTTCGACGGCGAGGCGATCCATCACACCCGCTGTGGCGACACCGAGGACCACAAGGAGGCCGCCAAGGCCTTCGTCGAGAAGCGCAAGCCGACCTTCCAGGGCGCATGACGATGGCGCCCTATATGCGGCTGCGGCAGATCTGCCTGGTCGCGCCGCGGCTCGCCCCCGTGATCTCCGACATCGCCGAGATCATGGGCCTCGCGGTCTGCTACCGCGACGGCAATGTCGCCAAATACGGCCTGGAGAACGCGCTGCTCCCGGTCGACACGATTCTGCTGGAGGTGGTGGCGCCGTTCAAGGGCGGCACCACGGCCGGCCGCTTCATCGAGAAGACCGGCGGCCGCGGCGGCTACATGGCGATCTTCTGCTGCAACGATCCCGACGAGCGCGGCCGGAATGCCAACGCCATGGGCGTGCGCACCGCCAACGTCATCGACCACGCGCCCTATCACGGCGTGCAGCTCCATCCCCGCGACTGCCGCGCCGCCTTCATCGAGTTCAACCATACCGACGGCAGCGACGACATTCTGGGGCCGTATCCACCGGCGGGTCCGGACTGGCAAAAATTCATCCGCAGGGATGTGACCCAGGCGCTGACAGCCGTGGAGATGCAGAGCCCGGATCCGATGGGGCTGGCGGAGCATTGGGGCAAGATCATCGGCGTTGCGCCGAGTAGCGATGCCGAGCTGAGGCTGCCTAACGCCACCTTTCGCTTCGTCAACGGCGCAAGCGAGATCATGAGCGCGCTTGAGTTTCGGGTCGCCGATGCGGCCAGTGTGCTGCATGCGGCGAGGGCAAAGGGCCACGCGGTCGCGGGCAGCGAGTTCTTGTTGGGTGGGGTGACGTTCCGTCTTGCTGCTTGAACTCTTGCCTTCGTAGATCTCAATCCGTCATCCCCGCGCAACGGCTTCGCCGTTGCGCGGGGATGACGGATTGAGAGAGTGTACGGCTCCACGAAGAAGGGAACGCCCCACATGCCGCATCCGCTCGACAGCTTCTTCGCGCCCGCGAGCATCGCGCTGATCGGGGCCTCGCGCGATCACGAGAAGATCCCGGGGCGGCTGTTGTCGATGCTGCGCAAGAACGACTATCCCGGCAAAATCTATCCGGTGAACCCGAACTATGCCAAGATCGACGGGCTCGCCTGCTACAAATCGGTCGCCGAGATCGGCGCACCGGTCGATCTTGCCGTCATCATCATTCCCGCGCGCGCGGTGCTGCCCGCACTCGAGCAATGCGCGGTCGCCGGCGTGAAGAACGCCGTCATCATTTCCTCCGGCTTTGCCGAGGAAGGCGGCGACAGTGCCGCGGTGCAGGACGCGATCGCGGCGCTGGCCAAGCGCACGGGCATGCGGATTTCCGGCCCGAATGCCGAAGGTTTTTTCAGCCAGGTGCAGCGCGTCGCGGCGACCTTCAGCCCCGCCGTGGACGTCAAGCCGGGCGTGGTGCCGCTGATTGCCACGACAAAGCGGATCGGCATCGTCGCGCAGAGCGGCGGCATCGGCTTTGCCTATTATCACCGCGCCAAGGCGCTCGGTGTCGCCGTGAGCTATGTGGTCAGCGCAGGCAATGAATCCGACCTCGGCGCCGGCGAGTTCCTGGACTATCTGGTGCAGGACGCCTCGACCGGCGTGATCCTGCTGTTCATCGAAGGCATTCGCGACGTCGACAAATTTCTCGCCGCGGCACGGCGCGCGGCCGAGCTGAACAAGCCCGTCATCGTCACCAAGGTCGGCCGTTCCGGCGCCGGTGAGCGCGCAGCCGCCTCGCACACCGCGAGCATGGCCGGCTGGTCGGCGGCGTACGATGCGGTATTCGCAAAGTACGGCTTCATCATTTCCAACGATCTCGACGAAGCCTTGACGATCGCCGCCGTGCTCGCCAGCAATCCGCTGCCGAAGGGTGATCGCGTCGCCGTGGTCACCGTTTCCGGCGGCGCCGGGATCTGGGGCGCGGATGCGGTGGCGCTGCGCGGCTTGCAGGTGCCTGAGCTCTCCGAGCCGATCCAGACGGAGATCAAAAAGCTGATGCCGTCCTACGGCAGCGCGCGCAATCCGATCGACGTCACCGCGCAAGGCGTGACCTCGGGCGGGCTTCAGAAGAGCGTCGACCTGCTCACGGCCTCCGACGAGGTCGACGCGATCCTGGTCGTGCTGTCGCTGTCGAGCGAGGTGCGGATGCCGTTCAAGGAATCCGAGCTGAAACCGGCGCTTGAAGCGCAGCGCAAACCGGTGGTGTTCTATTCCTACACGCTGCCGTCGGACTTTGCGCGCCGCGAGCTTGCGAAATCCGGCGTGGTCGTGCTGTCGGGCCTCACTTATGTCGGCGTCGCGATGCGGCAGCTGGTCGACTACGCGACGTTCAGCCTGCCCAAGCCTGCGGACCAGGCGCGGCCACCGGCGCGCGATCTCTCGGCGTATCTGAAAGCGCCAACTCTGTCCGAGGCCGACAGCAAGGCGATGCTCCGCGCCGCTGGCATCGTGCTGCCGGATGAGGTGCTGGTGAGGGACAAAGGCGGGCTCGACGAAGCAGTCGTCCGTGTTGGCTTCCCATTGGTGATGAAGATCCAGTCTCCGGATATCGCGCACAAGAGCGAGGTCGGCGGCGTGCGCGTCAACATCACGACCAAGGGCGAGGTGTTCCTGGCGTTCGAGGCCTTGCTCAACAATGCGCGCAAGCACCGGCCGGAGGCGACGATCCAGGGTGTGCTGGTCGGTCCGATGGCGAAGAAGGGCGTCGAGATCATCGTCGGCACGATGACGGACAGGACGTTTGGTCCCATGGTGATGGTAGGTCTCGGCGGCATCACCACGGAGCTGTTCCGCGACGTCGTCTATCGTCCGGCGCCGGTGAGCGCGGAAGAGGCCGGCGCCATGCTGGCGAGCCTGAAAGCCGCGCCGCTGCTGAACGGGTTCCGCGGGGCGGCCAAGGCCGACGTCGCGGCGGTGGCGCAACTGATCGCAGACATCTCAGTGCTCGCCGCGCGGCATGCGGCGGAGATCGCGGAGATCGAGCTCAACCCGGTGCTGGTGCACGCAGAAGGGCAGGGCGTGACGATCGTGGATGCGCTGGTGGTGGGGCGGAGGTAGCCAGCCAAAAAATCAGTGTCGTCCCGGCGAAGGCCGGGACCCATACCCACAGGCAGTGGTTTGGCGAAGACTCGTGGTTACCAGCTTCGCGCCACAACGTCTCCCTGGGGGTATGGG
>NZ_JBFULU010000014.1:0-158911 GCF_054049735.1 Bradyrhizobium sp. P5_C12
TGACCTGCGGATGCGGCGCCGGCGCGGCGGCGCGCGGCGGCTCGGGCCTCGGCTGCTGCCGGGCCACCGGCGGTGGCGGCGGAGCCGCCGGTCTGACCGAGGGTGCGGCCGGCCTGGTGGCCGCGGGCGCCGGCGGCGGCACAGCGGCGTGGCCCGGTCCGGGCGGCCTTCCAGGGGCCGGCGGGGTTGCGGTGGGTGGCACCGCAGCGGTCGGCGCCGGCGCATTTGGCCCAGGCTTGCCGCCAGGCGCCAGGCTACCGGGCGTCTGGGCGGCGGACGGCGGACCGGTTCGACCGGGCACGGGCGGCGTTCCAGGAGTCGGCGGGGTTGCCGTGGCCGGCGCCGCAGCGGTCGGCGCCGGCGCATTTGGCGCAGGCTTGCCGCCAGGCGTCAGGCTACCGGGCGTCTGGGCGGCGGACGGCGGACCGTTTCGACCGGGCACAGGCGGCGTTCCAAGGGTACCGGGAACCGGAAGCGCGTGCGCGTCCGGCTGCTTCGGCTGCCCTGGCGCTGGAGCCGCTGTGGGCGCGTTGGCCTGCGCCGGCGGCGCATTGGCCGCAGGAGCGGTTGCGGTCGGCGCCGGCTTGCCATTCGGAGCTGCGGCCGAAGGTGATGTCGGCCCTACCCCCGGAGCCAGAGGCGGCGTACCGGGCGCCGGCAGCGTGTTGGCCTGCGGCAGCTTGGTCGGCGGTGCGACGGGGGGCGTTCCGGTCGGCGCGACATTGGCCGGCGTCCCGGGAGGTATCCCCGGCCTCGCCGTCGGCTGGATCGTCGCGCTCTGCGGCATCGGCGCCTTGCCCTGCTGGATCAGCGCGGCGCGCTGCGTGACCGCCAGCGGTACGGCCGGGCCCACCGGGTTGGCGCGGCCGGCAACGGCCGGCGCCAGGATGCCCTGCCCGGGTCCTGCCGGCCCTCCTCCCACGGCCGGGGGCGGTGGTGCCGGCGGCCGGTTGATCACCGTGTTGATGACCGTGGTGTTGTGGATGTTGGCGTAGATGATGTTGTTCGGCGGCGGCGCGACATAGAGCGGCGGCCTGACGAACACCGGGATCGGCACGAACATCGGCTGCGGCAGCACGAACAGGCCGACCACGGGCAGCGGCGGCTCGAGCACGACGAAATCCGGCGGCGGCGGCGGCAGATAATAGACCGGCGGCGGCGGTGGCGGCGCGAAGCCAAAATCAGGGTCGCTGAAATACAGCACGGGACGGTCGACATAGACCACCTCTTCCGGCGGCGGAGGCGGCACGTCGTAGTCGATCATCGCAAAGCTCGGCGGCGGCTCGACCGGCGCCGTCAGGATCGCGAGGCGGCGGCGCGCATCGCCCGCATGCGGCCCGCGCGGATAGCGGCGCAGATACGACCAGTAAGCCTCCGGCGTGTCGTTCCGATAGGTGCGCCGCCACGTGATCGCCTCGCGGCGCGCCGCCACGATCGCCATCACGCGCCTGGACATCGGATCATTCGGATAGGCGCCGAGAAACTCCTCATAGGCCGGCAGCGTGTCGCGCTCGAGCGCGGCCGCGTAGGCATCCTGTGCGCCGAGATCGCGGATCGGCTTGTTGCGGATCGCGGCGACCTGGTCCGGCGTCGACTGCGGCGGCGGCGCGTCGGGCGCGCGATCGAAGAACGAGAATTGCGCGCTGATCTTCTGCTCGTCCCAAGGCACCTGCGCGCCCTTGCTGGCTTCGTTGACGCGCAGGCGGACGCGGTCGAACACCTCCGGCAGCGACAGGCCGCCGGTGCGGATCATCTCGGCCAGCGACTGCGCATAGATGCCGTAAGGTCCGGGCTCCTCGGGGGCCACCGTGCCGGGCGCGGCGTTGAACGCGATCAGCGCGTTGGCGTCGGGCTCGACCAGCGCAAGTCCGCTCGCGATCGGCTGGCCGCCCTCGATGAACGGCTGCGCGCGGCCAGCGTCGAGCACGACGATATTGGCCTTAAGCGGAATGGCGGCGAGCTGGCGCAGATAGTCGCCGACGCGCAGGGCTTCGGTCGGAACGTCGGTGTCGCGGGTGATGTTGGAATCGACCGGGATGAAATAGTTCTCACCGGCGAGCTGGACGCCATAGCCGGCCAGATAGACCATCGCGACGGTCCCCGGCCCCGAGGCCTGCGCCTTCTGGATGAAATCGCGAAAACTCTTGCGCAGCGTGTCGGCGTCGAGATCGCGCGCGCCGACCACGTCGAAGCCCGCCGCTTGCAGGGTCTGCGCGATCAGGCCGGCATCGTTCGCGGTCGTCGCCAGCGGCGACTTGGCATAGGCGCCGTTGCCGACCACGAGCGCGATGCGCTTTTCCGGCTGCTGCGCGCGCGCCGGAACGAGCGCACCCGCGACGAGCAGGATCGGCAGGAGAAAGCAGATGAAGACCTTGTGTGTCCCACGCATGGCTTGCTTGCCCGCTCTTGCTGTTGAGATTCACCGCCCATGAGACGCGCGGCTGCCTGAACGGCGCTTGAACGAGAAGCTTGGATTGAGGCGGCGGCATGGCCGGGTCACGCCTGCCGTCAGCGCCACGTCAGCCTCGCGCCGCGCGAACCGGCGCGAGGTTCAGGCAGGTGCTTCAGCCCTGCGCGATCAGATCGACCGTCCCCGTCGTGAGCCGGTAGATGCCGCCCACGACCTTCACCTTGCCCTGCTCCACGGCCGCATTGAGGATCGGCGCGGCCGACTTCAGCTTGGCGACATTGTCGATCACGTTCTGCCGGATCGCCTTGTTGAGCACGTCCCCGCCCTGCTGCATCGCAGCTTTTGCGGCAGGCGCGATCGCATCGACCAGCGAAGGGATGTGGCCGGGCGGCGACGTGTTGTCCTTGATCGCCTTCAGCGTCGCATCGACGGCGCCGCAACTGTCATGACCCAGCACCAGGATCAGCGGTGCGTTGAGCACGGCGACCGCATATTCCATGCTGGCAATGGTCTCAACGCCGGCAAAGTTTCCGGCGACGCGGCAGACGAAGAGATCGCCACGGCCGCTGTCGAAGGCGTATTCCGGCGCGATGCGGGAATCGGCGCAGCTCAGCACCGCCGCGAACGGGTTCTGGCCGCCGGCCAGCGCCTCGCGCTCGTGCTTGAAATCATGGCGCCGCGACACGCCGTCGACGTAGCGCGCATTGCCCTCCATCAGCCGCTTCAATGCGGCATCCGGCGCCAGCACGTTCTGCGGCTTGGGCGGCGCCTTGGCCTCCTTGGCGAAGGCCCTGCCGGCGAAGGCTACGCTCAGCGCAGAGGCGGCAAGCAGCATCGCGGACCGCCGCGATGGCCCGATTTGGTGCTGCAGATTTTCAGAGCATTTGTCGCACATTCACGTTTCCTCCCGGCGGTGGACGATCAGTATCGCCGCGATCATAGCCGCGGTGATGTGACTAAACCACAAATGATGGCGCGCTCGGCACCTAAACTTCTAGGCGTAGCCGGAACGATGTGTTCGCCAAGACTTGTGGGCAAGACTTTGCGGGCAAGACTTGCGCGCGCCGCCTATTGCGCCAGCCGGAGCTCAGCGATCGTCGTCCTCGCGGCCGGTTCGTCCAGGGCGAGGAAATCCAGCGGCCCCTGATTTTTATAACCGGAGGTCATCGCAAGGGTGAGACCCCAGCCGAGCAATCCGGTGCTCGCGTTTGCGATCATGGCGGTCTTGCGCTCACTGAGGCGCGCGACGAAGAACACGGTCTGGCCGGATTGAGCCGAGAAGTCGACGCGTGTGACGCCGAGCGCCACCTCTTCGGCCACGAACTGGTGTTGGCCCGCCGGGCGATCGACATAAACATATGTCCCGGTCTTCAGGCCCTTGATCGGCGTACCGTCGAGGGAAAATACCCAGTCCGGATCGCCGATGCCGCCAAAGCCCTTCTCGCGAAACACGACGACGCGCGCCTGCCCCGCTTTCGGCGGACCGATCTTTCGCACCGTCTCCGAATAACCAAGCCCACTTCTCGCCGTCTCGCAGCCGCACAGCAATGCGGCGGCGATGAGCAACACCAGCCCACGCAGTAACATCACGTCCCCAAGATCTTCCCCAGGAGCATGCTAGCTGGAATCAGCGGCAGGTTGCAACAGCACCGAAGCATCACCTGCGCAAAACATGCAACCGGCTGCAACTTCGTGCGTGTTGCTAGAGCTGCTGCACGTCCACGACGCCCGCGACCGCCTTGATGGCGCCCGCGATCTGCGGCGAGACCTTGAAGCGGCCGGGCAGCTTCATCTCGACCTCGGTCTCGAGGTCGAGCATCATCACCAGCGAGACCTCGCCGTCGCCGTTGGCGCGCGGCGCGATGCCGGGACTGCCGACTTTTGGCGCCGCGCCGTTCGAAGCCGCCATGTCGGGTCCGGCGAGACGCTTGGCGATCGACTCGAGCGGCTTGGTGTCGCGCACGAAGATGCGCAGGCCCTTCTGCGTCTTGGCGGCGGCGTCATCGAGCGGCTCGGCGTGCAGCACGCGGGCGCGGACGTCCTCGCCCTGAAGCTCGGCGCCGAGCTGGAGCAGCACGGCGGCGCCCGGCTCCAGCACGTCGCGATATTGCGCGAGCCCCTCGGAGAACAGCACCGCCTCGAAGTGGCCCGTGGGATCAGAGAGCCCCATGATGCCCATCTTGTTGCCGGTCTTGGTGCGCCGCTCCATGCGCGACACCACGGTGGCCGCGACCTTGCCGGCGGTGGCGCCGGTCTTCACCGCGCGCGAAAACTCGGCCCAGCTCTGCACCCGCAGCCGCTTCAGCACGGTGGCGTAATCGTCGAGCGGATGGCCCGACAGGAAGAATCCGATCGCGTCATATTCTCGGCGCAGCCGCTCGGCCGGCAGCCAGGGCTCGATCTGCGGCAGCATGATGGTCGGCGCGTCCGCGGCGCCGCCGAACATGTCGTTCTGCCCGATGGTCGCCGCCTCATGGGAGCGCTGACAGGCCGCGAGCACTGCATCCGCGCCAGCAAAGACGCGCGCGCGGCTGGGCTCCAGCGTGTCGAAGGCACCGGCGGCCGCGAGACTCTCGATGATGCGCTTGTTGATCGCGCGCGGATTGACCCGTGCGGCGAAGTCGGCAAGCGACGTGAACAGCCCGTTCCTGGTCCGCTCCGCGATGATCTGCTCGACCGCCTGGAGGCCGACGCCCTTCAGCGCGGCGAGCGCGTAGTAGATGGTCTTGTCGCCGACCTCGAAGGTCGCCCCGGAGCGGTTGATGTTCGGCGGCTCGACCTTGATGCCGAGGCGCTGCGCCTCGGAGCGGAATTCGGAGAGCTTGTCGGTGTTGTTGAGATCGAGCGTCATCGACGCCGCGATGAACTCCACCGGATAATGCGCCTTCATGTAGGCGGTGTGGTAGGACACCAGCGCATAGGCCGCCGCGTGGCTCTTGTTGAAGCCGTAGTCGGCGAATTTCGCCAACAGCTCGAAGATGGTCTCGGCCTGCCCCTTCGGCACGCCGTTTTTCACCGCGCCGGCGACGAAGATGTCGCGCTGCTTGTCCATCTCGGCGCGGATCTTCTTGCCCATGGCGCGGCGCAACAGGTCGGCGTCGCCGAGCGAGTAGCCCGACATCACCTGCGCGATCTGCATCACCTGTTCCTGGTAGATGATGACGCCGAACGTTTCTTTGAGGATCGGCTCCAGCACGGGGTGGAGATATTCCGGCTCCTCGTCGCCGTGCTTGCGCGCGCAATAGGTCGGGATGTTCGCCATCGGACCCGGGCGATACAGCGCGACCAGCGCGATGATGTCCTCGAAGCGGTCGGGGCGCATGTCGATCAGCGCCCGCCGCATGCCCTGGCTTTCAACCTGGAACACGCCGACCACGTCGCCGCGCGCCAGCATCTGGTAGCTTTCGGCATCGTCGATCGGCAGCGTGGCGAGATCGACATGGATGTCTCGCGGCTTGAGCAGCTTGCAGGCGACGTCGAGCACGGTCAGCGTCTTCAGGCCGAGGAAGTCGAACTTGACGAGGCCCGCCGGCTCGACCCATTTCATGTTGAACTGGGTCACCGGCATGTCCGACTTCGGATCGCGGTACATCGGCACGAGTTCGCTCAGGGGCCGATCGCCGATCACGATGCCGGCCGCGTGGGTCGAGGCGTGGCGCGTCAGGCCCTCGAGGCGCTGCGCGATGTCGAAGGCGCGCGCCACGATCGGATCTTCATCGCGGAACGCCTGGAGCTTCGGCTCGCTCTCGATTGCGGCTGCAAGCGTCACCGGCGCCGCCGGATTCTGCGGCACCAGCTTCGTCAGCTTGTCGACCTGGCCATAGGGCATCTGCAACACGCGGCCGACGTCGCGGAGCACGCCGCGCGCCTGCAGCGTACCGAAGGTGATGATCTGCGCGACCTGGTCGCGGCCGTAGCGCTCCTGGACGTACCTGATCACCTCGCCGCGGCGGTCCTGGCAGAAGTCGATGTCGAAGTCCGGCATCGAGACGCGCTCAGGATTGAGGAAGCGCTCAAACAGCAGGCCGAACTTGATCGGATCGAGGTCGGTGATGGTCAGCGCCCAGGCGACCAGCGAGCCTGCGCCGGAGCCGCGGCCCGGCCCGACCGGAATGCCCTGGCCCTTCGCCCATTTGATGAAGTCGGAGACGATCAGGAAGTAACCCGCGTACTTCATGCGCATGATGACGTCGAGCTCGAACGCCAGGCGCTTATTGTAGTCCTCCTCGGTGGTGCCCTGCGACAGGCCGTGCACGCGCAGGCGGTTCGCAAGCCCCTCCTCCGCCTGCCGCTTCAACTCGGCGGCCTCGACCGAGGCCGCATCGGAGCTGGCGGCGGCGCCGACCGTGAAGAACGGCAGAATCGGCTTCCGCGTCATCGGGCGGAACGAGCAGCGCTCGGCGATCTCCACCGTCGAAGCGAGAGCCTCCGGAATGTCGGCGAACAGCACCGCCATCTCGGCGCGGGTCTTGAAGCGGTGATCGGGGGTGAGCTGAACGCGGTCGGTCTCGGCGATCAGCCGCCCGCCGGCGATACACAAAAGCGCGTCATGCGCCTCGTAATCGTCGGTCGCGGCGAAATACGGCTCGTTGGTCGCGACCAGCGCCAGGCCCTTGGCATAGGCGATGTCGATCAGCCCGCTCTCGATGCGGCGCTCCTTGTCGAGGCCGTGGCGCTGCAGCTCGACATAAAGGCGATCGCCGAACAGGCTGGCGAGACGCTCGCAGCGCGCGGCCGCAAGCTCGGAATGGCCGGCGGCAAGCGCCAGCGAGACCGGCCCGTCCGGTCCGCCGGTAAGCGCGATCAGGCCCTCGGTCTCGCCCTCGAGCCAGTCGAACTTGATGTGGGAGGCATGGGTGTCGGGCGTCTCCAGGAACGCGCGCGAGTTCAGCCGCATCAGGCTGCGATAGCCGCGCTCCTGCGCCGCCAGCAGCACCACGCGCGACGGCAGCAGCGCGTTGCGCGCATTGGGATCCTGGTCGCCGAAATCGATCGCGAGCTCGCAGCCGACGATCGGCTGGATGCCGGAGCCCGCCATCTTGTCGGAGAACTCCAGCGCACCGAACATGTTGTCGGTGTCGGTCAGCGCTAAGGCCGGCTGGTGGTCCTTCTTGGCAAGCTCGGCGAGCTTGGCGATCTTGATCGAGCCCTTGAGCAGCGAATAGGCCGAGTGAACGTGAAGGTGGACAAATCCGGCGCTCGGCATGGTCGCGTGACGGCCTCTTGCTGATGGGATGGAGCGGTTACCGGCACCGGAGGCATCCTGCACTCGCGTGGGCCGACTCGCCTCACAATGGTGGGGCGTCGCGCTGCCGGAGTCCACGCCGGAGCGGCCGATCGGCCGCGTCGTCCCGCTTTTCCCCAAGGCGGACAGAGGCGCCCGCACCCAGAGTTGCGGGAATCAGAGCTGGGGTATCACCTGGGCCCAGATCGCGATCATCCCGACGAACAACGTGATCGACGCCAGTGCGGCGGCTTCTTCCACGAAAATCCTGAACATGGCTTACTCCCTCGCTAGAACGTATGAAGAACATTGTTCTCATTTCGTTCTCGGGAGTCAAGCCGTCTCGGCGATCTCGACGCGCGATGGTTAACTCGCTGAATGATCACAACAAAAAAGCCCCGGCCGAAGCCGGGGCTTTGCTCAACCGCTCGAAAGGAGCGATCGGTCTCAGTAGCGGGCGATCATCGGGCCGCCGAACTTGTAGTTCAGGCGGACGAGGCCCATGTCGACGTCCTGACGGATACGGTCGGTCGAGGGCACCAGCGCGAAGGTGACATCCTTGTCCTGCAGGAAGATGTGGTTGTACTCGACACCAACCGACCAGTTCGGCGCGAAGCCGTACTCGATGCCGGCGCCGACCGTGCCACCCCAACGGGTCTGGTCGTTCGAGGACAGCAGCGCGCCGCCCGTGGTCAAGACTTCGTACTTGCCGCCAGCCACAGCCGCACCGCCCTTGACGTAGACGAGCACGTTGTTCCAGGCGTAACCGACCTGACCGGTGATCAGACCGAACGAGTCGATCTTGGAGCGGTTGCGGGTCGCGAACAGCGCGCTGGTGTTGTCGCCGGAGAAGTCGGCCCAGTTGCCCTGGCCTTCCACGCCGAACACCCACTGGCCGGACTGGAAGCGATAGCCGATCTGACCACCGACCGTGCCACCGGTCGCGTCGTGCGAACCCTCGCGGCCACCGCCGACCAGATCCCAGGTCGAATGCGCGGAACCGCCACCGCCGTTGATGCCGATGTAGAAGCCGCTCCAGTCGTAAATCGTCGCGACCATCGCAGGCGCCTTGGTGTAAGGCCGCGCCGCGAGATCAGCAGCCATCGCCGGAGCAGCCGCGCTGATCGCGACAAGGCTCGCAGTGACAAGCAACAAACTCTTCTTCATTTTTTTCCCGTTCCAGTTCTTCAGTAGGCCCCCGGGCCGTGGCGTCGTCTTAGCAGCGATCGACGGAATTGCTGTAACCTCGACGCAACAGTGCGGTCCAAAGGGCCGCGCAACATTAACGAACGTTTAGCAGCGCGCGCTGGAAACCCTTTGAAACAAGAGTTTTCAGCGTATCCAATGTCTTCTACACACATTCGCGACATAAGCGCCCAGACAACGAAGCGCGCACGATCGTGTGATTGGAGAATCGAAGAAGATGCGTGGACTGTTTGCCCTCCCCATTGTCGCCACATTTGCGCTCGCGCTGAGCGCAAGCACGCCGGCGCGCGCCTTCGGCACCCATCATGCGTTCTGCCTCACGGGCGATGAATGGCCGGGGCTGAGCAACTGCACGTTCGACAGTTACGCGCAGTGTCAGGCGAGTTCGTCGGGCCGCGCGCTGACCTGCATCGCGAATCCATATTTCGCAGGCCAGAGCGACGATCCCTACGCCTACCAGAATCGTCCGCGCGCGCAGACGCCCGGCTATTCGGCCGGCTATTGGACGCGCTGAGATGCGCGGCGCTCGCCTCGCCCTCGTCGCGATCGGCGTGGCCGTCGCGAGCGTCCCTGCGCGCGCGCAGACCTATGATCCGAGCTATCCCGTCTGCATGCAGATCTACGGCCAAGTCGGCTATTTCGACTGCCGCTACGCCTCGCTGGAGCAATGCAGATATCTCGCCGTCGGCCGCTCCGCGACCTGTGTCGTGAACCCGTATTTTGCGCACGGGAAACCGACGGGCGGACGGCGGGCGAGGCGCGCCGACTAGCGCCTCCCCATCAGGCTCGCGCAAGATCCGCTGCCCCCTGAATAGCAGCGTTATCGCGGATCTTGTCCGCAGTCTGAAATGACGGCCAGCCCCCCCGTTCGACGCTACCGCAACGTCGCCAACAGGCGTGCCGCAGACTTCAGGTCTGCGGTGTCCAGGCCCTCATCGAACTGGTCGTAGACCGGTTGCAGCAGCGCGCGAGCATCCTCGCGCCGGCCTTGTGCCTCCATCAGCCTTGCCAGATCGATGGCGGCGCGCAGCTCACTGGCGCGCGCGCCCTGCTTGCGGCTCAGCTCGAGCGAATGGATGAGGCTCGCTTCAGCCTCGTCGACGCGCGGCTTTGGCATCGAGAAGAGAACGGTACCCTTTACGCGCAGCAACTCGGGCATGTTGATCATGTCCCCGTTGGTCTCGACCAGATTGATGCCGTCGTCGGCCGTTCTCATGCTCTCGGCAAATCGTCCGGTCGCGGCCAGTCCTTCCGCGAGCGAAATGTGGAAGGCCGAGATCATCAGTCCATAATGCGTTGCGCGAAGCTCCTCCAGGCAGCCTTGCAGGAAATCGACTCCACCCTGTGCGTTGCCGCGGCGGATGGTCAGCTCCCCCTTGAGGCCGCGCCCGGCCGCGATCTGCGGCGCCAGGGAATGCGAGCGGGCGTTCGAGATGTACCAGTCGATGAGCTCCTCGGCGTAGGGCAGGTCGCCGATCCAGAGGAACAGCAGCACGGCATGCCGCAACACGATGGACAGAACGATCGGATCGTCGATCCGCTCGGCGTCTTTGATTGTCCGGCGTGCGCGCTCGACGGCCTGATCCGGATGGCCCTGCAGGCACAGCGTATTTGCCAGGGCGATCGCAGCCAGAATATCGTAGTCATAGCCGAGATAGGTCGTGCCGCTCTGCGGTGAGCGCGGCCGATGAAGAAGCGCCGCCTCCAGCTCGGCGCTGGCGCCGCCGAGGTCGCCGATAAAGTGGAGTGAATTTCCGAGGCCGAATTGGGCCAGCGCGATTGCCGCCGGGTCGCCCAAGATTGTGGCCGTGGCCGAACCGCGTCTTGCGTATTGCAGCGCTATCGTGAAGTTGCCCTTGCGCGAGTGAAAGATGTTCAGCGAAACCATCAGCCACATCTGGTAGAGGATGTCGCCACGTTCTTCGGCGATGAGGAGGCTTCGGTCCAGTGCGGCACGCGCCGCGTCGCTTCCGCCCTGGATAAACATCAGCGAATAGCCGAGGCCTGCCTGAAGCCGCATTTCTTCAGCGGTGCCGCGCCTGTCATCGCCAAGAACGAGAATCGCCCGCTCCGACCAGCGATGACATTCGGGCAGCATCGACGTCGCGAGCAGAACGGGCGCGGCGGCCACGGCAAGTCCGATGCGCAAGCCGCCATCGCTATTACCGCGGGAGAACGCCCAATCGAGCGCGGCGCGCAGATTGTCGATGTCCCTGATGTAGTGGGGCAGATCGTCGAGGGCCACACGCGGACTCACCGCGGCCGGCGCGAACAGACTGCGGAAGAACTCGGTGTGGCGACGAGCCACCTGGTCCGTTGCACCGGTCTCGTCCAGCTTGTCGAGCCCGTAGGCCCGGGTGGTTTCAAGCAATCGCCAGCGGCCCGACGCCACCGACGTGTCCAGCGACACCAGCGATTTGGCCGCCAGGCTCGCAATGCCTTCGGCAACCGCGGAGTCGGTCGCGCCGGTGTCGCCCATCACGGCGGTCGCCGCCTCGAACGTGAATCCGCCCACGAAAATCGAAAGCCGCTGCAGCAGCGTCCGCTCCGCGTCCGGCAACAGTTCGTAGCTCCAGTCCAGCGTCGCACGCAGGGTCTGGTGCCGCGGCAGCGCCGTGCGGCGGCCGGCCGTCAGCAGGCTGAAGCGGTTGTTCAGGCGCTCGGCGACCTGCTGAAGTCCCAGCACCGCGACACGCGCCGCCGCAAACTCGATGGCAAGCGGGATGCCGTCGAGCCGCCGGCAGATCGAGGCAATCAGCGGCAGGTTTTCCGCGCTCGCCGAAAAGCCGGAGTGGAGCGCCATCAACCGGGTGGTGAAGAGCTGGACGGAGCTGTATTCGTCGACATTGACCGCGCTCTCGAGACGTGGCGGCGGCACATCCAGCGGTGGAACGCGATAGACATACTCGCCCTCGCTCCGCAGGATCTCCCGGCTCGTCGCCAGCACGGACGCATTCGGGCACATGCGGACCAAGGCTTCCGCGAGGCTCGCCGCCGCGTCAGCGAGATGCTCGCAATTGTCGAGCACAAGCAGGAGTTTCTCGCCGCCGATGGCCCGGGCGACAGCTTCGGCGGAAATCACGGTGCCGCCGATCTTCAGCCCCAGGACGGGCACGACCGCGGACGGAACCAGCCCAGGGTCGGACAGTGAAGCCAGTTCGACAAGCCAGCAGTCACCCTCGAATGTCGGAAACAGGCTGCGCGCGACCTCCAGCGCCAGCGCACTCTTTCCGATCCCACCGGGCCCGGTCAACGTGACGAGGCGATAGGCCGACAAGACATTGAGCAGATGCTGCGTGGCTGCGCTCCGGCCGATCAGGGCCGATCCGGCCATCGGCACGTTGGATCGAAACGCCTGCCTCGGCTTGCGTTCCGAATGATCGGTCCGATGCTCCGGCTTGCTTGCCTGCCGGATAGTCCAATTGCCGAGCATGCGATAGCCGCGGCCGGAGACCGTGTTGAGCAGCGCCCGGTCAACGCCCAACGCCTTGCGAATGGCGGAGATGTGGAAGTGGAGAGTGTTTTCCTCGACCACCGCGCCCGGCCACACGCGATCGATGAGGTGGTATTTGCTGACGAGCTCTCCACCCGCCTCGACGAGAATCTCAAATATCTCGAATGCGCGGCTGCCAATGGGAACGGAGACACCTCGGCACCGCAACTCGCGCCGGCCAAGATCGATTTCCCACTCGTTCGCCGCGTACACGGCGCGTGGGCCCTGTTCTGCCATCGCCGTCTCCGCGGGCTCGCGCAATCCTCAGAACTTCTCAGTTCTGACTCAGGGAATTGACGCACCAAACCAGCTTAAACGCTCGTCCTGGCGGTGAGAAGGGCCGTTGCGCGGTCGCACAGCCGGGTGCGTCGACGGCCCCGAACATCGCGGACAATTGCCGTCAGACAAGGATCCATTCCCATGAACCGAATTCGAAAACTCGCAGCCCTCACACTCGGAGCAAGCATGATGACACAGGCAGCCCTCGCCGCAGAGCCCAACGCCGCCACCGACCCGCGGATCGATCCGCAGGTTCGCGCCTTCCTCGCCAGCATAAACAAGGACTCCAAACCGTTCTGGGAGCTTCCTCAGCCGAAGCCGCAGGAAATTCTCACCGCGCTGCAATCGCAGACGGATGTCGACATGACCGGCGTGACAACCAGCGAGCGAACGATCGACCAGGAAGGCCGCAAGGTGAAGCTCTACATTATGAAGCCCGCGCAAATGAGCAGCAATCCCGGCGTGTTGTTCTTCATCCATGGCGGTGTCTGGATCGTCGGCAATTTCCAGAACCATCAGCGCCTGCTGCGCGATCTCGTGGCCGGCACCGGACTGGTCGGCGTGTTCGTCGAATATACGCCGCTGCCGCAGGCCAAATTCCCGACCCAGCTGGAAGAATGCTACGCGGCATTGAAGTGGGTCGGCGGCCATGCACAGGAGCTTGGCGCGGACGGTAGCCGGATCGCGATTGCCGGTAACTCGGTCGGCGGCAACATGAGTGCCGCGCTCTCCTTGATGACCAAGGATCGCAGCGGCCCCAGAATCAGCTACCAGGTGCTGCTGATTCCGGCGACCGACGCGAGCGTCGATACGCCGTCCTACCACGCTTACGGGACCGGCCGCTTCCTGACGCGCGCATTCATGAAATACGGCTGGGACCTCTACGCGCCCGACGCGAAAACCCGCGACAATCCTTATGTGTCGCCGCTTCGCGCCAGCACCAGCGAACTCAAGGGGTTGCCGCCGGCGCTTGTCATCACCGCGGAGAACGATCCGCTGCGCGACGAAGGGGAAGCCTATGCCCGCAAGCTGAAGGAGGCGGGTGTCAGCGTCGATGCGGTCCGCTACAACGGCACGATTCACGATTTCGTGGCGCTGAACGCGTTGCGCCATGTGCCCTCGACCGAGGCCGCGATCGACCAGATCAATGCCGGCCTGCGCCGGCACCTCGAACTGGCAACGCATTAGCTGGTGCGACTATGACGCGGCGGGCGCATTTTGCCGCCGCGTCATCGGGTTGCTTCAACGTGGCCGTCAGACGCTAGTGCCTAGCCCTCGTGAGTCTCCGCCCGAGACCGGAAGGTAGATCACGAGTTTCAGCACCGGGTCGTCATTGGCCTGGAATCTCGTGTGCTCGAAATGCAGCACGCCCTTGGTGGGGTGCGACATGGTCTTGCGGCCCGAGGCGGTGCTGCGGATTTCGTGCGCTTCCCACCATTTGACGAATTCCGGGACTGCCCCGCCGCAGCCGCGCCAGCCGGCATTGCGAAATAAGCGGCGCTCCGCCGTGCCACCGAAAGTTGTGACCGCCCCAATGATCGTGTAACGTCCGTACCGATTATTCACCGGTCCATCGTTTCATGCTCGCCCGTATTTTGTTTCTCGTGGCCTTGCTGTCGATCCCGGGCGCATTGCGTGCAGAGGGAGCGCCGGCGGAGAAAGCCGGATTTGCGTCCAGGCTGACGATCTATCTTGCCAAGGGGGCAGCTGACGCGTGCGGGCCGGGCTGCGACCGCTGGATCGCCATCGAGGGCGAGATCGATCAGGACGCGGCGCCGCGCATTCGCCGCTTCCTCGCCGGCGTCAAGGACACGCAGCGTCCGATCTACCTCCACTCGCCCGGCGGAAACGTGGAACAATCCTACGTCATCGGGCGGTTGCTGCGCAGTCGCAAGGCGGTCGCCCGGGTTGGCCGGACCATTGCGACGGCATGCGCCGCGGGCACGCAGGTGGACGCCGCGTGCCTGAAGACGAAGGCCGCAAGCGGCGAGGTCGAGGCGGAGCTCACGACCTACCATGCGATGTGCAACTCGGCCTGCGGTTACCTGTTTCTCGGGGCGACATCACGCGAGGTGGCTCCCGACGCCGCGCTGGCGGTCCATAACTCCAGGCTGGTCCTCGTCTTTCACGGGCATCCAGCTCCGCAGGCGGTCGCGGAATACAGGCAGCGCCGGATCGCGAATGCCGAACGCGACCGCGCCGCATTCATCGCAGCGATGGGGATCAGCCGCGAGCTCGACAATCTCATCCGGACGGTGAAGTTCGAAAACCTGCATATGCTGACGCGAGCCGAGCTCTATCGTTTCGGAATCGACACGCGAGCGTTTGCCGAAGGGATGTGGAGGCTGGAAAAGGCAACGCGGCCGTTCATCAGCAAGATTGCGGTGATGAAGCAGGAGAGCGGCTCTTCGTTCCGGACGATGGAGTGGCGCATGTTTTGCGACACCAGGAATCGTGTGCCCCTGATGTTCGCGGGCGAGATCGACGAGGCGAGCGTCGGCAAAAGTACGATCATGATGACCGCGGACGCCGACAAGGACCAGGAAGCCGGAGGTTTTCCGGTGCGAGCCGCGAAGTACGAGATGTGGAGCGGCAGTATCGACCCTGACATGGTCAAGGCGATCATGGCGTCCCGCTCCCTCCATGTCCGGCGGACCACGCCGATGCCGGACGAAAAGGTGGATGTCACGAAATTTGACATCGACCTGACGGGCCTGGCGTCGATGCGAACTCAGCTTGCGGCGGCGTGCTCGTCGGTCGCGGCCAAGCCGAAAGGTCCCTGGCCGGCCATTCCGCCGCCGAACGCCAGCGCAACGCCTCCGGCCGCGCTGGTGCCGTAAGCGCAAGCGGCGCGCTCCGGGGCGCAGCAGCGATCGCTTGAAGCCGGTCGAGACGGTCGCGGCCCCCAAGACGATCGCGTACCCAAAGGCTGCACGCTCCCGCGCCCCCACACGCAAATCGGGAGGCTGATATGCGGCCTGCCTTGCGCTGGGGTTTCGGTGTTGACGCGACCTGATCCGGGTTTAAGTACAACGGACAAATCTTGCAGGGGTGGCGGCGTTCGCTGGGCTGGTTCCCGTTGACGCCACCAATGCAGGACACATGACGAACTCGCCCCAAGCGACCTCACCCCGCGCGAACTCGACCTCGGCTCCCCCTCACCTCGGCATCATCCTGTTCTCGCTCGCGATGGGCGGCTTTGCGATCGGAACCACCGAGTTCGCATCGATGAGCCTGCTGCCGTTTTTCGCCGCCGACCTCCGGGTCGACGAGCCGACCGCGGGACACGCGATCAGCGCGTACGCTCTCGGTGTGGTGCTGGGCGCGCCGCTGATCGCCGTGCTGGGCGCGCGGTTCGCCCGGCGCACGCAGTTGCTGGTTCTGATGGCCGTGTTTGCGCTCGGCAATGCGCTCACCGCCCTTGCTCCAGGCTATGGCTGGATGATCGCGGCCCGCTTTGTCTCGGGATTGCCGCATGGCGCCTATTTCGGCATCGCCGCGCTGGTCGCAGCGTCGCTCGTTCCACAACATCGCCGTTCCCAGGCAGTCGGCCGCCTGATGCTCGGCCTGACCTGCGCCACGATCGTCGGTGTGCCGCTGGCCAATCTGGTTGGGCAAGCCGTCGGCTGGCGCGCGAGCTTCGCCCTGGTGTCGTTGCTGGCGTTGCTCACGGTTCTGCTGTGCGCCCTGTTCGCGCCGCGCGACCAGGCCGGCAGGTCCGATCCGCTGCGGGAGCTCGCCGCCTTGAGGAGCGGACGCGTCTGGATCACGCTGGCGATCGGCGCAATCGGCTTCGGCGGCATGTTCGCCGTCTACACCTATCTTGCGACGACCCTGATCGAAGTCACCAAGGTCAGCACCGCGGTCATTCCGTTCTTCCTGGCCGTGTTCGGTATCGGAGCCACGCTCGGAAACCTGTTCGTGCCGCGGTTCGCGGACCGCGCGCTGATGCCGACGGCGGGCGTCATCCTGCTGTTTTCAGCGGGCGCGCTGCTGGTCTTTCCGCTGGCCGCCGGCAATCCGTGGGCGCTTGCGGCCGACGTCTTCGCGATCGGCGCCAGCGTTTCGCTCGGAGCCGTCCTGCAGACGCGGCTGATGGATGTCGCCGGAGACGCGCAGGCGCTCGCTGCCGCCCTCAACCATTCGGCGTTCAATACCGCCAATGCGCTCGGCCCTTTCCTGGGCGGCGTTGCCATTCGCGAAGGGTTTGGCTGGACCTCCACCGGTCCGGTCGGCGCCGCGCTGGCGCTTGCCGGCTTCCTGATCTGGATCGTCGCCTATCGCGACGCCGGGCGCACACCGCCTGAAGTCACCTCAGGAAGCAACGTTGCTCCACCGCAAAACGCTCCCGTGAGACCGGCGCCACCGCTGGCGCCGGATCACCGAAGCCGTTCGAACCGTCCCAAGGATCCGGTGGCATGACGGAAGTCAACGTTCGGTGAACCGGCGCGTGCTTGAAGACGATCGGCGCAGGTCTGTTTCGAATGTGGTGGTTCTCTTCATGGTGGCAGGAAAGCGGCTGCCGTATCGAGTCCGTCGACGCGTTCCGGCGACCGCACGAAAAGGAAACGAGAGATCGCCGGTATTTCCGCGTCATCCCTGCCGTCCTGGCCGATCAGGATCAATCCGGCTCCGCCATTGGCCACGTTGAGCACCACTGGCTCTCCGCTCCACGTCTTGATTGGCGCCATTCCCACGATGAGAAATTCACCCATGGGCTGATCAAGATATTGAAGGCGCAATTGCGGACCGACCTCCGCTGCCGCAAGTTCAAAGCCGAGTTGCCGAGCCCGCGCGTAAATGACGGCCAGAGGCACGCTATCGGTGTTGAAGCCAAGCTCGACCGCGGATACTGCCACAAGCTCCACGTCCGTCTTCTTGGAACTGACGGTGAAGGCCGGTCGGGCGAGAACTTCCGCGGCCAGCCCGCCGATGCTGCAACCCACGGCATCCAATCTGTTGCGCAGCGCAATTGAGTTGGCATAGGTGCCGATCGCAATCGTCTTCCATGTCGGAGCATCGCGGGCGGACCTGATGAATTTCCGCGGCAAATCAACGGCGCGAACTTTGCCGAGCTTCAGTTGATTCTGCAGGACGTCGCGAGCCGAGCATTGTCCCCACGCCTCAAGCGTGAACTGAAACAAGGAAGCGGCACAGAGGAATGCAACTATCAGGCAACGGCTGACCCGCCCCATGTTCGGATGGTGATTGAGTGCGGCGCGAGCCGCTTGGCTCGACAGAATTGACATTTCTAAGATCAACTTGTTGCAAAACTTCGGCCGAAAGAACCCGCCTCCGAGTCAATGGGAAGAACGGAGGCCAATGAAAAACATTGTCCAACCGGCCTCAAAAAGCGGAGCCGGAGGCGGGGCGCTATTGGCTCAAGTATTCCAAATTCAAATGAACGGGCGGCAGTCCGTAAGCCCGATCGCCCGCCGCATCAAACCAAAATGGGAATGATGTAGCTGAAGCATAGCACCACGAGTCCGTCGGTTCAATTTGCAACTACGCCCGCCAGCGGGCGCAGCGACCGGCCATATCGCGCTTCGCCGCAATTCCGCGCGAGACATTGCCTGCCAGTGACGATGCGAGCGCATCCACCGAGAAAGGGCAGAGTTGCTTCCGCTTGCGATAGATCAAGCCACTGAAGACGAACCGTCATCGAGATTGAACTGGAGGATCGCTTCTCAAGCGGTGCTCGATGCATGCTTCTTGGACATTTTACACAAATATGGAGGTAGCCCCATGCCGATCGTTCAATTTACTCGCTTCAAAACCGACAAACCCGAGGAATTGATCCAGACTATCCGGCGGGCGAAGAAAATCTTTGAAAAACATGGTGCCGAATTTCTTCGGCTCTCCCGCTTCCACACTGGTCACTGGGCAGGAGAATTGCTGGTTACGACGCGCTACTCCAGCTGGGAGGTTTACGGCAAAGTGCAGGAGGCGGTGGCAAAGGACCCGGAGTTTGCGCAAGTGCAGGCTGACGGAATGAAGATTGCCGAACTACAGGGCCGTAATATCGCCGTGAGCATCGATCTCTAGTCGGGGCGCCGCCCCGCAAACCACATCAAGCGCGGGGGCCGCAGGACATGTGCCGGCGGCCTTCCCAATCCGATCACGGTTTTAAGCCCCCTATCGAGGACGCTGCAGCGCCGTATCCATCTGCCGCTTAATCAGCTTTCGAACGTTCGATTTCGCCTAGGTAAGCGGCCCACGCGAACTCAAATGGCCCAAGCGCGAGCTTGGAAGCTGCATCATATCCATTTTCGTACGCAAAATCAGACCACTGCACGCCAAGCTCGGTTCGAGAAACACGAGCGGTGATGGCGCCGCAAGCGAAGTCGCCGCACTCCGGGCAGACGAACAGAGCTACACGGTGGCCGCCGAAAGGGACGTCCGAAGTCAACGCAGCAAGCACACTTCCATTGATTTGCCGAGCTACTTCGCGTTCGAATTGCGGGTCAGAGAGAGAGCCGGACATGTCGTATTTGAAAGCTTGAGTGGCTTCGAAGAGGGATACTCCGTTGACTACGAAATCAAACGAGTGCCGCTCTCGCTTCTGAGGTTCACCGCGACCAATCCGATGAAGAGCCCCAAGCTTTAGCCGATCCGTCATTCCGGCTCCTCCGCGACCCTCTCTCTCGTGCCGCGATTTGTCAGTCTCTCCTTCACCGGCGTATAGATCACGAGCTTCAACGCCGGATCTGCGAATTCCGGACTGCGCTGCCGCAGCAGCGTCAACAATTCCGCGAAAGCGGGATCGCCCGCCCAGGAAGCGGGCGGTTACTTCAAGGCCAAGCTGGTGCAGTACCAAGTGAGTTCGCGGCTTTGCCACCCTAGCAACATTCCGGTCCCCGTACACTCGGCGTAGGTCTTGAAATGGTAGATGTTCCTGCACGTTGACGACAACGCGGGCCAGCCGGAAGACGAGCATCCGCGCCAAGGCGCATTGCCGGTCCTGAAGCTCGTTTGGCAGCCGTCGACACAACTGCCCGAGATCCGTTCGAGGCTCGCAAGCTTCGCCATGACCGACGTCGGTGCCGCCAATGTTGTTGTCAGTGAGGGTTCACTGGTCGGTGATGTCCGGTGCGGCGCTGTCACGCGGACAGTCGCGCGCTGCGTCGGATGCCTGTGCCTGGGTGTTTGGCTCGGCGCTTCGACTGTGATGCTCGGAAGTACGGCGGCGCCGCCAGAGGATGGTGCGGTTGCCGAAAACGCGGTGCCGCTAAGGCCGCACGTCGACAGCGCAATGCTTGAGCAAGCGAGAACCAGGTTCGACGAAAACCTCATGGCGACGTCCTTGCGATGCGGGCTCCTCAAACTCTATCAGCACCAACTCAATTAACAAGAGCATCGTAGATACGACACACGCGCAATCACCTATAAGGTACGCGTCAGAAGGGCGAGACCAGCTCACACCGGCGTGTAGATCACGAGCTTCAGCGCCGGATCGTCGTTGGCCTGAAAGCTCGTGTGCTCGAAATGCAGCACGCCCAGGGTGGGATGGGACATGGTCTTGCGGCCCGAGGCGGTGCTGCGGATTTCGTGCGCCTCCCACCATTTGACGAATTCCGGGCTGCCCTGCCGCAGCCGCGTCAGCAATTCCGCGAAAGCGGGATCACCCGCCCAGACGTCGTGGGTGGCGCGGAACATCGCTACCATGCCCTTGGCGACATCCGCCCAGCCCGCGCCGTAAGCTTTTCGTGTCTGCTTGTTGGTCATCATCAGGAGCAGCGTGTTGCGATCCTCCTCGGCCAACCGGCCGAATGCAAACACCTGCTCGGCCGCGGCGTTCCAGGCCAGCACGTCCCAGCGGCGCCCGACGATGTAGGCCGGATGATCGAGGCTCTCGATCATCCGCCGGATCGGCGGCGGCACGATCTCGCGCGTGAACGCGCGCTTGTCGCCGTCACGGGCCAGTGCCTTGAGATGCGCATGCTCGGTCTTGCTCAGCCGCAGCGCGCGGGCCAGCGCATCGACGGTGGTGACCGACGGGCTGACGGTGCGGCCCTGCTCGAGCCGGATGTACCAGTCGACGCCGATGCCGGCGAGCTGCGCGACCTCTTCGCGCCGCAGGCCCGCGGTGCGCCGCCGCCGGCCCGCGGGCAGCCCGACGGTTTTCGGCGACAGCTTTTCGCGGCGGGACCTGAGGAAGTCGCCGAATTCGACGCGACGGGGGTCGGCCATGATGAATGCCCTGATGGAGGGTCCACGGAATACTAGGATAATACCAGGCCTTCATGCGCCTTCAAAGTGGATGCATATGCCATTCACCGCAATATGAGGTGACCGCCATGAAAGCCGCCGTACTCAAATCCTTCGGATCGACGCTTGCGATCGAGACCGTCCCTGCCCCCGTGCTTGGCACCGGCGAGGTGATCGTCGACGTCGTCGCGACCCGGGTGCTGTCCTACATGAACGAAGTTTTCAGCGGCGAGCGCAACTATGCGCTGGATCTGCCGATCATCCCCGGCCCGGGCGGCATCGGCCGGGTGCGCGCGATCGGTCCGGATGCGACCAAGCTCGCGATCGGCGACTGGGTGTTCTGCGACCCGACGGTGCGGTCGCGCGACGATGCGGTTGCGCCCGACATCGCCCTGCAAGGATTAACGGCCGCCGGTCCCGGCGGCATGCTGCTGCAAAAGCATTTTCGCCATGGCTCGTTTGCCGAGCAGATGCGGGTGCCGACCGAGAACGTCAAACCCCTCGGAGCGATCACGTCCGAGGAAGCCACGCAATGGTGCGCGCTGGGGACGCTGCTGGTGCCCTATGGCGGCTTCCTCGCCGCCAACCTCCAACCGGGCGAAACCGTGCTGGTGAGCGGGGCCACCGGCAATTTCGGCAGCGCGGCCGTGTCGGTCGCGCTCGCGATGGGCGCCGCCTGCGTGGTGGCACCCGGCCGCAACGACAAGATCCTCGCCGACCTCGTCCGCCGCTTCGGCGAACGGGTAAAGCCGGTGAAGCTCTCCGGCAATGAGAATGACGACCGCGAGAGCATGATGCGCGCGGCATCCGGGCCGATCGACTGCGTGTTCGACATCATGCCGCCGTCGGTGAGCACGACCGTCGTGCGTGCGGCCATCATGACCGTGCGCGCCTACGGCCGCGTCGTGCTGATGGGCGGCGTCGGCATGGCCGGCGGCGCCGGCCTCGACCTGCCCTACCCCTGGATCATGCGCAACTGCATCTCCATCCACGGCGTCTGGATGTATCCGCCGGATGCGGCGAGCCGCCTGATCGCGCTGGTACGATCCGGACTGTTGCGGCTCGACGAATACGAGACGACGGCCTTCGACCTCGACCACGCCAACGAGGCGGTGGCGCACGCGGCGGCCAATGGCGGGCCGTTCAAATTGACGGTGATCCGGCCGTAACACCGCTCCGCTGCGGCGATGCGCCGCCGCAGCGGATTTGCTGGATATATCAAATAGCTGGAACGCGTCACCCCGATCGTAGCCGGCAGGGGCCGGCTACTGTGCATGGGGTTGTTTTCGCATTTTTTTAGTCGAGCTCGACCACCTGGCCGTTCGACAGCGAGACGCGCCGGTCCATGCGGCCTGCGAGTTCCATGTTGTGGGTCGCGATCAGCATCGAGACCCGGGTCGCCTTGACGAGCTGCATCAGGGCCTGGAAGACGTGGTCGGCGGTGTGCGGATCGAGATTGCCGGTCGGCTCGTCTGCGAACAGCACCCGCGGCGCATTGGCGACCGCGCGCGCGATCGCGACGCGCTGCTGCTCGCCGCCCGACAGCTCGGCGGGACGATGCGTGATGCGGTCGCCGAGCCCGAGATAGCCCAGGATCTCCTTGGCGCGCTTGACGCTCTCGGACTTCTTCAGGCCTCGGATCATCTGCGGCATCATGACGTTCTCGAGCGCCGAGAACTCCGGCAACAGCCGGTGCGACTGGTAGACGAAGCCGATATCGGTGCGGCGCAGCTGGGTGCGTTCGATGTCGGGCAGTTGCGATGTCGGCGCGCCATTGACGTAGACCTCGCCGGAATCGGGCGCCTCGAGCAGGCCTGCGATGTGCAGCAGCGTCGATTTGCCGGAGCCCGACGGCGCGACCAGCGCGACCGATTGGCCCGCCCACAGCGCGAGCTTGGCGTTGTCGAGGATCGTCAGCGCCGCCTCGCCCTGCAGGTACTGCCGCCTTATCTCGTGGAGATAAATGACCGGTACATCTTCCGCCCCCTGCTGCTGCTCCATCAGCCCCTCACTCATACCGCAGCGCTTCGACGGGATCGAGGCGCGCGGCGCGCCAGGACGGATACAGCGTCGCGAGGAACGACAGCGTCAGCGCCATGATGACGACCGCCGTGGTCTCGCCGACGTCGATCTCCGCGGGCAGTTTCGACAGGAAATAAAGCTCCGGCGAGAACAGCTCCGTGCTGGTGAGCCAGGACAGGAATTGCCGGATCGATTCGATATTGAGACAGATCACCAGGCCGACGAAGAAGCCAACCAGCGTACCGACCACGCCGATCGAAGCACCCGTGATCAGGAAGATCCGCATGATCGAGCCCTGCGAGGCGCCCATCGTGCGCAGGATCGCGATGTCGCTGCCCTTGTCCTTCACCAGCATGATCAGGCCGGAGACGATGTTGAGGGCGGCGACCAGCACGATCATGGTCAGGATCAGGAACATCACGTTGCGCTCGACCTGGAGCGCGTTGAAGAAGGTCGAGTTGCGCTGCCGCCAATCGACCAGGAACACCGGGCGGCCCGCGGCCTCCGTCACCGCCTTGCGGAAGGCGTCGATCTTGTCGGGATTGGTGGTGAACACCTCGATCGAGGTGACGTCGCTGCTGCGGTTGAAATAGGCCTGGGCTTCCGCGAGCGGCATGAAGACGAAGCCGAGATCATACTCGGACATGCCGATCTCGAACACCGCGACGATCTTGTAGGGTTTTATGCGCGGCGTCGTGCCCATCGGCGTCACCGCGCCCTTGGGCGCCACCAGCGTGATGCTGTCGCCGGCGTGCAACGACAACTGATCGGCCAGGCGCCGACCGATCGCCACGCCCTGCCCGTCGTCAAACCCGTCGAGCGAGCCCTGCTTGATGTTCTTGGCGATCGAGGTGAGGTTGTTGAGGTCATCGGCCCGGATGCCCCGAACCAGCACGCCCGAGGCATTCCAGGGCGAGGACGCCAGCGCCTGGCCGTCGACCACGGGCGCGGCAAGGCGGATGCCCTGGACCTGGCTGATGCGCTCGGCGACGTCCTTCCAGTCGGTCAGGGGCGACTCCAGCGGCTGAACCAGGATATGGCCGTTGAGGCCCAAAATCTTGTCGAGCAGCTCTTTGCGGAAACCGTTCATCACGGCCATCACGATGATCAGCGTGGCCACGCCCAGCATGATGCCGAGAAAGGAGAACCCGGCGATGACCGAGATGAATCCCTCCTTGCGGCGCGCCCGCAAATAGCGCGCCGACAGCATCCACTCGAAGGGCGCAAAAGGCGCGGTCTGCACGGTCTCGGTCATGGTTTCATCCATCGCTCGATAATCCCATGATTCGGGGTCAATTGTGGCCGGATTGGCGGCCTCGACATCGCGCGATGAACAATATTCAGCCGAGCAGGCGGGCGACCGCATCCGCAGGCGACATCGTCTCGCGCGAGCCGTCGCTGCGCCGCTTGAGCTCGACCTTGCCGTCGGCGAGGCCCTTCGGCCCGATCATAATCTGCCAGGGGATGCCGATCAGGTCGGCGGCGGCGAATTTGGCGCCGGCCCGCTGGTCGGTGTCGTCATAGAGCACGTCGACGCCCTTGGCGCCGAGCTCGGCATAGAGCTTCTCGCAGGCCGCATCGACCGCGGCATCGCCCTGCTTGAGGTTCAGCACCACCGCGCGGAACGGCGCCACCGCCTCCGGCCATTTGATGCCGGCATCGTCGTGACAGGCTTCGATGATGGCGCCGAGCAGGCGCGAGACGCCGACACCGTAGGAGCCGCCATGGATCGGCACGTCGACGCCGTCGGGGCCGGCCACCAGCGCCTTCATCGCCTCGGAATATCTGGTGCCGAAATAGAAGATCTGGCCAACCTCGATACCGCGGGTGTTCAGCCGCTTGTCTTCGGGCACTTCCTGCGCGAAGCGCGCGGCGTCGTGAACGTCCTCGGTGGCGGCATAGACCGACGTCCACTGCTTGATGATCGGGGTCAGATCGCCGTCATAGTCGACATCCTCGCCCGGCACCGGCAGGTCCAGCACGTCGCGATTGATGAAGACGCCGGATTCGCCGGTCTCGGCGAGCACGATGAATTCGTGGCTGAGGTCACCGCCGATCGGCCCGGTCTCGGCCCGCATCGGGATCGCCTTCAGCCCCATCCGCGCGAAGGTGCGCAGGTACGCGACGAACATCTTGTTGTAGGCAACGCGCGCGGCCGCTTCGTTGAGATCGAACGAATAGGCGTCCTTCATCAGGAATTCGCGGCCGCGCATCACGCCGAAGCGCGGACGCTGCTCGTCACGGAATTTCCATTGAATGTGATAGAGATTGAGCGGCAGGCTCTTGTAGGACTTCACATAGGCGCGGAAGATCTCGGTGATCATTTCCTCGTTGGTCGGCCCGTACAGGAGCTCGCGCTTGTGGCGGTCGGCGATACGCAGCATCTCCGGGCCGTAGGCGTCGTAGCGGCCGCTTTCGCGCCAGAGGTCGGCGAGCTGGAGCGTCGGCATCAACAGTTCCAGCGCGCCGGAGCGGTCCTGCTCCTCGCGCACGATCTGCTCGATCTTCTTCAAGACGCGGAAGCCGAGCGGCAGCCAGGCATAGATGCCGGCCGCCTCCTGCCGGATCATGCCGGCGCGCAGCATCAGCCGATGCGAGACGATCTCCGCCTCTTTCGGATTTTCCTTCAGGATGGGCAGAAAGAACCGCGACAACCGCATGGCAACACTCTGGGAATCAGTGATCGCCTGCAGTGAAAGCGGATTGGGAGCGAAAACACAAGACCGGGAATGAGGAAAAGCCGCTAAGGCGGCGGAATTCCTGTCATTTTTCCGCTGCCTTCACGTTCAACGTGAACCGCACCGGCGCGCCTTAAGGCAGCCCCACATCGAGTTCGTCCTCCAGCGTGACCTTCTCGAAATCGGTCACCAGCGCGTCGATCCGCACATGCCACCGCCCCGCAAAAGGAAGCTCGACCTTCCGCACGTGCCAGTAGCCGTCCGGCCCGAGCGAGGCGCCCCGCTCCATCGGCTCGATGCCGCGCTCCGGCAGGCTCAGGGTCAGCGTGACCTCCTTCGCGATCAGCGGCGTCGCCTCGCCGGTCATGAGCTGGAGCACGAAATCGTCGACGCCGGCTTTCCCAGGAGACACCAGAACCTGGAACATCGCCTTGTCGGAATGGATGTGGATCGCCAAAGGCGTCTCGGGAACGATGGTCCGCGGCGGCGGCGTGAAACGCCAGCCGGCGACGACGGCAAGGATGACCAGCGCAATCGCACCTTCCAGCAGGATCGAGCGCTTGAGCGCGGGCGTCCCCTTCTCGTCCCGGGCCAGCGCCGGTGTCAGCCTGAACCGATTGAGCGCGGCAAGCGCCAGCAATCCTGTGACCAATACAAGTTTGATCGAGAGGATCAGTCCGTAGCGGGTCTCGACCAGCGCGACCGGCTTTTCGAGCTGAACGGTCGCGAGTGCGAGGCCGGTCAAGGCCAGCACGCCGACCGCCAGCGCAGCGATGCGGGAAAAGCGGTTCACGACGGGAAGCGCCGCGATCGTCGGCCTCGACACCAGCGCGACCAGCGGCGCGAGAGCACCGATCCAGATGGTGACGCCGAGGCCGTGGAGAAAGATCGCCGGCCGGGTCAACGCCTCCGGCGGGGCCGTTGCAGCGTGCCCGGTCATGGCAAGCGACAGACCGACGCCGACGAGCGCGATGATCGCAAGGGCGCGCGCATACCATGCGCTGCGCAGCGCCATCAACCCGAGCAGCATCGCAGCAATCGCAACCAGCAGCGCGGGGCCGGCGCTGGTCGCGAACGCGACCTTCCAGGGGGCGGCCGTCGCGAGTGCAACTGGCGGCAGCCCGAGAAGATCGAGGCCCAACACCCCGAGAGAGACAGCGGCGCTCGGAATGCCGATGGCGAGCGCTACACGCGGCACGGTCATGCCCGTCGTCGACCACGCAATCCAGCGCGCAAAGAACACGCCGCCGACACCGACGAACAGCCCGAGATAAAGACCAACCCGCGCCAGCCAGATCAGCACGTTCAACCCGCGATCCGCATTGGCAGGAGGTTGCGTCCCCGTCGGCGTGCCGATCGAGAAGATCACCGATCCCGCGACGGGATGCCCGTCCTGCGAGATCACGCGATAGCTGACGACCGCCGTGCCCTGCGGCAGATCCGGCGGCATCACGACCGAGATGGTCTCGCCCGACGCGCTGACGCGCGCATCGTCCCGCGCCCTGCCCGCGCCGTCGATCAACTGGATTGCGCCCGGCGTCACCGCCTCGTTGAAGCGCAGCTCCACCGCCTTCGGCGCGCTCGCAAGCATGCTGCCGCTCGCCGGCTCGACTGCGACGAGCGCGGCGTGCGCCGACGCGCCGGTCGTGAAGCCGACAACGCAGAGGAGTGTCGCGAGCGCGGCGAGAAGGCGCATCAGGGCTTTGGCAGGAGCTTCACGCCCGGTGCCGGCGACTTGCCCTCGGACTTGCCCTCGTGCGAATGCCCTGCCCCTTCCACCGGGATTTCGATCCACCGGCTGACGCCGGTCTCGCACTCCTGGACGACGGGGAAATACAGCGTCGTGTTCGGCTTCAGGCCGCCGGTGAGGAAGCTGCTGATGACGAACTCGTCGTAATTGTGATCCGGCAGCTTGCCGCCGGACCAGGCCACCTCCTTGACGCCGGAAGAGAGCTTGTTGCCGTGATAATCGTACTCATTGGCATATTTGCCTTCGACGACATCGACGCTCCAGCCCGCCTTCGGCATCGGCTTCACCGCGATCACGCCTTCCGGAATCTGCACCCTGATCTTCACCGTGGGCGAACCCGCGCAGCCGTGCGGCACGGCGAAGACGGCCTTGTAGTACGATCCGACTGTCGCCTGTTTGGTCTCAAGCGTGATATGCGCCGCGGCCGGCGATGCGGCGAGCGCCGCGATCAGGATCAGGCAGGATCTCTTCGACATGTTCGGCCCCTTCGACATCATCATTTGATCAGGATCGGCGATTCCACGCTGACATGATCGGCCTCGGAGATCGAAATTCCGAGACCTAGCATCCAGCGTCCAGGCGTTAATTGCGCGACCTTCACATGCCAGCTGTCCTCGCCGTCGCGCGAGGCCTCGACCGGCGCCAGCTTCCTGCCGGTCTGCGTATCCACGAGCGTCACCGACACGGCCTTGGCCGAGAGCGGCGTCTCGTCCGTCGTTTCCAGCTGGATGGCGATCTCCACCGGGCCGGCGCGGCCCGGCGAGACCGTGACGTTGGCCATCGCCTTCTCGGTGTGCAGATGGGTGAAGAAGCTGTCGTCGTCGGTCGCCGCCGCAAGCGGTGTGACGGCAACCGACAGCAAGGCGACCACTGCGAGCGCAAGGCCGGCGAGGATTCGAGGCGAGGTCATGTGAGACTTGATCCGCTTCATCACATCTTCATTCCCGAATGATCCGGCATTTTCTTCATCATGTGTCCGGCGTCGCCGGGCGCCTGCGCACCGACGCCCTGGACGTCGAGGGAGACGGCGACCTTGCCGGCCTTCTCGAACTCCAGCGTCACCGGCACCTTGTCGCCCTGCTTGAACGGACCTTTCAGTTCCTGAAGCATCAAATGATTGCCGCCGGGTGCGAGCTTCACCGTCTTGCCGGGATCGATCGCAAGCCCCTTGTCGAGCGCACGCATCTTCATCACACCGTTGTCCATCGCCATCTCGTGAACCTCGGCCTTCCCCGCGATCTCGGCGGAAACGCTGACCAGCCTGTCGGCCGCCGTCCCCTTGTTCTCGATGGTCAGATAACCGCCGGCGACCTTGGCGCCGCCCGGCGTTGCCCGGCTCCACGCCTGCGAGATGACGAGATCGCCGGCCTTGACGTCCTCGGCCACCGCTGGTGCTGCGCAGAGCGCGAGAGCGAACGCTGCGAGCAGCACATCTTTCAACATGGTCTTCATATCGGTATTCCCGTTTGCAGATTGAATTTCAGTGTGTGGCGAGCTGTTGGCCCGACCATTTTTCGAGATCGGCTATCTCGGCCGAGCCTTCGATCGTCGTGATGGTCCCGTCCCGCGAGATGAGCATCGTCCTTGGAATGTCGCCCTGCCAGGCAGGATCGATCTCGAATCGCAAACGCTCGACAAAACCGTCGCTGAAGATGAAGTTCTCGGTCGACGACAGCCCCGCCTTGTCGAGCATCGATTGCGTTGCTGCCGGCAGGTTCGGCACGAGATCGGCGCTGATCGTGACCACGTCGATCCCGGGATGGTCCTTCGCAAACTGCCCCAGCAATGGCAGCTCAACCTTGCAGGGTCCGCAGGTCACGCCCCAGAAATGCACGAGCGTTGGGCGGCCCGCATGCCCCTTGAGAACGCCTTGCCAGGTGCCGCGCTCGAACGGTTTCAGGGCCGGCGACGCTGCTCCCAGCGTAGCCGCTGACGCGATCAGGATACCCAGACCCAGAATGCCTGCAAATCGATGTCTCATGGCTGGTCCTCGATTGCTGTGAGCCGATAGCCATCCGCCTTCGTCATCCATGACAAATAGACCCGTCGGCCATCGGAAACGAGCATGGGATGATCGGATGTGTCGGTCGTGCTCGATATCGTCTTCGTCGGCGACCACGTCTCGCCATCGTCGCGGGAGATCGTCATCTGGACCGAGGTCTTCTCGCCGTCGAACTCCTTCCAGACCATCACCGTTCCCGCCGCGCCTGCGAGCACGTAAGGACGCGTCGGATTGCGGCCCGGCTGCCCCAGCGCCATGGGCGCAGAGAAGGTGCGACCTTCGTCGCGCGAGTGGGCGTAGAACAGTCCCTTCCGCGCCTTCCCGTTCGTGTACCAGGCGACGTGATAGGTCCCGTTCGGCGCAACCGTCAGGCTCGGCCCGTGATGCGGGCAGGCGTTGATCTGCCAGTCGTCATCGCTGACCCGATGGATTTCGGCCGGCGTCGAGACGTCGGTGAAGGTCATGACCGCGTGATCGCGCACGCCGCCGTCAAAAATGTTTCTGAAGATCACGGCCGGCCGCCCCGGCGCCGCGAATGTCAGCCCCAATCGGCAGCATTCGCAGGTGTTGTCACGCGCGAGACTGGCCTCGGCGTAGGTGGCGCCGCCATCGCGCGACGAGGCGAAGAACAGCCCTGCTCCCTCGTACTTCCGTCCCGCCTCCTTCGCAGGAACACGATTGCGCTTGTCGAGCCAAGCCGCGAACACCGTTCCGTCCTGATCGAGCGCCAGCGCCTCAAACCGCTGGCTCTCATTGTTGGCGGTGATGGGCTTCAGCTCCGCAAAGCTCTTCCCATTATTAGCCGAGCGCGTATAGAGCACCTGGCCGTTGAAGGCCTCATCCCTGAAGATCGAGAATGCGACGGCGATGCCGCCCTTGCGATCGACCACGATCTTCGGCCGCGCATCCGGCCCCCAATCAAGATTCAGCCTCTTCGTCGTAACCTGGCTGGGCGTCGAGAAGCTGCGCCCTGCATCCTGCGAACTTGCGACGGAGACCTGCCCGCCCGCCATCCAGACAAGCCACAGCGTCCCGTCCGGACCGAAGGCCGGCGTCACCTTGCTTGCACAACGCAGCGTCGGCTCTTCGCACGCGGCTTCGGATGCATGCTGACCATGCATCTGCGCCAGCGCCAGGCCCGGCAGGAGCGCGAAAGCGACTATCCCGAGCAAGCCAGTTCGGACCATGGCCCTACTCCCTTCGAGAGCCCGCATCATCTGAACGCCACCTTCATACCTGCAACGAACAGGCGCGGCGAGCCCGCGTAGATCGATCCAGTCGTGTTTGCGAGCACGCTCGCAGGATTTTGAAGGCCGGCCGCCGTCACCGTATTGGCGATGTTGTTTGCCGAGGCAACATAGGTGCGGTCGAACACGTTCCTGACTTCGAGAAACAGGTTCAGGGATCTAAAGGTGTCGGACACCAGGTCGGTCTTGTAGTGGACGTTCACATTGACCAGTTCGTAACCCGGCGCCTTCAGCAGATTTGCATTGTCCATGTAGAAGGAGTCCTTCCACTGGACCTCCACGAAGCCTCCAAGGCCAGCCAGCGGCCCGGCAAACTCGTCGTAACCGACCCGGGCCGTCAGCTCGTTGGGCGAGATGCCGGGGATCTTGTTGCCGGCCCGATTGAAGCTGAACACCGCGCCATTGGTGATGTTCTCGACATACTCGGTGTAGACCTCGTCGAGATAGGTGTACGCCGCCGTGAACCGCCAGCCCGGATAGAACTTCCAGTCAGCCGCGAGCTCGATGCCGCGATGCTCCGAGCGCGGTGCGTTGAACGTATAGCTCGTGTTGGGTGAATTGACAGGCGTTGCCTGCGATACGAGTTCGTCGCGGAAGAACTCGTAGAAGCCGGTCGCGCTGACCTTGAGCGTGTTGTTCGGTGTCCAGTCGAAACCGAGATCGTAGCCCAGATTTTTCTGGGCCTGGAGCTGTGTATTGTTGCCCGACAGCCCATTCGCCAGGACAAACAGGTTCGAAACCTGCGGCGTGCCGTATCCCGTGGCGACCCGTCCCCGGAACAGCCACTCGTTGTTGAGATTGTAGAGCAGCGCCAGCTCTGGTGCGGTATTTTGAAACTGCCGGTCCGCGGTCGTTGGCGTTGTCGTGGTGATGCCAGTGGGGCCGGCGTACGAATAAGCCGTATTGATGCCCTTGAGGAGGGTTGTCTCCCAACCGACGCCGGCGACGGCCGTCAACGAAGTGGTCAGCTTGAGCTCTTCCCGGGCGCGAACACCGTAATTGGTCGTTTCGCTGTAGAGATTGCTCGACAGCCTGCCGAGCGTCGCGTTGCCGCCCGGCATCACGTTTCGCGTGTCGCTCGACGCCGTCAGCGTATTGTAGAAGGCGCCGAAGAACGCGGTCGATTCCATCCCGAGAATCTCACCACGCTTGGTCAGATCGCTCATGTAATTGTACGACGGAAAATCTCCGATCGCGCTGGTCGTGCCAGTCGGCTGGTTGATGTTCCTGTCGTCGAAGACGAACTGGTTGCGCCAGGTCGTGGTGTTGTCGAAATCGTGCTCCCACCGGCCACCGACGATGGTTCGGCGGTCGTTGCGGCCGAGCCCAGCCTGCACGGCCGTCTCCTTGTCGGTTCCGGCGGTTGCATTGAAGCCGTTGTTGAACAGCGTGACCGTTCCGCACCCGGCGGCGGCCGTGGCACCGGTCGCGCAGCCCTGCTGGAACGGGTTTTGATAGTACTGGTTCAGCGACTGCCGGATCGGCAACCGCGTGCTCAGGTCATTGTTGATGATCTTGACCGTGAAGCGGTCGTCCGGCGTCGCCTTGAATGTGCCGAGGAAGTTGACGGTCTGTGTGTTGAACCAGCTGTTGCCGATATAGCCGTCGCCCCGCACGTCGCTTGCGAATAGTGAGCCCTCGAAGTTCCCGACCTTCTTGCCGGCCGCCAGATAATTGTTGAGGTAGCCGTAGCTGCCGCCATCGACGCCGTATTCGACGCCGTCGATCGTGCCGCCCGGGCGCGTTCGAAAATTGAGTGCGCCGCCGGTCGCATAGTTGCCGTAGAGCGCCGACGAGGGGCCGCGGATCACGTCGATGGCGCCATAGGCGTGCGGATCGATCAGGTCGCTCCGCGACAGGCCGTCCGGCTGGGTCACCGGAAAGCCGTCGTCGAAGATCACGAGATTACGGATGCCAAAGCTGTTCCGGGCGTTGGATCCACGAATCGAGATGCCGAAATCGCGGGGGCCGTTCCCCTGCTTGACCGAAATACCCGGACTGTCCCGCAAGACGTCACCGACCGAAAACGCGGGGCGGTTGTCGAACTGACTGCGATCGATGGTCGTCGAGGTCTGACCAGCCGGCGACCGATTGAGATCGTCCCTTGCTGCGCTCGCCGTCGCTGTCCTGTTTTGGGTCGGAGCGCTGACGGTTGCGTTCCGTGCAACGGGCCTGGTCGAGTGACCCGCGGAAGCAGAGCGAGGTCGCGATGGCCGGATTACCGGCTTCGGCTTGGCCGCCGCGGGCGCATCGACCGTCACCGGCGGCAGCGCTCGGTCGCTGGTTTGTGCGAAAACGCCGCTCGACGACGCGAGCAGCGCGGCCTGGACGGCAACGACGCTCACGCCACGGCGGGCATGACAACGTAACATGGGGCATCCCTGACGCCGGCATCATCGCCGGCCAATTGACAGCATCAATCGCCGGCGGACGTGCCGCGGCGACACCGAGGGTCGTCAGGAAAAGTGGGGAGGCCCGCGCGCCTGGGCGCTTGAGCCCTTATGGGTGGCGGCTACGGATACATCGGCCGCATGCCACACCACTTGTTCGGCGTGGCGGAAGGGAATCGAGAGTGCGGCCTGCGGCGGCGAATCGAAGGACGCGTTGGCCTGCGCCAGGCAACATAGCGCGCACGCACCGGCATGCGCGGTCGGCGTGCCCGTCGGATCGGTCTGGCCGCCCTGGTCGCTCGCGCTGTGACAGATGATGGCGGTCTGGAGCGGATCGGCAACGGTCTGGCCCGCCGCGAGGCAGGCGGCAATCGGCGCCAGCACCTGCATCACCAGGGCGAGCAGGACGATGGGTAGGAATTTTTGCAGCCTTGCGCGCATCCGCCGAACCGTTCGTTCGTCTGCTAACTAAACACCGCGCCGGGGCTGAGTCGAGGTCCGTTCCGCCGCCTTCTTGGCCCGGAACAAATGACCGGAAAACTGTGCTCGGGGCGCCCCACCCGGGAGGACATCCGGCATTTGAGGCAGCCGAACCGCCTCGGCTTTCCACAGATTTCTTATATTTGTCATATAGTTACACGGTAAGCAGCCCGATCATTTCGTCAGCTGCTCTAATTTTGAACAATCGTTGCCGAAAATGATGACAAGTGAGAAAAGTTGATCTAGCATCCCTCTTGCTCAGGCTCGCCGCGAGGTCGAAGTCTGGTGGTCCAAGTCTCGGGAGGAGCCCCTGGCGCGCAAAACGCAGCGTCGCCCCGTCAATCAAGAGCAAATCTTAGAATCGGGGATAATAGGGTCGACACAATTTTCGAGCGGGGCTAGGGCCCCGCTCTTTTTTTGCGCGCGTGGCGACAACGCCGATGAATCCCTCCTCCAATCCGATCGAACAGAGTTTTGAACTCGCGGCGGCGCGCTGCACGGATCTCACGCCGCACATTTACCAACGTCTGTTCAGAGAGCATCCCGAAACCCAGGCGATGTTCCGCTCGCAAGGCAGCGATCTCGTGAAGGGATCAATGCTCGCGCTCACGGTCGAGGCGATCCTCGACTTCGCAGGCGAGCGTCGCGGGCATTTCCGGCTGATCGCCTGCGAAGCCGCCTCGCACGATGGCTATGGCACGCCGCGCGACCTGTTCATCGCCTTCTTCGCCGTCATCAGGGATACGCTGCGCGATCTCCTCGGAGATGAATGGTCGCCGGAGCTCGCGCGCGCTTGGGATCGACTGCTCGCCGATATCGACGCCTTCGCCGGCATTCCGGCCTGACGCTTTGCGCTGCACCAACGCGGCCCGCGGCGATTTCCCGCGTGATTGCAGATTGGGTGGCGTGAACTTCTCGATTGTGAGAGACTTTCCGCATCGGTCGCGCAATCAATGACGCGCCGACGAAAAATTTATGGGAGCGAGCGATGTCCGGGACGAAAGATTTCTCGACGACGAGGCGCGATCTTCTTCAGGCGGCAGCGACCGCCGGCGCCGCAACTGCCATCCTCGGCAGCATGGGCATAAACCCCGCATTGGCAGCCGAGGTCGGACGATCCGAGAAGCCGCTGAAGGCGGCGTTCTCCAATGCGGGCCTCCAGGCGACCTGGTGCGCGCAGGGCAAGCAGGCCGCGGAATTCTGGGGCAAGCTGTTCAATGTCGAGGTGACCTGGTTCGACGGCCAGCTCGATGCGGTCAAGCAGCGCGCGGCGATCGACAACATGGCCTCGCAGAAATGGGATTTCGTCGCGATCCAGGCGTTCGGCATCGGCACCCTCACCCAGCCCGTGCAGAAGATGATCGACGCCGGCACGCCCGTGATCGACATGGACACGTTGATCGCGCCGCTCGACCAGATCAACGTCCACTCTTTCCTCGCTCCCGACAACGAGTTCATGGGCGCTTCGGTGACGCAGGCGCTGTGCAACGCGATGGGCGGCAAGGGCAAGATCATCATGACGCAAGGTGCGCTCGGCCATACCGGCGCGCAGGGACGTGCGAAAGGCTTCAACAACGTCGTCAAGCAATTCCCCGGCATCGAGGTGCTCGACACCCAGCCCGCCGACTGGGACGTCTCCAAGACCGCGCGGCTCTGGGAGACCTACCTGACCAAATATCCGCAGATCGACGCCGCGTTCTTCCACAATGACGACATGGCGCTCGCCGCCGCCAACATCATGAAGGCGCGAGGCCGCACCAACATCCTGATCGGCGGCGTCGACGCCATGCCCCCGGCGATCCAGGCGGTGAGCGAGGGGCGCATGTTCGCGACCGTGCGCAATCCGTCCTGCCGCATCCATGGCGGCGCGATCATCGCGGGCGTTTCCGCCGTGGTCGGCGGCGAGAAGAGCGGACAGGGCATCCCCAAGAACGTCGTCACCGACGGCCCGGTCGTGACCAAGGCCAACGCCGCCGGAATGCAGTGGATGCAGGATCATTTCCTGATCTGAGGCTCCATGCCTGAGGTCCGTTCGCCCATCCTGGAACTCCAGGGCATCACGAAGAGCTTCGGCGGCGTCGAAGCGCTTCGTGGTGTCGACTTCGCGCTTCTTCCCGGCGAGATCCATGGTCTCGTCGGCGAGAACGGCGCCGGAAAAAGCACGCTGATGAAGATCATCGCCGGCGTGCACACCGAATTCTCCGGCCGTTTCCTGATCGACGGACAGGAGACGCATTTCCGCTCGGCGCGCGATGCGCACGCCGCCGGCATCGCCATGGTGCATCAGGAGCTCTCTGTCGCGCCCGACCTGACGGTCGCCGAGAACGTGTTCCTGGGCAACCAGCCGACCAACCGGCTTGGTCTGGTGCAATGGCGGCGCATGGCGCGGGAGGCCGGCGAGCAGCTCGCCCGTTTCGGCATCGACGTCGATCCGATGTCGCGGCTCGGCGATCTCCCGATCGGGCTCCAGCAGTTGATCGAGATCGCGCGCGTGCTGTTCTCCGGCGCGCGCATCGTCATCCTGGACGAGCCGACCTCCGCGCTCTCTCCGCCCGAGGTCGAGCGGCTCTTTTCCACACTCCGACGCTTGCGCGAGCAAGGCACCAGCATCGTCTTCATCTCACATTTCATCGAGGACATCCTGCTTGTATCCGACACCGTGACGGTGTTCCGCAACGGGCGGAAGGTCGCCGAGACCACGGCATCGGCCACCAGCAAGGGCGCGCTGATCGAGGCCATGATCGGCCGCGCCGGCGAAGCGCTCGAGCACAGCTACACGGATGACCTCATGCTGCCGCGGCCGAGCGAGAGCTCGGTGGTGCTGAAAGTTGATCAGCTTTCGCTGGCCCGCAGCCTGAAGGACATCTCCTTCGAGGCCCGCGCCGGCGAGGTGCTCGGCATCTACGGTTTCATGGGCTGCGGCCAGCAGGAACTGTCCCGCGTCCTGTTCGGCAAGCTGAAGCCGGACGGCGGCACGCTGGCCGTCGACGGCAGGGCAAGAACCTTTGCGAGCACGGCGGCGGCACGGCGCGCCGGCGTGGCGCTGGTCCCGGAGAGCCGGCGCGCCATGCTGTTCCACCAGGAGCCGGTCTACAAGAACATCTCGATCAGCATTTTGGACCGCATCTCGGCCCTGCTGCTCAAGCCGGCGCAGGAGCGCGACATCGCCAAGCGGCAGGTCGAACAGTTGCAGATCAGGCCGCCGGTGGTCGGCCTCGACCTCGGCATGCTCTCCGGCGGCAACCAGCAGAAGGTCGCGCTCGCAAAATGGCTGACCTATCCGCCAAAGCTGCTGGTGCTGTGCGAGCCGACCCGCGGCATGGATGTCGGCGCCAAGAACGACGTCATCAACATCGTCCGCGACCTCCGCGCCAGGGGGCTCGCCATCATCGTGCTGTCGACCGAGCCGGAAACGGTGCTGTCGCTGGCCGACCGCATCCTCGTGCTCAAGCGCGGCGCGGTGGTGCGGGAATTTTCGAACGAGCCGGTCAGCAAGGACCGCCTGCTGGAAGCGGCGTGACGGAGAAGCACCATGGCGAGCAGTGAGACGGCTTTGGCGGCGGGTCGGCGGCCGCGTGGCGTTGCGCCCTTCCTGCGCTCGCAGATGCGCAACATCGCGCCGTTCCTGACACTGATCTTCCTGTCCGCCTTCTTCGCTCTTGCCAGCCCCTCCTTCGCCACGCTGGACAATCTCGGCAACATCCTGACCCAGGTGTCGGTCACCGGCATCATCGCCGTCGGCCTCACCTTCGTGATCCTCTGCGCGGAGATCGACCTCTCGATCGCCAGCATCGCCAACGTCACCGGCATCGCGGTCGCCTACTTCACCCTGCAAGAGTCCTACGTCAACATCGCCAATGTGCCCCTGCCCGGCGCTGTCGCGATCGTGCTGGCCATCCTGCTTTGCGCCCTGCTCGGCCTCGTCAACGCGCTGGGGCTGACCGTGATCGGCATCCCCTCCTTCATCATGACCTTGGCGATGATGCAGATTGCGGCCGGCATCTCGGCGCTGCTGGTGCGCGGCCAGATCGCCTACAAGGTGCCGAGCCTGATCACGACGCTCGGCTCGGGATCGATCGGCGGCATCCCATGGATCGTCATCGTCGCAGCCGTCATGCTGCTCGGCGGCCATCTGGTGCTGACCTACACCCGCTTCGGCCGCTACGTCTACATGGTTGGCGGCAATCGCGAGGCGGCCGAATATTCGGGCCTCAACGTCAAGCTCATCCTCGGCGCCGTCATGGTGATCTCGGCGGTCTGCTCCGGCATCGGCGGCATGCTGGGGGTCGCCCATTTCGGCAGCGCGCAGCAGAACGAGTTCGACACCTATCTGCTCGATTCCATCGCCGCGGTCGTGGTCGGCGGCACCAGCCTGTTCGGCGGCCGCGGTGGCATCGGCAACACCATCGTCGGGCTTTTCGTTCTCGGTGTCCTGAATAACGGCCTCGACCACGTCAACATCGACAGTTTCCTGAAGATCCTGATCCGCGGCCTGATCCTGCTGGCGGCGCTCGTCATCAACGTCTACGCGCAGCGACTGAGGGAGAAGGCGGCGGAGTAGATTGGCGTGCCGTCATGGCCGGGCTTGTCCCGGCCATGACGACCTTTTGCGGATCGCGAGCGCAGCGAAGCAAACCACACTGCCACCGCGGATGAGATCCTGGATTGCTTCGCTGCGCTCGCAATGACGATGTGGAGACGGAGGCGACCTAATCCGACGGGAGCCGCGAGAACCGGAAATTGCAGTGGCTCGCGCCGCCCGCCAGCGTTTGTGTCCTCTCCAGGCGGATGCCTCGCGTCGCATAGGCGTCGAAATCGAGCCCGCAGATGTTCGGCAGGATGTCCTTGTCGCCATGGCGGGCCGCGAATTTGCAAAAGCCGCAAGCCTTGTAGTTGATGCCGAATTCAAAGTCGTCACCTCGGCCCGGCTCGACGAAATCGTAGACGAAATCCTCGGGAAACTCTGTCTGATGGCTTTCCGAGGCGCTTTGCGTCGCCTGCTCGCGCAGCAAAGCCTGATTTTCCAACGACATGAATTGACGCCCCGCGGCGAGACGTTCCGCTTCTGATACGGTCAGCAATTGCGCCTTGTAGGTTTCCCGCTCGATCTCTCCGATCACGGACAGCGGCACGCCGTGTCGGCGCAGCACCCGGCTGATGGTCATGAAACCCATGAGACGCATGAAGAAGTCGCTCATGCGGCTTGTCGCACCTCCGACATAGGGCATTTGGGTGAGCACGATCTCGAATTCGTCCATCACATCCCGCCTGATCCCGTCAATCTCGGATAGCTGCGCGCGCTCGCGTAACATCACTTCGGCCAAGTCGAGGCGATGGCGCATGGCGGCCTCCATTGCACCGCGATGCGACTCGTAAAAGGGATGGACGGTCTCAACCATTGGACACCTGAAATAGTTGCCCCATTGCAAAGCCGGCGAAGCCGGTTTCATGCCGCGGCGATCGCCTCGATCTCCAGCAGCCATTTGCTGTCAACGGTCTCAACGACCACGACCGTCAGCGCCGGCCGATGTCCGCCGAGCACCGTGCCGCGAATGGTGCGGTTGGTCACGACCTGATTCCGGTCAGTCAGGAACGTGGTGACCTTGACCAGATGCTCGACGCCAAGGCCAGCGGCGGCGAGCACCTCGATCACGTTGCGCCAGGCCTGCTCGCATTGCGCGTCAAAACCTTCGGGCACGGTGCCGTCGGATCTTTCAGGCACCTGACCGCTGATGAACAGCAGGCGGCGATGCTGGCTTAGTTCAAGTCCCATGCTGTAACCGCCGGCGGGAGGGTGGACCGTTGCGGGATTGTGGCTGGCAATGTGAGCCATGTCAGTTTGCCTCCTGTTCGACGAATTCGAGCGCCACACCATGCACGGTGGCGGGTGGTACCAACAGCATGGCACCGGTCATCTCGAAGCCGACGCCATGATGTTGCAGCGTTCGCCTCGTCGCATCCAGATCAGCGACCGCCAGACGCGCCGCGCAAAAGCGCGGCGAAGCGCTGTTCGCGAGGCCCGGCAACCGGCGCGCCAACTCGGACGGGTCAAGCAAGGTGATCTGATCGCAGCGCTCACCAATCGTCAGCCGCCCGGGCGCAAGTTCGGCCGCACCTTCCGTGAGGCGCTCGAGAAAATCGCGATGCGCCGCCGGCTCCGCGACCGACATCACCACCTCGACCACGCGGAGGGCGCCGTTGGGATGACGCTGATACTGCGCCTTCCAGAACAGTTCCGGGGGGTGACGCTGCTGGCAGGTGAAGAACGCGATCCCGGGCATGGCGGGATCGGTGGCAAAGGCCAGCGAAAACGCGACGCGCGCCGTGTCTCCGCCCGGGAGCACCGCGTCACGGCCGAAATCGAACGGAGCGGAGGTCCCGATGCCATCGGCCCTGAAGCGCGCTGCATCGGCATGGGCGTCGGTGCTGTGCAAGGCCAGCAACGACATTCCTTCGGCGCGGCTAAGAAAATCGCGGTTGTGAGCCGCGAAGCTGAAGCGGCCCGGCGCGGCCGGAGGAACCAACGCATCGTCGGTGACGGCCAGCAACTCCAGAAAATTGTCGGCGAACTGCGCAAGGCGGTTGCTTGTTCCGAATGGGTGCACACCGGTCGGCGTGAGGTTGAAGCCCAGCGTCTGCCAATCCAGCGCAGCCTGTTCCAGATCGTGGACGCAAATGACGAGATGATCGATTCGGCGCGGCATGGGGTTTCTCCGGATTGCAGGCTGACCGTATCCGGCGGCATCACTGCTTCGCAAAGCATCATTCCTGCGGTTCAGCGCAAGAAAATCTATTGCAAGGCCACGGCCCATCGGTGTCAAACTGCACTGCAATGACCTACACCCTTCCACCTCTCAACGCGCTCCGCGCATTTGAGGCCGCCGCCCGGCATCTCAGCTTCAAGCTGGCCGCGCACGAGCTGCATGTGACGCCTGCGGCCGTGGGGCAGCAGGTGAAAGCGCTCGAAGCGCGCCTCGGCGTGCAGCTATTCGAGCGGCTGCATAAGCAACTCATTCTCACCGCGGCCGGTCAGGCCTATCTGCCCGGGGTATCCGATGGCTTTCGCCATATTGCGGATGCGACCTCGCAATTGAAACCGGCGGGCGCGGTGCTGCTGCAATTGGGCGTCCATGGCAGCTGCGATCTGCGCCGCCTCGGATTGGCAGAGTTTCGCGGCGCGCATGCGGACATCGGTTTGCGGGTGCTGCAGCCCGCCGGCCTGCACGAATTGGTCGAGGGCAAGGTTGACCTGCTCATCGCCCGCGGTCTCGGCCACCATCCGGGCTATCGCTTCGACCGGCTCAATGAGGGACCAGGCCTCGGCGATTGGCTGATCGCGCCTGAAGGCACCGCAGATTGCCCCGAGATCGTCAGCTTCCGCGACTGGCTGCGCGCCCTGCCGGCCGAGAGCTCGCTCGCCAATCACCGCCGCCCTCGTCTGGTCGGCACTATCGGAAGTTGAGGCGAGCGTGAAGCATGGCGCGAGCCCCCGCCGGTAGGGCCGGAAGCATTCCCTGAATCGTTTCGGCCGGAATTTGCTGCGCCCGCACTTGCGGAGCAAATAGAATAAAAACGAAGGCAAGTAGTAATGATCCAGATGCTCTGTGCATGACGGTATCGCTGGACGCGTGTCGGAGGCTTATCCCAAAACTTTGTTAGGCCGCCGCGCTTCTATAGCATCGCAAGCCTGTGGGTGATCGATGGGACTCGGACTACCGTTCGTATTGGATCTAGCTAAGAGAGTTGTAGACTAATTATGAGAGTGCGGCGGTATGGGAGCAGAACGATGAAGCGATCAATCGCGTTGCCAATATCTCTAGTGGTTGGACTCTTCGCTGCCAGTCCTCAACGGGCAAGTGCTGTAGTTTACTGTCAGTATGTAAGCTATCCTGCCCATTGCGTCGTCCGGCCGAGCGGCATCGTCTCGCCAGCCTACGAAGCCGGAAGACTCCCGCCTTCGATTGGGCCTCGGCCGAGCGGTCTCCTAAGGCAGGATCTATTCGATCGGAATAACCCAAACAACCTGCGGTCCGATTGGCCCAGTCCACCCGCTCAACCGGGCCAGTAGCAAAACGTAGCGAATAAAGTAATGGCAAAATTGCTTTGCGAGGAGGCGGGGTCATCGAAGCCGACGCGCCGGGGATTAATGGCGCGCCACTTCGCCACGGTGCATTGAGCGAGTTCGATGACTACGCGTGACGAATCTCGTCAGCCCGCCAGCATCGCACCGCGTGCCCGTCGGCCCGCGTTTCGAGCGCCGGCCCAGGCTCCTGGCGGCACACGGCTTCAGCATAGCGGCAGCGCGGGCTGAACGCACATCCATCCGGCGGATCGAGCGGATTGGGAAGGTCGCCCCCTGTCGTGGCGAGCGGTGCATGGCGCAGCGGATCGGGGATCGCGGCGATGAGGGCTTGCGTATAGGGGTGCGCCGGACGTTCGAAGATCTCGCGCCAGTCGCCATTCTCCACGATGCGGCCGAGATACATCACGGCGACCCGGTCGCTCATGTGTTCGACGACGCCGAGGTCGTGGCTGATCATGATGTAGGAGAGGCCGAGCGTCTCCTTCAATTCCAGCAGCAAATTGATGATCTGGGCGCGAATCGAGACATCGAGCGCCGACACCGGTTCGTCGCAGATGACGATCTTTGGATTGAGGATCAGGGCACGCGCAATGCCGATACGCTGGCGCTGGCCGCCGGAGAATTCATGCGGATAGCGGTCGGCCTGTTCGGGCCGCAGACCCACATGCCGCAGCATGACCACCACGCGGTCCTCGATCTCGCTCTTTGCCGTCACGCCATGCACACGCAGGGGATCTTCCAGCGTGCGGCGGACGGTCTGGCGGGGATTAAGCGAGGCGTAGGGATCCTGAAAGACGATCTGCACGGTGCGGGCCAGCGACTTTCGGTCGCCGGATTGCCTGTTGGTCACCACCTGCCCGTCCAGCACGATGCGGCCGCGCGTCGGCGTCAAGAGGCCAAGAATCGACAATGCGACCGTCGATTTGCCGGAGCCGGACTCGCCGACGAGGCCGAGACATTCGCCGCGCTTCAGCGTGAGGTCGACACCATCGACGGCACGGAGCAGCCGCCGCTCGCGGCCCAGCAAGCCGCCGCCTAGCGGAAAATGCACCGCGAGATCCTCGACACTGAGAATGACGTCGTCCGGCCTCCCCTGCGGTTCATGCATGGTGGTGACACCTCACCAGACCGCCCGCGTCCAGCCATGTCGTCTCCGGCGCGACTGCCCGGCAGATATCGGTCGCCTGCGCGCAACGCGGATTGAACCTGCAGCCATCCGGGAAGCTCGTGATGGCCGGGACGACACCCGCGATCTCCTTGAGCCGGGTACGGCCGAGCGCGGCGCGGCTGCCCAGCCGCGGCAGCGAGTCGACCAGCCCTTGCGTATAGGGATGCGAGGGCGCCCGGAAGATATCCGCCGAACCGCGCTCCTCCACAATACGGCCGGCATACATGACGGCGACGCGACGACAGACATTGGCGACCAGGCCGAGATCGTGGCTGATCATCAAAATGGCCGTTCCTCGCTCGGCGCATAGATTGCGCATCAGCTCGATGATTTCGGCCTGCACGGTCACGTCGAGCGCGGTCGTCGGCTCGTCGGCGATCAGAAGATCCGGACCGCATGCCAGCGCGATGGCGATCATCACGCGTTGACGCATGCCGCCCGACAGCTGGTGCGGGTAATCCTTCACCCGGCGCTCGGGTGCGGGGACGCGGACGCTCGCCAGCGCCTCGACCGCCAGCCGGTCTGCGTCCCGCCAGCTCTTGCCCTTGTGCAGCACGAACATCTCGGCGATCTGCCGGCCCACCGGCGAGACCGGGTTCAGCGCCGTCATCGGCTCCTGGAAGATCATGGCGATGCGGTTGCCGCGCAACTCCCGCTGCCTGGCCGCGGAAAGGTGCTGGATCTCCTGCCCCTCAAACCGGATGACGCCGCCGCCGATCGAGAGCGGCTGCCGCAACAGGCCGATCAAAGCGAGTGCGGTGATGCTCTTGCCGCAGCCGGATTCGCCGACGAGCCCGAATGTCTCGCCACGATCGATCCGGAACGAAATGCCCTCCGCCGCCGCGACCCGCCTCGCGCCGTCGTCGAGATCGATGCGCAAATCCTCGACTTCGATCAGCGGCGAGCCCGTCATGTGCGCCGGCTCCGCGATTGCGGATCGAGAATGTCGCGCAGGCCGTCGCCGAGCAAATTGAGGCCGAGCACCGTCAGSAAAATGGCGAGGCCGGGAAAGACCGAGAGCCACGGCGCCGTCGTGATCTGGTCGCGGGCCTCGGACAGCATGCTGCCCCAGCTTGGAAAAGGCGGGCGGACGCCGAGGCCGAGGAACGACAATGCAGCTTCCGACAGGACCGCGCTGCCCATGCCCAGCGTGCCGATGACGATGATGGGTCCGAGCATGTTCGGCAGCAGCTGCGTGATCATGATGCGCAAATCTCCGTAGCCGAGTACGGTTGCGGCCTGCACATAGCCCTGGCTCTTGAGCGACAGCGCCGACGCCCGTGCGATCCGGCACGTGAACGACCAGTTGGTCAGCCCGAGTGCGATGAGCAGGCTCGTCAGCCCGGGTCCAAGCACCGCCATGATGGCCAAGGCGAAGATCAGCGAGGGGATCGCGAGCATGAGATTGGTCAGCCCGTTGACGACATCGTCCCACCAGCCGCCCCAATAGCCGGCGCTCAGGCCCAGGGCCACGCCGATGACGCTGTTGATGAGCTGCGAGACGATGCCGACCGTCAGCGAGACGCGCGCGCCGTACACGACGCGGGAATAGATGTCGCGGCCCTGCCCGTCGGTCCCGAACCACCAGGTCCAGCTCGGTGGCTCTTCCGCATTCATCAGGTTGGCGTCCAGGACGGGATCGGTATGCGCCAGCCAGGGCGCGAGCAGGCCGACAAGGACCGCAAGCGCGAACAACCCCCCGCCGATGATGAGATTGGCACGGAGCTTCATGCGTATCTGATCCGGGGATCGATCACGCCGTAGAGCAGATCGATCAGCAAATTGATCGCAAGAAAGAACATCACCACCACAAGAATGGAGCCCTGGACGGCGGGAATGTCGCGCTGCAGGACACTGTCGACCAGCAGCGAGCCGATGCCCGGCCAGGAGAACAATTTCTCGACGACGACCGCCTGTCCCATCAACGCGCCGAATTGCAGGCCGGTTGTCGTGAGAATCAGGACGAGCGCATTGCGCGTCACGTGCCACTTCACGACCCGGGTCTCGCTCATGCCCTTCGAGCGCGCCGTGCGGACAAAATCGGCGGTCATGATCTCGAGGACTGCGGCGCGCGTCGTCCGGGCCAGCAGCGCCATCGGCGAGACGCCGAGTGTCACGGCCGGCAGGATCAGATATTTGAGGCTGCCATCGCCATAGCCAAAACTCGGCAGCCAGCCGAGTTTCAACGCGAACAGGTACATCAACAGCAGCCCGAGCCAGAACTTGGCCATTGAAAGGCCCGACACCGCCACGACCATCGAGGCCGTATCGATGATGCTGCCCGGCTGCAGCGCCGCGACGAATCCGAGGGGGACGCCGATCGCAATCGCAAACGCCATGGCTGCGAATATCAGTTGCAGCGTCGGCCATGCCCGTTTGGCGATCATGGCAGTGACCGGCTCGCGGGTCCGGAACGACGTCCCGAAATCACCGGTCGCGAGCTTGGCGATGTAGGACCCGAAACGCATGTAGACGGGCTCGTCGAGGCCGAGCTGCTTCTTCATGCGCGCCTCGACCTGCGGATCGGCATCGTCGCTCATGGTCGAGACGATGCTGCCCGGAACGACGCTGAACAACGCAAAGACCAGCAGCACGACAGCAAGCACGGTCGGAACGGTTTGCAGGAGACGGCGGAGCAGGAACGAGAGCATCCAGGCTTTTCCTCTCTCCCCCCACCGATCGTCGCGATGGAGGGAGCGCGAGAGCGCGTGTCACTTCGCGGGCGAGGTCTCGTCGACCCAGAGGTCTTCGACGTTCTGATGGGTCAGCTCCGTCGCGTTCAACTGGATCCCCTTGAGCCATGGCTGCACCGCCATGACCGCCTTGTTGTAGTTGAAGAACCAGACCGGGGCTTCCTCATAGAGCAGCGCATTGGCCTTTTGCAGCAGTTGGCCGCGCTTTGCGGCATCGTCGGCCTGCCCGGCCTCGTCCATTAGCTTGTCGAAGTCCGCATTCTTGAAGTTCATGTAGTTGCAGGCTGATTGCGGCGTCGACGAGTGGAAGCATTTGAGGGCGGCCTGGGGATCCGGCCCGGTCGCCTGGGAATAGACAAAGGCCTGGTAGTCGCCGCTGCGAACCACCTCCGCCAGCACCGCGGTCTCGACCTGCTTGACCTTCGCCTTGATGCCCACCCTGTCCAGCATCGGGATGACGGCCGTGACGATCGGCAAGCCCCAGCTTTCGTTCTGGCTGGTGGTCCATTCGAATTCGAAGCCGGTGGGATAGCCGGCGTCCGCGAGCAGCTGCTTCGCCTTGGCGGGATCGAAGGCATAGGGCTTCATGGTCTTGTCGTAGAGGGGAGACGTCAGCGGCAGCCAGCTGGTGGCACGATACGCCTTGCCCTTGACCAGCTTGTTGATGATCAGATCGGTATCGATCGCATAGTTGATCGCCTGCCGAACGCGCTTGTCGGCGAACGGCTTGAACGCCGGATTCATCCCCATGTACCGCGTGAAGACCTCGGCGACTTCGACGATGGTGCCCTTGAGATCGGCATCGGCCTGATAGGCGACATACTGGGCAGGTCCCAGCACCGAGGTGTCGATCTCCTTGTTGCGGAAGGCGACATCGCGTGCCGCGGCCTCGCCCATGACCGACACGATGATCTTGTCGGCGTAGGGCTTGCCCGGCTTGTAGAACCGGTCCCACCGCTCCAGAACGATGCGCGATCCCGGCACGTGCTCGACGAATTTGAATGGACCAAGACCGATCGGCTTCTGAATGAAGCTCTCCTTGGTGGCCTCGTCGGCGGGATAGATCGACGTCAGCGCGTTGAAGAAGTAGAAGCCCGGATCGACCTTCTCGGTCAGCTTCATCTCGATGGTGAAGTCGTCGATCTTCTTCAGGCCGGAGATGTCCTTGGCCTGGCCCTTCTCGACCGCGGCCGCGCCCTCGATCACGCGGACAAAGCGCGCGCCGGGATAGGCCTTGGTGCCGTCCATGATGCGGTTGTAGGACCAGATGACGTCGTCGGCCGTCATCTTGCGGCCGTGGTGGAAATAGGCGTCGTCGCGCAGCTTGAAGGTGTAGACGAGACCGCCGCCCGAGACGATGACCTCCTTGGCAAGTTCCGGAACCGGCTTGCCCTCAGCGGAGTCCCAAATGTAGAGCGACCGATGCAGGGCCTTGGCGTAGATCTCGTCCTGGGCGCGCTGAGTGGTGTGAATGTCCAAACTTGTGAAACTGGAACCATAAGGCGCCGTCATGCGGATGGTCCCGCCCTTGCGCGGTGTCTGAGCCTCCACTGATCCGGCGAGCGCCAGTCCCAACCCAGCGACGATCGCCACAATCCTGAACATCATGTCCCCTCCGGCACTGCAGGCATATTCCAGTCACGGAGTTGACCACTCGCGGCACGTCGAGTGCAAGCTCCTCTTTTCGCCTTGGATGCCGCAGTTCCTTGCAACACTTCGTTCGAGACGCCCGCCCCGGGGGGCGAGCCCTCAGGTGAAGCCGTAGTTCGCGGCGAGCCCCTCAACCCGTCGAGAATCGGAAGCGGAAACAACGATCTACGAGCGGTGAACGTCCGGCGTGATCGATGCGACCAAGCTCAGGACAAGGGCCTTCAGCCCAGTGATCTCGTCGAGATGGGAATCCGGACATGAAAAGCCGAACGCTAGGTGCTTTGCTTATCGGCGGTCTGGTCGCCGCCGCAGCTGTGCTGGCAAGCCCGGTCGCGGCCAGCCTCGGCCGGTACAGCGAGGCGGACAGCATCCGGTTCAGCTGGAGTCGCACCACCGGCGTGAACGACTATCTTGACGAAACGTGGTGGGCGGTCCGGGGCCATGACACTCCGGATAATTTCGCCGAACGACTGCTCAGCATCCCCGTCGGAGCGGTCGCACGGGGCGCAGGTGCGGGTTTCGAAGCCAGGGTTTCCCAGGGCACCGGTCTGCCACTGCCAGAGAGTTGGAGCATCGCTACGGCGAAGAATTCGCCGTTCATCACGTCGGTCTACGCCGAGACCCCGCGCGATCTCGCGGCGGTGCTCGGCTTCTATCGCACCGAGCTCGGCAAGCGTGGCTGGATCGAGACGGTGGTCGAACCAGACCGGGCCGTGATCACCTTCACGACGACCCGTGGACCGGTCCTGCTCCGGCTTTCCCGTCAGAACGACAGGACAATCGCCGAACTTTCGCTGCGCAAGCCGGGTATCGCGGATTGCGGCCTCCTGCCGAGGCCGAGCCAGGCAAGGCTGATGCTCGGCAACAAGTCGGACGAGGGGGCGGTCATCACCGTCGCCGACCAGACCATCAAGCTGGCGGCGCACGCCGGCGAGAAACTGGCACAGTCCGACTCCGCCGCATCCGACATACCGGACAGCCAAAAGATCGATCTGCCGCCCGGCAAGTACAAGGTCACCCTCAAGGTCGAGGGCGGCACGGTCCAGATCCGGGAGTTCGAGGTCGCGGCCAACGAGACCTGGGGTCTGCTGGCCGGCACTGACGGCGTCCTGCTGCCGATGCGGCTTTATTGAAGCGCATCGGCCTCTAGCCGTTCGCAAACTCCGGCATCCAATCGCGCAGCTTTCGCGCGGCGCCGGTGACGTCAGCGATCGTCCGAAACGCCCCCGTCTCCACCATCATCGCCCTCGCCAGCCGCACCGCGCGGGCTTCGCTGGTCGCCCGCTTCTTCGGATCCTCGATCAGCTCGAAATCGATGTTGTGGGCGAGACCGAAGATGCGGCGGATGGTTTTTGCGGCGGCGAAGCCGACGGTGTCGGTGAAGAGACGCTGCATATAGGCCTGCCGCTCCGCCTCAAGGCGGGCGGCGCCCTTCTCGCCGGCGAAGAGTGAGGCCGGATAGGCATCCCCCGAAGCACTGGCGCGCCAGAGGTCGAGGAATTTTCCGGCGAACTCGGTCCAGACCTGCTCGACCGTCTCCAGCATCCAGCCCTCGAACGCAGCCCGCTCGCCCGGCGAGCGCTCGTGGCCGGCGGAGGCAAAATAGGCCATCAGGAGGTTGGCCAGCACGGCGCCGACGTCGAACCCCATCGGGCCATAGAATGCGAATTCCGGGTCGATCACCCGCGTCTGGCTCTCAGTCACCATGATAGAGCCGGTGTGGAGGTCGCCGTGGAGCAGCGCTTCCGGGCTTGCCATGAATTTCAGCTTCAGGCGGGAGATCGCGACATGCAGCTCCATGTCCTCGCGCAGGCTCGCGGCCAACCCGTCGAGGTATGGCACGGTCCAGCGGTTCTGCTCGGCGATGCGGTAGGGATCGGTGAAGATCAGGTCTTCCGTGATCTTGCAGAGCGCATGGTTGCCGGCGAAGGCTGCGATGCCATCCTTCTTCTCGGCCGCGGACAGCGCGAGGTCGGAGGTGAAGAACAGCGTCCGCGCCATGAAGGTGGTGATGTCGCCCGCGAAGCGCGGATATTGCGTTGCCGCGACCAGCCCCTTGCGCATGATGATGTGGGGCTCGAGCAGCTCCATCACCGTCAGCGCCAGCGCATCGTTGTGATGCAGCACCGCCGGTACCAGGCCGGGTGCGAGCTGGGCCTGCTTCGACAGGGACAGATATTCGTAGTGGGCCCGCGACAGTGGCAGCGGCCAGCTCTCGCCGACGAGGCGGACGTAAGGCAGCGCCTGCTTCACGGCGACGCCGCCGCTTGCGCCCTTGACGATGAAGACCAGATTGAGATTGCCGTCGCCGACCTCGGTGATCGACCAGGCGGCCGGCTCCGCGCCGTACAGCGCCTTAAGGTCCGGAACGCCTGCGAGATAGTCCCGCAAGGCCGCCTCATGCAGAATCCGGTAGTCCCCCCGCCCCTCGGTCATGACGATCCCATCCCATGCTTGGCATGGCCGGATCGTTACTCCCGCTCCAGGAAGCTCGAGCCGATCTCGGCCTTTCTTTTGATCGGATCGTAATCACAATAAACGCTGTCCGCTACCAGCGTGTAGCTGGCGCTGACGTTGTATTTGTCCAGCTTGACCGAGTTCAGCCCGATCACCGAGGTGCTCTTGCCGCCGTTCCACTTGAACGGCGTCGAGCTCTTGGCCTGCTCGCAGGCCATCACGGCCTCGTTGAAGACGTAGCCCTCGACGAACGCCTTCAGCGTCCGCACCTGCACGGCCATCTTCCACTCAAAATAGCCGATGGCACCGAGGCCGGCGACGATCAGCACCAAGAGCGCAACGACGATCCTTTGAAAAGTCATCCGTCCCCCCAAAACAACTACGCAACTATGAAAATCTAAAACGGCATTCCCATCAGCTTCGACAGGCGCTCGATCGAAAGGTAGCCGGCCTGATAGGCGATCATGCCGAGCCCGTAGATGACCGCCGAGATGATCGTGGTCCAGATCAGCTTGGGTCCCATCCGGGTCAGGATCGGCGCGCCGGGGTCGGTGCCGGGTGCGCCGACGCCGTCCTCGTGCTGGCTGCGCACGCCGAACGGCAGCGTCAGAAACAGCGCGATCCACCAGATGACGAAGTAGATCGCGATCGCGGTCGATATCTGGATGGCCATGGTCCGGCCTTACGCCTGCTCGATTTCGACCAGGGCGCCCGAAAAGTCCTTCGGGTGCAGGAACAGCACCGGCTTGCCGTGGGCGCCGATCTTCGGCACGCCGTCACCGAGCACCCGCGCGCCCTCCTTCACCAGCGTGTCGCGCGAGGCGATGATGTCGACCACCTCGTAGCAGACATGATGGATGCCGCCATCGGCATTGCGCTCGAGGAACTTTGCGATCGGCGAGCCCTCGCCGAGCGGCTCGATGAACTCGATCTTGGTGTTGGGCAGCGTCGCGAACACGGTGGTGACGCCATGCTCGGGCAGCGCCACGGCCTCGGAAATCTGGGCGCCAAACGCCGCGCCGTAGATTTTTGCAGCCTTGACGGCATCCTTGGTCGCGATCGCGACATGGTTCAGCCGGCCCAGCATCGTTCTTCTCCCTCAGGGCATGATCCGGAAAAGCGCGAAGCGGTTTTCCGAAAAGACCATGCCTCAATTATACTGTCAGGACATGTACCAGACAGGGGGGCTTTTTGCCCCAATGTTCGTTGATCACGGCCCGGACGGCGCGTCGCACCGACTCGGCCAGCGCGTCCGGATCGCGCCGGCGCGCCTTTGGCAGGCCCTCGACGGTCGTTACCACGGCGTCGAAGACGAGGTCGTCGAAGGGCTCCCCCTCCCTGTTCTTGTCGGGAATGCCGACGAGATCGACCTCGGGATCGTCGGCCAGCTCGCCCTGCTCGGTCATGGCGATGGCCACGAAGGCGCAGCCGGAAAACGCCATCCGGCGCCGCTCGACCACCGCGCGCGACTTGGAATCCTCCAGGATGGTGCCGTCCTTGTAGAGCCGGCCGGAGGGCAATTCGCCAATGATGCCGGGATCGCCCGGGCCGAGCTTGATCAGGTCGCCGTTGCGAACCACCAGGACGCGCGGCACGCCGGCCGCGCGTGCGAGCTTGGCATGCTCGTGCAGGTGCAGCGCCTCGCCATGGACGGGGATCAGGAGCTGCGGCCTGGTCCAGGCGATCATGTCGCGCAGCTCGTCGCGGCGCGGATGGCCGGAGACGTGGACCAGATGGGTGCGGTCGGTGATGACCTCGACGCCCTGCAGGATCAGATTGTTGATGATCGAGCCGACGGCCTTCTCGTTGCCGGGAATGGTGCGCGAGGAGAAGATCACGCTGTCGCCGCGGTTGAGCGTGATCTCGGGATGATCGTCATTGGCGATCCGCGCCAGTGCCGCGCGGGCCTCGCCCTGGCTGCCGGTGCACAGCGCCAGCACCTTGTCCTGCGGGAGATGGCCGTAGACCTCCGGCGAGCGGAAATTCTGCACGCCGTCGAGGAAACCGGTCTCGCGCGCGACCTGCGTCACCCGCTCCATGGCGCGGCCGACCACGACCACCTCGCGGTCCGCGGCCTTCGCGGCATCGGCAACGGCCTTGATGCGTGCGACGTTGGAGGCAAAGGTCGTGACCGCGACGCGGCCCTTGGCGGCCTTGACCAGTTCGATGATGGTCTTGGCGACCTCGGCCTCCGAGGGCGAGCGGCCGTCGCGGACCGCATTGGTGGAATCGCCGATCAGGGCGAGCACGCCCTCCTCGCCCAACTCGCGCAGCCGCTTTTCGTCGGTCGGGCGGCCGATGATCGGGGTCGGGTCGATCTTCCAGTCGCCGGTGTGCAGCACCGTGCCGACCTCGGTGTGGATCGCCAGCGCATGCGATTCCGGAATCGAATGCGCCACCGGGATGAACTCGACGTTGAACGGGCCGATATCGACGCGTCCGCCCGAGGGCACCACCGTCACCGGGATCTTCGGCGCGTTGCGCTCGGCGGCGCATTTGGCCTCGAACAATGCGGCGCTGAACTGCGTCGCATAGATCGGGCATTTCAGCCTCGGCCAGAGGTCGATGATGGCGCCAAAATGGTCCTCATGGGCGTGGGTCAGCACCAGCCCCATCAGGTTCTTGCGTTCCTTCTCCAGGAAGCTGATGTCCGGCATGATCAGGTCGATGCCCGGCAGATGCTCCTCGTCGCCGAAGGACACGCCGAGATCGATCGCGAGCCAGGCCCGCTGCTGGCGGTTGCCGAGGCCATAGATCGACAGGTTCATGCCGATCTCGCCGACACCGCCGAGCGGCGCAAACACCAATTCGTCAGGTTTCGCCATCACGCAGCTCCCACGGAGGCGGCCGAGCCAAAGAACACCTCGCCGGCCGCCACCGGCAGGCGTCGGCCGTCAGTGGTGCGGACGATCAGGCAACCGGTGTCGTCGATCGTGTCGAAAATGCCTTCGAGCGTCTTCGTTCCCGTGTTGATCGCGACCCTCTCGCCAAGACCGGCGGCACGCGCCAGCCACAACTTGCGGATCTCGGCAAAGCCGCGACCATTGTCCCAGATGCCGCGGAATTCCACCCAGGCGTCAGACAGCGCCGAAAACAGCTCTTCCGCGCTGATCTGGACGCCAAGCGCGGCGAGCGACACCGCGGGCGTCGGCATGCCCTCAGGCGCAGCCACGACGTTGGTGCCGATGCCGACGACGACGGCAAGACGGTCGCCGACGGCTTCGGCCTCGAGCCCGATGCCGACGAGCTTCCTGCCATTGGCGAGGACGTCATTCGGCCATTTCAGGGCGTATCGGGGCCTGCTCGGACCGAGCCGCAGCGCGGCCTCGAGGCTGACCTTCTCAAGCGCGGCTTCCTCCGCCAGCCCGGCCGCAAAGCCGATCGTGGCGGCAACCGCAGGCGCGACGTCGACGATTTCGAGGACGCTGGCGGCCAGATTGCCGGGCGGCGCGATCCATGGGCGCTGGCGCCGGCCGCGGCCGGCCGTCTGCTCCGACGTCACGAACCAGATCGGGCCGCGCTCGCCGGCGCGAGCGCTTTCGATCGCCTCGGTATTGGTCGAGCCGGTCCGTTCGAAGGCTGCGAGCTTGTAGCCCGCCGATAGAGCGCGAGGACCGAGCGCGAACCCCATCCTAAAACAGTGACTTTGCCGCGGCGGAGGCGACGCTCACCACCGGGCCCGCGAACAGCGCGAAGAGGATGTTGAAAAGGCCTGCGACCGCCAGCACCGTCCGCACCTCGATGCGCACCGGATCGACCTGGCCGGCCGGCTCGTCGAAATACATCGTCTTGACGATGGTGAGATAGTAGTAGGCGCCCACCACGCTGGAGAGCACGCCGATCACCGCGAGCGTGAACAGATTGGCCTTGATGGCGGCGACGAAGACGTACCATTTGGCGAAAAAGCCCGCGAGCGGCGGAATGCCGGCGAGCGAGAACAGCAGCATCGCGAACATGAAGGCGAGCAGCGGGTTGGTGCGCGAGAGCCCTGCGAAATCGCTGATCCGCTCGACCGCCTGGCCGTTGCGCTTCATGGCCAGGATGATCGAGAACGAGCCGAGCGTCATCGCGACATAGATCACGATGTACATCAGCACGCCCTGCGCGCCCTCAACCGTGCCGGAGGCGAGGCCGACCAGGGCAAAGCCCATATGGCCGATCGAGGAATAGGCCATCAGGCGCTTGATGTTGCTCTGGCCGATCGCGGCGAAGGAGCCGAGCACCATCGAGGCGATCGCCACGAACACCAGGATCTGCTGCCACTGCGAGACGATACCGGGGAATGCGGTGAGCGTGACGCGGGTGAACACGGCGAGTGCGGCGACCTTCGGGGCCGAGGCGAAGAAGGCGGTGACCGGCGTCGGGGCGCCCTCGTAGACGTCGGGCGTCCACATGTGGAACGGCACCGCCGAGACCTTGAAGCAGAGGCCGGCGAGCAGGAACACCAGGCCGAACACCAGGCCGACATTGGCGGCCGTCGCGGCCGCCGCGATGCCGGCGAAGGAGACCGTGCCGGTGAAGCCGTAGACCAGCGACGAGCCGTAGAGCAGCATGCCGGAGGACAGCGCGCCCAGCACGAAATACTTCAGACCGGCTTCGGTCGACTTGGCGTTGTCGCGGTTCGAGGACGCCACGACGTAGAGCGCGAGCGACATCAGCTCGAGGCCGAGATAGAGCGAGATCAGATCGCCGGCCGAGATCAGCACCATCATGCCGAGCGTCGAGAGCAGCACCAGGATCGCGTATTCGAAGATACGGCGCGACGGATCGGACAGGAACTCGGTCGACAGCACCAGCGTCACCGCCGAGCCGATCAGGGCCAGGATCTTCATGAAGCGCGCGAAATCGTCGACGATGAAGCTGCCGCCGAAGGTCACCTGCTTGCCCGCGGGCTGGAGGTAGACCAGCACCCCGACCACGACCAGGAGCAGGACCGCGAGCGAGGTGACCGTCTTGGTCGTCTCCTGCCCGCGATAGGCGCCCAGCATCAGGAGCGCCATGGCGCCGACCGCGAGCACGAGCTCGGGCAACACCGGCGCCAGTTGATAACCTGCAGTCTCAAAGCTCATGGCGATATCCTGACCTGCCCGCTCACTGGAGCAGTGCGGCGGCCTTCACGGCCGTCACAGCGGTGTTGTAGTTGTTGACGAGTTGCTGGACCGAGGCGGCCGACATGTCGAGCACCGGCTTCGGATAGACGCCGAACAGGATCGTCAAGGCGATCAGCGGGAACAGCGTCAGGCACTCCCGGAAGGTGAGATCCTTCATGCTCGCCAGCGACGGCTTGACCAGCGCCCCGAACACGACCTTGCGGTAGAGCCACAGCGCGTAGCCGGCCGACAGGATCACGCCGAAGGTGGCGAAGAACGCGGTCGGGATCGAGACCTTGAAGGTGCCGAGCAGCGTCATGAACTCGCCGACGAAGCCGCTCGTTCCGGGCAGGCCGACATTGGCCATGGTGAAGACCATGAAGGTCAGCGCATAGAGCGGCATCCGGTTGACGAGGCCGCCATAGGCCGCGATCTCGCGGGTGTGCAGGCGGTCGTAGACGATGCCGACGCAGAGGAACAGCGCGCCGGAAACGATGCCGTGCGAGATCATCTGGAACATGCCGCCGGCGACGCCCTGCATGGTGCCGGCGAAGATGCCCATGGTGACGAAGCCCATGTGCGCGACCGACGAGTACGCGATCAGCTTCTTCATGTCCTCCTGCATCAAGGCCACCAGCGAGGTGTAGATGATGGCGATGGCCGAGAGCGTGAAGATCAGCGGCGCGAAGTCATGCGAGGCCAGCGGGAACATCGGCAGCGAGAAGCGCAGGAAGCCGTAGCCGCCCATCTTCAAGAGGATCGCGGCAAGGACCACCGAGCCCGCGGTCGGCGCCTCGACGTGGGCGTCGGGGAGCCAGGTGTGCACCGGCCACATCGGCATCTTCACCGCGAACGAGGCGAAGAAGGCCAGCCACGCCCAGGTCTGCAACGACCGCGGCACGGCCGTGTGCATCAGGGTCGGGATGTCGGTGGTGCCGCCGTTCCAGTACAGCGCCATGATGGCGAGCAGCATCAGGACCGAGCCGAGCAGCGTGTAGAGGAAGAACTTGAAGGACGCGTAGACCCGGCGCGGGCCGCCCCAGACGCCGATGATCAGGAACATCGGGATCAGGCCGCCCTCGAAGAACAGGTAGAACAGCACGAGATCGAGCGCCGAAAAGGTACCGATCATCAGCGTTTCCAGGATCAGGAACGCCATCATGTATTCGCGAACGCGGTTCGTGACCGACTTCCAGCTCGCGATGATGCAGAACGGCATGATGGCGGTGGTCAAGATCACCAGCGGCAGCGAAATGCCGTCCACGCCCATGTGGTAGGTGATGCCGGTAGCGAGCCAGTTCGCCTTCTCGACGAACTGGAAGTCGGCGTTGGACGGATCGAAGCGCATGACCAGGAGCACCGACACCGCGAAGGTGATCAGCGTGGTCCACAGCGCGATCCAGCACGAGTTGCGCCGCGAGGCCTCGTCATCGCCGCGGCTGAGATAGACGATCAGCGCGCCGACCAGCGGCAGGAACGTCGTGACGGATAGAATGGGCCAGGTCGTCATTTACTGGCCTCCAAAGCCGAACATGAACCAGGTGATCAGGCCGGCGGCGCCGATCAGCATGGCGAATGCGTAGTGATAGAGATAGCCGGTCTGGATCTTGACGACGTTGCGGGTGACGTCCAGCACGCGGGCCGAGACGCCGTCGGGACCGAAGCCGTMGATGACGAAGCCGTCGCCCTTCTTCCAGAGCTGATAGCCGATCCACTTCGCCGGACGGACGAAGATGATGTCGTAGAGCTCGTCGAAGTACCATTTGTTGAGCAGGAACTGGTACAGCCCCGGCTGGGTCTGCGCGAGCTCGACCGGCAGGTAAGGCCGCCGGATGTAGAACAGGTACGAGACGAGGAAGCCCAGCACCATCATCACCGTCGGCAGGAGCGCGATGGTCTCGGGGATGTGGTGCATCTCCTCGATGATGTGCGGGTTCATCTTCACGGAGTCGCGGAAGAACTCCTCGACGCCGTGGCCGGCGAACAGCTCCTTGAACGGGAAACCGGCGACGATGGAGCCGACCGCGAGCACGCCGATCGGGATCAGCATCCAGACCGGGGCCTCATGCGCCGCCTCGTAGTGTTGCTCGTCATGCGGCTCGCCGTGGAAGGTCTTGAAGATCAGGCGCCAGGAGTAGAACGAGGTCAGGCCGGCGGCGACGACCGTCATCAGGAAGCCGTAGGTCGCGAACGGATTGTGCGACGCATAGGCTGACTCGATGATCGCGTCCTTGGAGAAATAGCCGGCGGTGAGCGGGAAGCCGGTCAACGCCAGCGTGCCGACCACCATCACCGCATAGGTGTAGGGGATCTTGCGCCAGAGGCCGCCCATGTTGCGGATGTCCTGCTCGTGGTGCATCGCGTAGATCACCGAGCCGGAGCCCAAGAACAGCAGCGCCTTGAAGAAGGCGTGGGTGAACAGGTGGAACATGCCGACCGAATAGGCCCCCGCTCCCATCGCCACGAACATGTAGCCGAGCTGCGAACAGGTCGAATAGGCGACGATGCGCTTGATGTCGTTCTGGACGAGGCCGATGGTCGCGGCGAAGAACGCCGTGGTCGCGCCGAAGAACATCACGACGGCCTGCGCGTTCGGTGCGAGCTCGAACAGCGGCGACAGGCGCGCCACCATGAACACGCCGGCGGTGACCATGGTCGCGGCATGGATCAGCGCCGAGACCGGGGTCGGGCCTTCCATCGCGTCCGGCAACCAGGTGTGCAGCAGGAACTGCGCCGACTTGCCCATCGCGCCCATGAACAGCAGCAGGCAGGTCAGGGTCAACGCATTGGCGTGCCAGCCGAGGAAGTCGATGGTCTTGCCGGTGAGGTCCGGCGCGGCATGGAAGATCGTCTCGAAATCGGTCGAGCCGACGAGGGCGAAGATCGCGAAGATGCCGAGCGCGAAGCCGAAATCGCCGACGCGGTTGACCACGAAGGCCTTGATCGCCGCCGCGTTCGCCGACGGCTTCTGATACCAGAACCCGATCAGCAGGTAGCTGGCGAGACCGACGCCCTCCCAGCCGAAGAACAGCTGCACGAGGTTGTCCGCGGTCACCAGCATCAGCATGGCGAAGGTGAACAGCGAGAGATAGCCGAAGAAGCGCGGCCGGTACGGATCCTCGTCCATGTAGCCGATGGAATAGAGGTGCACGAGCGAGGACACGGTCGTCACCACCACCAGCATCACCGCGGTGAGCGTGTCGACCCGCAGCGCCCAGTAGACCTGGAGGTCGCCGGAGAAGATCCACGGCAAGAGCTGGACCCGGGCGTCGTGGTGCATGAAACCGACGTCGACCAGCGTCATCCAGGACAGCGCCGCCGACACGAACAGCAATGCCGTCGTGATCAGCTCGGCCGCGCGCGAGCCCGCCGCTGCCGGCTCGGAGACGTGGTGGTCGTCATGGCCATGATCGTCGTGGCCGTGATCGTCATGGGCGGCGGCCGCATGGGCGTCGCCATGGCCGTGCGCGTCATCATGATGCTCGACCGTGTCGCCTGAGGGGTTGCGGGCATGCGCGCCGAACAGCGAGATCAGGCCAGCAAGAATGGCGCCCAGCAGAGGCAGAAAGACAATTGCCTGAACCATAGCCGGGTTAACCCTTCATCAGATTGACGTCCTCAACCGCGATCGAGCCGCGGTTGCGGAAATAGACCACCAGGATGGCGAGACCGATCGCAGCTTCGGCAGCCGCGACCGTCAGCACCAGCAGCGCGAAGACCTGGCCGACGATGTCGCCGAGGAAGGTCGAGAACGCCACGAAGTTGATGTTGACCGAGAGCAGGATCAGCTCGATCGACATCAATATGACGATGATGTTCTTGCGGTTCAGGAAGATGCCGAGGATGCCGAGCGTGAACAGGATCGCGCCGACCGCCAGATAATGTCCGAGCCCGATCGTCATTTCACCCACTCCGCCGCGTCGGCGTCCGAGAGCCCCTGCCCCGGCGCCACCTTGCGCATCGCCATCGCCATCTCCGGCGTGCGCGCGTTCTGAACGTTGATGTCCTGCCGCTTCACGTTCGCCTTGTGGCGCAGCGTCAGCACGATGGCGCCGATCATCGCGACCAGCAGCACCATGCCGGCGAGCTGGAAGTAGTGGATGTACTTTGTATAGAGCACGAGCCCGAGCGCCTCGGTGTTCGAGACATTGGTCGGGATCGCCGCCGTGATGGTCTTGGCGACACCGGGGTTGATGACCCAGAAGCCGACGGTGAGCAGCAGCTCGAACATGAAGATGCCGCCGATCACGAGACCGACCGGCAGGTACTCGATGAAGCCCTCGCGCAGCTCGAGGAAGTCGACGTCGAGCATCATGATCACGAACAGGAACAGCACCGCGACGGCGCCGACATAGACGACGATCAGGATCATCGCCAGGAACTCGGCGCCCATCAGCACGAACAGGCCGGAGGCGTTGACGAAGGCCAGGATCAGATACAGCACGGAGTGCACGGGATTGCGCGAGACAATCACCATCACCGCCGAGGCGACGCAGACGCCGGCGAACAGATAGAAGAACAGCGCGGGAAGGATCATGCTCTCATCTCACCGGTACGGCGCGTCGAGCTCGATCGCCTTCGCGATCTCGCGTTCCCAGCGGTCGCCGTTGGCGAGCAGCTTGGCCTTGTCATAGAACAGTTCCTCGCGGGTCTCGGTCGCGAACTCGAAGTTCGGACCTTCGACGATGGCGTCGACCGGGCAGGCCTCCTGGCAGAGGCCGCAATAGATGCACTTCACCATGTCGATGTCGTAGCGCACGGTGCGGCGGGTGCCGTCGTTGCGGCGCGGGCCGGCCTCGATGGTGATGGCCTGCGCCGGGCAGACCGCTTCGCACAGCTTGCAGGCGATGCAGCGCTCTTCGCCGTTCGGATAGCGGCGCAGCGCATGCTCGCCGCGGAAGCGCGGCGAGATCGGGCCCTTCTCGAACGGATAGTTCAGCGTCGGCTTGGGCTGGAAGAAATAACGCATGGCGAGGAAGAACGCCGAGACGAATTCCGACAGCAGAAGCGAGCGTGCGGTGGCGTTGATGTTGATACCCATGACGGCCCTCACTTCGGCGCGATGCCGGCGAAGTGCAGCACACCGGCCACCACGACCACCATCGCCAGCGACAGCGGCAGGAACACCTTCCAGCCGAGCCGCATCAGTTGGTCGTAGCGGTAGCGGGGCACGATCGCCTTCGCCATCGCGAACAGGAAGAACATGAAGAAGACTTTGAGCGAGAACCAGATGATCCCCGGCACCCAGTTGAAGGGCGGTAGGTCCACCGGCGGCAGCCAGCCGCCGAGGAACAGGATCGTCGCCAGCGCGCACATCGTGACGATGGCGACATACTCGCCGAGCATGAACAGCAGATACGGCGTCGAGCCGTACTCGACCATGAAGCCGGCGACGAGCTCGGACTCCGCTTCGACAAGGTCGAACGGCGGACGGTTGGTTTCCGCCAGCGCCGAGACGTAGAAGATGACGAACATCGGGAACAGCGGCCACACATACCAGTTCAGGACGGTGAGCTGCGGCAGCCCGATCAGGCTGGCAAGGCCGCGCGCATGCTGGGCCTCGACCACCGCCGACAGGTTCAGCGTGCCGGCGCAGAGCAGCACGGTGATGATGACGAAGCCGATCGAGACCTCGTAGGACACCATCTGCGCCGCCGAGCGCAGCGCGGCCAGGAACGGGTATTTCGAGTTCGACGACCAGCCGGCCATGATGATGCCGTAGATCGACAGCGACGAGATCGCGAAGATGAAGAGGACGCCGACATTGATGTCGGAGATCACCCAGCCGAGATTGGTCGGGATCACCGCCCATGCCGCGAGCGCGAGCACGCAGGACACCAGCGGCGCCAGCAGGAAGACGCCCTTGTTGGCGCCGGCCGGAATGATCGGCTCCTTCAACACGAACTTCAAAAGGTCGGCGAAGGACTGCAGCAGGCCCCAGGGACCGACCACGTTCGGGCCGCGCCGGATCTGCACCGCCGCCCAGATCTTGCGGTCGGCGAGCAGGATGTAGGCGATCGCGACCAGCAGGACGACGAGCACCAGGACGCTCTCCGCGACCATGATGATCAGCGGCCAGAGGAACCCCGTCCAGAATGCGCTTTCGAAGAATTCCATCAGCTCACTCCGCTGCGGTCAGCATCTGCCCGGAGGCAAGCCGCGAGCACTCCGCCATCACGGCAGACGCACGCGCGATTGGGTTGGTCAAATAGAAGTCCTCGACCAGCGGCTTGAACGGCGCCTTCTCCGGCGTGCCGCCCTTCCCCGCCAGCTTCTTGATCTGGTCGGCGGAGCCGGCCTCGATCTGGTCGAGACGGATCAGATGCGGGAMCGCCTTGAAGATCGCCTGGCGCAGGGCTGCGAGCGAGTCGTAGCCGAGCTTCTTGCCGAGTGCCTCCGACAGCGCGCGGACGATCGCCCAGTCCTCGCGGGCCTCGCCCGGCGGGAATGCGGCACGTCCCGTCATCTGCACGCGGCCCTCGGTGTTGACGTAGATCGCGGACTTCTCGGTATAGGCGGCCGCCGGCAGGATCACGTCGGCGCGATGCGCGCCGCGGTCGCCATGGGTGCCGATATAGACGACGAAGGTGCCGTCCGGCGCCTTGATCTCGTCGGCGCCGAGCAGGATCAGCAGGTCCAGGGTACCGAACGTGGTCATCTGGGCCGCGTTCAGCCCTCCCTGACCGGCGACAAAGCCGATATCGAGCGCGCCGACGCGCGAGGCGGTCTCGTGCAGCACGGCAAAACCGTTCCAGCCGTCCTTGACCGCGCCGACATCGAGCGCGAGCTTGGCGGCGCTGGCGAGAATGGCGGCGCCGTCGTGACGCGAGGCCGCGCCCGCGCCGACCAGGATGATCGGGTGCTTGGCGTTCTTCAGCACGTCCATGAAGGAGTGCTTGCCGGCCGCGAGCTCGCTGAGCGTCTCGGTGCCCGCGCCGAGATGGTCGTAGTCATAAGTGAGATCGGCCTTGGCGCCGATCACGCCGACCTTGAAGCCGCCGGCGCGCCAGCGCTTGCGGATGCGGGCGTTGAACACGGCCGCCTCTTTCCGCGGATTGGCGCCGATGATCAGCAGCGCATCGGCCTGCTCGACGCCCACCAGCGTCGGATTGAAGATGTAGGAGCCGCGGCCGAGCGCGGGATCGAAGGCGTCGCCGCCCTGCACTGCCAGATTGCTCGAGCCGTATTTGGCGAGCAGGTCCTTCAGCGCGAACATCTCCTCGACGCCGGCGAGATCGCCCGCGATCGCGCCGATCCGCTTGCCGTCGGTGCGTGCCGCTTTCGCAGCGATCGCGGCGAAGGCCTCCGGCCAGCTCGCAGCCCGCAGCTTGCCGGCTTCACGGATGTAGGGCCGGTCGAGGCGCTGGGTCCGCAGGCCGTCGACGACATGGCGGGTCTTGTCCGAGATCCACTCCTCGTTCACGGCCTCGTTGATGCGCGGCAGCACGCGCATCACCTCGCGGCCGCGGGTGTCGACGCGGATCGCCGAGCCGATGCCGTCCATCACGTCGACCGACTGGGTCTTGCCGAGCTCCCAGGGACGCGCGGCGAAGGCATAGGGCTTCGAGGTCAGCGCGCCGACCGGGCAGATGTCGACGAGGTTGCCCTGCAATTCCGACGTCAGCGCGTGCTGGAGATAGGTCGTGATCTCCATGTCCTCGCCGCGGCCGGTCGCGCCCATCTCAGGCGCGCCGGCGACCTCCGCCGAGAAGCGGACGCAGCGCGTGCACTGGATGCAGCGGTTCATCGAGGTCTTGACCAGCGCGCCGAGATATTTGTCCTCGACCGCGCGCTTGTTCTCGGCGAAGCGGCTGGTGTCGACACCATAGCCCATCGCCTGGTCCTGGAGGTCGCACTCGCCGCCCTGATCGCAGATCGGGCAGTCCAGCGGATGGTTGATGAGCAGGAATTCCATCACGCCTTCGCGCGCCTTCTTCACCATCGGCGAACGGGTGGAGATTTCCGGCGGCTCGCCCTTGGGGCCCGGACGGCAATCGCGCACGCCCCAGGCGCAGCTCGCGACCGGCTTCGGGCCGCCCTTCACTTCGACGAGGCACATCCGGCAATTACCGGCGATCGACAGCCGTTCATGATAGCAGAAGCGCGGAATCTCGGCGCCGGCCGCCTCGCACGCCTGGAGCAGCGTGTACTCCGGCGGGACATCGATCTCTTTGCCGTCGATGATGAGCTTGGTCATTCTTCCTACTCCGCCGCGACCATGTTCACGGGATCGCGGACGCCGATATCGTCGATGTCAGACTTGTGCGAATACTGGTCGATGCGCGCTTCGATCTCATGACGGAAATGCGCGATCAGGCCCTGGATCGGCCAGGCGGCTGCGTCGCCGAGCGCGCAGATGGTGTGGCCTTCGACCTGTTTCGTGACCTCCAGCAGCATGTCGATCTCGCGCTTGTGGGCGCGGCCGTCGGCCATGCGGGTCAAGACGCGCCACATCCAGCCCGTGCCCTCGCGGCACGGCGTGCACTGGCCGCAGCTCTCATGCTTGTAGAAATAGGAGATGCGGGCGATGGCGCGGATCAGGTCGGTCGACTTGTCCATCACGATCACGGCCGCGGTGCCGAGGCCCGAGCGCAGCTTGCTCAACGAGTCGAAATCCATCGGCGTATCGATGATCTGCTCGGCCGGCACCATGCGCACCGAGGAGCCGCCGGGGATCACGGCCTTGAGGTTGTCCCAGCCACCGCGGATGCCGCCGCAATGCTTCTCGATCAGCTCACGGAACGGAATGCCCATGGCTTCTTCGACGTTGCAGGGCCGCTCGACATGGCCGGAGATGCAGAACAGTTTTGTGCCGACATTGTTCGGACGGCCGATGCCGGCGAACCAGGCTGCACCACGACGGAGAATGTCCGGGGCAACCGCGATCGACTCGACGTTGTTGACGGTGGTCGGGCAGCCGAACAGGCCGACATTGGCCGGGAACGGCGGCTTCAGCCGCGGCTGGCCCTTCTTGCCCTCGAGGCTTTCGAGCAGCGCGGTTTCCTCGCCGCAGATATAGGCGCCGGCGCCGTGCGCGACGTAGATGTCGAACGGCCAGCCGTTGATATTGTCCTTGCCGACCAGCTTGGCCTCATAGGCCTGGTCGATCGCGGCCTGGAGGTGCTCGCGCTCGCGGATGAACTCGCCGCGGACATAGATGTAGCAGGCATGCGCATTCATCGCGCAGCTCGCGATCAGGCAGCCTTCGATCAGGAGATGCGGATCGTGCCGCATGATCTCGCGATCCTTGCAGGTGCCGGGCTCGGACTCGTCGGCGTTGACGACGAGGTAGCTCGGCCGGCCGTCGGTCGATTCCTTCGGCATGAACGACCATTTCAGGCCGGTCGGGAAGCCGGCGCCGCCGCGGCCGCGCAGGCCGGAGGCCTTCATCTCGTTGATGATCCAGTCGCGGCCCTTGTCGATGATGGCCTTGGTGCCGTCCCAGGCACCGCGACGCCGCGCGCCCTCGAGCCCCCAGTCGTGGAGGCCGTAGAGGTTCTTGAAGATGCGGTCCTTGTCCTCGAGCATATCAGTGCTTTCCGATCAACGGTTGGCTTGCTTGTAGGCAAGCCCGGCGGCGCAGACGGCGAAAGTCAGCGCCCAGAGCAGACTGGATTCCAGCGACGCGTTCAGGCCGAAACGCTGCAGCAGGAAGATGAACGTGGCCGCCACGGCGGCATGCATCGCGATGAAGCCCCACTTCTTCATGGCACCGTTCCCCTGCACTGCCGGCTGCGAGAGATCACGCATCAGGTGGTCTCCTTCAGCGTGGTCGGTCCGCCCGTCGGCGCCGAGAACTGGCGGCCATTCTGGGGACCGGGCTTGGGCGGATTGCCGGAGGCAAAGCCGTCGAGCACCTTGCCAAAGCTCTCCTTGGTCAGGTCCTCATAGGTGTCCTTGCCGATCAGCACCATCGGCGCGTTCACGCAGGCACCGAGGCACTCCACCTCTTCCCAGCTGAAATTGCCGTCCTTGGAGAGATGGAAGGGATCGTGGTGGATGCGGTGCTCGCAGACGTGGATCAGCTCCTCGGCGCCGCGCAGGCGGCACGGCGTGGTGCCGCAGACCTGGACATGGGCCTTCTTGCCGACGGGGGCGAGCTGGAACATCGTGTAGAAGGTCGCGACCTCGAGCACGCGGATATAGGGCATGTCGAGCATGTCGGCGATGACGCGGATCGCGGCTTCCGACACCCAGCCCTCGTGCTGCTCCTGCGCCCGCCAGAGGATCGCGATCACGGCCGAGGCCTGGCGGCCGGCAGGATATTTCGCGATCTGCTGCTTGGCGAACGCGAGGTTCTCGTCCGTGAACGCAAAGCTCGCGGGCTGGACTTCCTTCGGTGCTAATCGGCGGACGGACATCTCTTCAATCTCTCACTGCATGCGGCGCGCGGTTTTCGCATTCAGGGCATTGATCCTGTCCTGCCAGAATGCGCTTGCGGTGCCGAAAACATTGTAGCCGACGTGGGTGGAGACCTTGATGCGATCGAGGATCGACAGCTCGGTCACCGTTTCCATACGCCTGGTGCTGGGATCATAGACGATCAGCTTCAGCGGGGTCTGTTCGAGGATGAAGCGCGACACCGCGTGGCTGCGATCGCTGCCGTGCTCCTCGCACATGACGACGCTGTCGGCCTCGAGCAGCCGGGCGCCGCCCTTGATCGCCTCGATCTCGACGCCCTCGACGTCGAGCTTGATCAAATATTTGCCGGCGCTTGCGACCTTGCCGTCGTCGATGAGGTTATCGAGCGCGATGACCGGCACGTCCTCGCCGCCCGCCGACGCGTCGCCGGCGATGCTGAAGGCCTCGTGCTTGGTCCCGGACAGCCGCGCGGTGCCACGCGATGCGCCGATCGCACATTTCATGGTCTCGAAGCGGTTGCCGTTGATGCGCGCGTTGTTGGCGAGCTTCGGATGGTTCTGCCCCGACGGCTCGATCGCGATCGCCTTGTGCGAGCCGAACGGCTTGCTCGAGACCAGCACCGACCAGTAGCCGTAATTGGCGCCGCAATCGAGCAGCGTGTAGTCGACGTCGATGGAGTCGGCGAACAGGAGCTCCAGCTCGTCCTCGTAGTTGTAGGAGCGGTTGAGCAGCTTGCTCCAATAGCCGTCGCCGTAGGGAAATTCGAACACCGCGTCCGGGTTGAGCTTGATCGCGATGTTGCGCTCGGGCAGCGTTTTCCGCAGCAGGTTGGCGCAGGCGATGTAGCCCATGTGCGAAAAATGCGACGAGATCTTCGATCCCGTCACCAGCGCCAAGGCAGCCGTCCGCTCCCACAGGTTGGCCCCTTCAAGGGCCCCCGAGGCACGGTCAAACTGGATTGGCGCCTGCGCCATCACCGATCGACCTCTCCGAACACGATGTCGAGCGAACCCAGGATCGCCGAGACGTCGGCGAGCAGATGCCCGCGGCAGATGTGATCCATGGCCTGGAGGTGGGCGAAACCCGGCGCGCGGATCTTGCACTTGTAGGGCTTGTTGGTGCCGTCGGAGACGAGATAGACGCCGAACTCGCCCTTCGGCGCCTCGACCGCGGCATAGACCTCGCCGGCCGGCACGCGGACGCCCTCGGTATAGAGCTTGAAGTGGTGGATCAGCGCTTCCATCGAGCGCTTCATCTCGCCGCGGCGGGGCGGCGCGACCTTGTTGTCCTCGACCACGACGGGGCCCTTGCCGTCAGGCGCGTTCAGTTTCTGGATGCACTGCTTCATGATGCGCACCGACTGGCGCATTTCTTCCATGCGGATCAGGTAGCGATCGTAGCAGTCGCCGTTCTTGCCGATCGGGATGTCGAAATCCATCTCGGCGTAGCATTCATAGGGCTGCGACTTGCGCAGGTCCCAGGCCGCGCCGGAGCCGCGCACCATGACGCCCGAGAAGCCCCACTCCCAGGCTTCCTTCAGCGGCACCACGCCGATATCGACGTTGCGCTGCTTGAAGATGCGGTTGGCGGTGAGCAGGCGGTCGAGGTCCTCCACCACCTTCAGGAACGGATCGCACCAGGCCTCGATGTCGTCGACCAGCTTCTGCGGCAGGTCCTGATGCACGCCGCCGACGCGGAAGAAGGCCGCATGCATGCGGCTGCCGGAGGCGCGCTCGTAGAACACCATCAGCTTTTCGCGCTCTTCAAAACCCCACAGCGGCGGGGTCAGCGCGCCGACGTCCATCGCCTGCGTGGTGACGTTGAGCAGATGCGACAGGATGCGGCCGATCTCGCAATAAAGCACGCGGATCAGCTGGCCGCGGCGCGGCACCTCGATGCCGAGCAGCTTTTCGGCGGCGAGGCAGAAGGCGTGCTCCTGGTTCATCGGCGCGACGTAGTCGAGCCGGTCGAAATAAGGGATCGCCTGGAGATAGGTCTTCTGCTCGATCAGCTTTTCGGTGCCGCGGTGAAGCAGGCCGATATGCGGGTCGACACGGGCGACGACTTCACCGTCGAGCTCCAGCACCAGACGCAGCACGCCGTGCGCGGCCGGATGCTGCGGCCCGAAGTTGATGGTGAAATTGCGAAGCTGTTCGGGTTGCTCGTTCATGATCAGACCTTCGGCCCTGCTTTTTCATCACCCGGAAGGACCGGATAGTCGGCTCCCTCCCACGGCGACAAAAAGTCGAACTTGCGGAATTCCTGGTTGAGCCGCACCGGCTCGTACACCACCCGCTTCTCCTGGTCGTCGTAGCGGACCTCGACGAAACCGGTGGTCGGGAAATCCTTGCGCAGCGGATGCCCCTCGAAACCGTAATCGGTGAGGATGCGGCGCATGTCGGGATGACCGACGAAGAAGACGCCGTAGAGATCGTAGGCCTCGCGCTCGAACCAGTCGGCGCCGGGAAACACCTCGATCAGCGACGGCACCTGCGTGGTCTCGTCGGCCTGGGCCCTGAGCCGGATTCGCGCGTTCAGCGTCGGCGACAGGAAGTGATAGATCACGTCGAAACGCTTCTCGCGGTCCGGATAATCGACTGCCGTGATGTCGGTGAAGTTGATGAAGCGGCAATTCGGATCGTCGCGAAGGTACTTGACGACCTCGACGATCCTGGCGGCCTCGACATCCACCGTGAGCTGATTGAAGGCGACCGAATGACCGGTGGCGGCGCCCGGAAGCGCGCCAACGATCGTTTGCCCAAGGGCGTCGAGCTTGCCATCGTCCATGACGTAAAACCTTAGCGTTCGATGGTGCCGGTGCGCCGGATCTTCTTCTGAAGCAGCAGCACGCCGTAGAGCAGCGCTTCCGCGGTGGGCGGGCAGCCCGGCACGTAGATATCGATCGGCACGATACGGTCGCAGCCACGCACGACCGAGTAGGAATAGTGATAGTAGCCGCCGCCGTTGGCGCAGGAGCCCATCGAGATGACGTAGCGCGGCTCGGGCATCTGGTCGTAGACCTTGCGCAGCGCCGGCGCCATCTTGTTGGTGAGCGTTCCCGCCACGATCATCACGTCGGACTGGCGCGGCGAGGCCCGCGGCGCGAAGCCGAAACGCTCGACGTCGTAGCGCGGCATCGACACCTGCATCATCTCGACCGCGCAGCAGGCGAGACCGAAGGTCATCCACATCAGCGAGCCGGTGCGCGCCCAGGTGATGAGGTCGTCGGTCGCCGCGACGAAGAAGCCCTTGTCGGACAGCTCCGAATTGACCTCGAGGAAGAACGGATCATTGGCCCCGACCGGCTTGCCGGTCGACGGATCCAGGATGCCCTTGGGGGCCGGCGTGATGACCGGACCGGCGGACGGTGCAGGGTTCAATCCCATTCCAGTGCCCCTTTCTTCCATTCATAGGCGAACCCGACCGTCAGCACGGCGAGGAACACCACCATGGACCAGAAGCCGGTCGCGCCAAGCTTGCCGAACGCCACCGCCCAGGGAAACAGGAACGCCACCTCGAGGTCGAAGATGATGAAGAGGATGGCGACCAGGTAGAAGCGGACGTCGAACTTCATGCGGGCGTCGTCGAAGGCGTTGAAGCCGCACTCATACGCCGAGAGTTTTTCCGGGTCGGGTTGCTGGAACGCGACGATGAAGGGCGCGATCAGCAGCACCAGGCCGATGAGGCCCGCTACCCCTATAAAGACGACGAGTGGAAGATAGTTCTGTAGAATGCCGCTCATTGACGAGCCCTTTTTCCCGCAGCCTCGGGACAGCCACGGATTCGTCCGATTTGGAATTATTCTGAGCCTTAGCGCAGTGCACCAATGGGCGCAAGACACGCTCTTTTTAGGCCCTTTACCGCTCCCCGAACGGCGGAAATCCCGGAATCACCCCGCGCTGGTATGGAGCAGATCGCCAAACCCAGCAAGAGTGGCCGCAGTTTTGCACGGCAGCCGCTCTGAGATTGCCGCGCACAGGTCCCGGCAACTACTTGCCGTGGAGCGTCCGGCCAAATTGCTGCGTTTTTTTGGTGCGGCGGCGCACCCAGACCCCGGCGATCACCAGCACGGGAGCCCCCACCGTCACCCAGGCGACATATTGGCCGACCGGCCCCCAGAGCAGTGCGGCCATGAGACCGGTGACGGTCACAGCCGCGAGCAGGATAGGTGCAGCAAAGACACGTATCCACAGGCGCGAGCTGTCCCGGGAGCCATGCATCACGACGGGACCGGGGCTCGTCTGGCGAATGCGTCATGACGGGCGGGCATCCGCTTCCGCCGCCGCACCAGCCAGAGATAGAGGCCGCTGCCGATCACGACCATCGTGAGCACGTCGAGTGCGGCCCAGATCAGCTTCAGCGGCATGCCGCCGTAGTCGCCGAAATGCAGCGGCTGCGAGATCAGCAGCGCCTGGAGATAGACCGGAAGCGCCCGGCTGTCGGCGACCTCCCCGGTCTCGCCGTCGAGCAGCACCGGCTTCAAGAGCCGCGACGTCAGGGCCGTATCGCCGCGCATGAAGGCGGCGAAGTGGTGCGAGGACGTGAACGGCGTGCCCGGAAACGCGATGAAGGCGATCTCCATGCCGGGCGCCGCCGTCTTGGCGCGCGCAACGACGCCGTCGAGCGAGGCGAGCTGCGACGGCGGCGGCTTGCCGGCATAGGGCGCGACCATGCTGGCGAGCTCGGTCGCCTTCCACCGGTTGAGCATCAGTTCGGCCCAGGTGTTGACGACGCCGGTGAGCCCGACCACCAGCGCCCAGGCCACCGTCACCACGCCGATCAGATTGTGCCAGTCGAGCCAGATCACGCGGCGCGAGGCGTGATCGCGAATGGTGGCAAAGCGCAGGCGGCGGGTGAACGGCCAGTACAGCACGACGCCGGAGACGATTGCGACGGCGAACAGCAGTCCCATCCCGCCAAGAAACAGCTTTCCGGCCTGGCCGGCGAACATGTCGGTGTGCAGCTTGAGCACGATCAGCATCGGCCCGACACCGACCGGCCCGAGCAGCTTGGCCGAGACGGCGTCGAAGGCGCGGACGGTCGCGTTGTCCGGGAACCCGTCGACAGCACTGTTGGTGAAGGCCGTCACGATCCCGGGCTCGTCGGGATCGGCGGCGAGCGCGGCGTTGGCGACTTGCTGAGGCGTCGCGCGCGCCGCGCTCGCATGAGCTTCGGGCTGGGGGGCATAGCCCAGGAGCTCATCGATCTCGTGATGGAAGACCAGCGGCAGGCCGGTCAGGCAGAGCAAAAGCAGGAAGACGGTCGAGATCAGGCTGGTCCAGGTGTGGACCACCGACCAGAGCCTGACCGTGCGCGCCTTCACGCTTGTCCTCCCTCGCCTCTCCTCATCATTTGCCTCACCATTTGTAGGAGACGCTGGCGGTGACGCGCCGGCGATCGCCGTAGAAGCAGGACGAGGCCGCCGCGCAGCTCGCGACGTAGATCTTGTCGGTCAGGTTGATCACGTTGATTGCCGTGCGCCAGTTCTGCCATTCGTAGTGGAGCACGAGATCGCCGAGCACGACCGCGGGAACTTCGAGCGTGTTCGCAGCGTCCGCCCAGGACGAGCCGACGTAGCGCACGCCGCCGCCGAACCCAAATCCTTCGAGCGGCCCGTCCTTGAACGTGTAGTCCGCCCAGCCCGAGACCAGCAGCTCAGGCGTGTTGGTCGGCGTCTTGCCGACCAGCGCCGGATCGAGGTCCTTGCTGGTGAAGAGATGATAGGCGGTGAAGGAACCGATCAGTTTCAGCTCCTTGGTGGCGTTGGCCACCGCTTCGAGCTCGATGCCGCGCGAGGTCACCTCGCCGGTCTGGTTCTGCAGTACCGGGACTATGCCCGGCGCCGTCGTCGCCACATTTTGACGAACCAAGTCGAAGGCCGAAACGGTGAAATAGCCGTCGAACCCCTTTGGCGCGACCTTCACACCGATTTCGGCCTGCTTGCCGGTCTCCGGCAGAAACAGTTGGTTCTGGGCGTTCAGGCCGATGATCGGATTGTAGCTCGTCGAATAGGAGACGTAGGGCGCGATGCCGTTGTCGAAATTGTAGATCAGCCCGGCGCGCCCGCTGAACTTGCTGTCGTCGCGGCTGCCGACCGTGGCTCCGGTGGAGCGGTTCTCCTGGGTGGTCTCGACCCAATCGTTGCGGCCGCTCAGCACCAGCGTGAAGTTGCCGAGCTTCATCTGATCCTGGAGATAGGTGCCGGCCTGCTTCTGCGTAATGAGAAAGTTTCGGAACGGATCGCCGCCGAACGGAATGTCGTTTAGACCGTACACCGGATTCAGGACGTTGATCGAGGGGACGCCGAAGCCGAAAAGCTCGTAGTCGTCGATCTGATAGCCCTTCAGATCCACCCCGAACAGCATCGTGTGCTTCACCGGACCAGTGTCGAAGCGGTACTCCAGCTGGTTGTCGAGATCGGCCTGATTGGCGGTGTTCTTCGCATACCAATTGTAGCGATTGAGAGTGGCGGTGTTGACGTCGCCCCAATTGTTGCCGACGTAACCGCGATAGGTCACGTCGACATGGGCGAAGCGCGCATTCTGCCGGAACGTCAAATCGTCGGTGAGATTTCGCTCGAACTGGTAACCGAGCATCTCTTGCTCGCGCGTGAACTTGTCGACGCTGGGATCGCCGGTGAAAAAGCTGGTCGGGATCTTGCCGAACGGAGCGTTGGTCACCGTGCCCTGATAGGGCAGGAAGTTGATGCCGCGGGTTTCCTGCCGGGAAGCAGAGGCCAGCACCGTGAACGTCGTGTCGGCATCCGGCTTCCAGGTCACCGACGGCGCGATGAAGTAGTTGTTGTCGGGCGTGAAGTTGACCTGGGTGGGGCCGTTCTGGACCTGGCCGACGACGCGGTAGAACAGCTTGCCGTTTTCGGGCTGTGTCGCGACTGGACCACCGACATCGAAGCCGACATAGGCGTTGCCGAAATTGTTGACGCCGGTCTCGATGTAGCGGATCGGCTCGGCCGGCGGCAGCTTGCTGATGACGTTGACGATGCCGCTCGGGCTCGATCCGCCGTAGAGCACCGCGGATGGACCGCGCAGCACCTCGACGCGCTCCATGTTGAATGGCTGGAGCTTCCAACTCGCATAGGACGTGTAGAACAGCTGCATGCCGTCGAGGAACAGTCCGATGTCGTCGGACTTGAAGCCGCGGATCAGCCACCAGTCGTTGCGCGTGTCTACGCCGAAGGTGCCGGCGCGCACGCCGGCGGCGTAGCGCAGAACCTCGTCGAGCTTGTTGGGCTTCTGGTCGCGGATCTGCTCGGCGCCGATCACCGACACCGACTGCGGCGTCTCCATGATCGGCGTGTTGGTCTTGGTGCCCGACGAGCTGCGATTGGCGACGTAGCCGTGCACCGGGCCGCGCGGCGTCTCGACGAAGCCGACGTTGCGCTGCGGCTGCGGCTTCTGGCTGTTGGCGCTCTGTGCCGAGCGCTGCGCACGGCGCGGCGCGGTCGTGGCTGCGCGGCGGCGTTGTTCCGGCGCGGCGACCGTCACCGGCGGCAGGTTCGTCGCGCCGGATTGCGGCGAAGATTGTGCGAACGACGCTTGCGGCATCAAGACCCAAGCGGATGCGGTCGCCAACACGGCCGACCGCAGCATTCCAAGACTGTTCAACGCGCACCCCAAAACTGCGTATTTATTGCGTCACGCCGTCAGTCCCGTGACGGCCTGCGCAGCGCTGACGCTTACGTGAGGGAACGCGATTTCGCTAATTGAAAACTTCTTAGAGAGACTCTTAGAAGCGATCCAACATTTCAGAACATTGCTGAGAGATCAGCGCGGAATTTTCTCTGCTTCGAGCATCTCGGCGGCGGTCGCCGTGAGCTGCTCGATCTGCGCGAGCAATGTTTCGAATTCTTCCTGGCTCAAATGTTCCAGCAGACGCCGATTGCGCTCCTGCGCGCCGGCAACGATCGCATCATGGGCGGCAAGGCCCGCAGGCGTCAGCGAGACCAGCACCTCGCGGCTGTCTTTTGGGTTCGCCGATTTCGCGATCAGCTTGCGCGACACGAGTTCCGCAAGCGCGCGGCTGATCTGGCCCTTGTCCTGGCCGACCGCTTCGGCGAGCCGCGCCACGCTCATCGGCGGCCGCCGGCCGAGCGAGGCGACGAGACCGAACTCGACCGAGGACAACCCGGCAAGACGCTTGTAGCGCAGGATCGCGCCGCGCTTGAGCAGATTGGCCAGCACCATCAACCGCGACGACAGCATCTCGGTGATCGGCGCCGGCGAGTGACTTTCGTCCGCATCGGACGACGCGCGCCCGTCCCTGCTCGATGTCTGGCTCATGATCCACCTCTGCCAAGAAAGCCGAGGCGTGCCAAGTGTTGGTAGCGCAACCTCCCCCAGCCGCATCGAAATGCGATTAAGAGGCACTTGGAAAGTCGTTGACATTGTCATCGATCGGCATTTGACTGGATCCAATCATCAAGAACGACCCGGCCCACGAGGCCTGGCGGCGGGAGGACCAGCATGAGCATCACTCAGCGGGATCGCGATCTCGGTACGGCCTATGCGATGAAGCCGGCACATACGCGCACCGAGCTCACCTCGGTCGTGCGCGGCACACCGATGGGCGAGCTGCTCCGCCGCTACTGGCATCCGGTCGGCCTCGCCGGTGACGCCACCGACACACCGAAGAAAGTGCGCGCGCTCGGCGAGGATCTCATCCTGTTCCGCGACAAGCACGGCCGCGTTGGCCTTTTGCACGCCCGCTGCYGCCACCGCGGCACCACGCTCTATTACGGCAAGGTCGAGGAGGATGGCATCCGCTGCTGCTATCACGGCTGGAAGTTCGACACCGAGGGTCACTGCCTGGAGCAGCCCTGCGAGCCCGACGGCGGCCAGTTCAAGGACAAGGTGCGCCAGCCCTGGTATCCGGTCGAAGAGCGCTACGGGTTGATCTTCGCCTATATGGGGCCGGCCGAGAAACGCCCCGTCCTGCCGGCTTACCAATGCCTGGAGACCATGGACGACGGCGAGTTCGTCGAAGCCGACGATTCCTCGATCGGCGGCGGCGGCCCTGCGATCATCCCCTGCAACTGGCTCCAGCATTTCGAGAACGTGGTCGATCCCTATCACGTGCCGGTGCTGCACGGCTCGTTCTCGGGGCCGCAATTCACCAACATGATGGCCTCGATGCCGGAGGTGACGTTCGACAGGACGCCGCGCGGGATCGCCGTGCGCTCGATCCGCAGGCAGGACGACGGCAAGGTATTCTACCGCGTCACCGAAGCCGCCCTGCCGACCTTGCGCGTGGTGCCGAACCCGCGTGTGGCGCAATTCGCCCGTGTCGAGTCGATCGGCTGGACGCTGCCGATCGACGACACCTCGTTCCGCATCTACGTCGCCGGCCGCGTCAAGAATGCCGGCGACATCGGCCGCATGCGCTCCAAGTTCAACGGAAAATTCTGGTGGGACATGACCGAGGAAGAGCACCAGCAATTCCCGGGCGATTACGAGGCCCAGGTCGGCCAGGGCCCGACGACCATTCATTCCGAGGAGCATTTCGGCCAGAGCGACCGCGGCATCCTGATGATCCGGCGCATGCTGGGCGACCAGCTCGAGGCGATGGCCGCAGACCGCGACCCGATCGGCGTCTCGTTCGACGCAAGCGCAGCGCCGGTCGAATTCGAAGCGGGGAATTACATCCGCGACGCGTGAAGCAGCCAGCTCCAATCAGGGCTGGACCGACAACGATAACAAAGACTAATTGGGGGAAGCGATGGTCGATGTGACGTCACAAATGTCGGTGCAAACGACTGCTGCGGCAACGCCGTCGGCGCGGCGCTATTACGTGCTGGGCCTGCTCACCATCATCTACGCGCTGAATTTCCTCGACCGCACCATCTTCAACGTCCTGATCGAGCCGATCAAGAAGGAGTTTCAGCTCAGCGACACCATGATGGGCCTGCTCGCGGGCTTCGGCTTCGCGCTGTTCTATTCGCTGCTCGGCATCCCCATCGCGCGCGTCGCCGACCGGCTCAACCGGCGCAACATCGTGGCCGTGGCCCTGGCGTTCTGGAGCGCGATGACGGCGCTGTGCGGCATGGCCTCGAGCGTGACCTCGCTGGCGCTGGCCAGAATCGGCGTCGGCATCGGCGAATCCGCGGGCTCGCCAGCCTCGCAGTCGATCGTCGCCGACCTCTTTGCCAAGAACGAGCGCCCGCGCGCGCTCGGCATCTACGCCATCGGCACCTATCTCGGCGTCTTCCTCGGCTATTTCGTCGGCGGCTACGTCAATCAGCACTATGGCTGGCGGATGGCGTTCTATGTCGCCGGCCTGCCCGGCATCCTGCTTGCCCTGGTGCTGTGGCTGACGATCTCCGAGCCGAAGCGCGGCGCGATGCAGGAGAGCTTCGTGCCCGAGCCGCTCGGGCCGACGCTGCGCTTCCTGGCCTCGCAGCGGAGCTTCATCATCGTGCTGATCGGCTTCTGCCTCACGACCTACACGAACTACGCCACCGCGGCCTGGATCCCGCCGTTCCTCGCGCGCGTGCACCATCTGTCGAGCGCCGAGATCGGCACCTATGCCGGCACCTTCAAGGGGCTGGCCGGCATGGCCGGCACCCTGCTCGGCGGCTTCGTGGTGGCGCAAGTGAGCCGCCGCGACGACCGGTGGAAGCTGTGGGCGCCCGCGATCACCTCTGGCCTCGCCGGCCCGGTGTTCGCGCTGTGCATGCTGACGCAGGATTTCGCGATGATGGTCGCGATGCTCGCGCTGACCTCGTTCCTGGTCGGCTTCCATCTCGGGCCGATCTTCGCGATCGCGCAGACCGTGGCAAAGCCCAGCATGCGGGCGCTGGCCTCCGCCCTGATCGCGCTGACCGCCACCTGCTTCGGCCAGGGCGTCGGCCCGCTCGCGGTGGGCATGGTCAACGACGCCCTGAAGGGCAGTTTTGGCACTGATGCCGTGCGCTACTCGCTGCTCTCGGCGGCGGTCACGACCACGCTGGGCGCCCTGCTGTTCGTCTGGGCCGCGCGGTCGATCCGGGACGATATCGGCCGGGCGGCCGCCTGAGGGCGGCGCCGCGCCGCAAGCCCGGCGAAACCAACCGGGCGCATTAATGAAACCATTTTGCGGAACCCGCGAAACCATCCGGAAACAGTCGGTCCTTAGAAGAAGAGCCATAGACGGCGGCAAAGCCCGTCGGGAGGCTCAGATGAACCACTCCATTCACTCTGCTGATCGTGCGACCCACCTGAAGATCGTGGTGGTGGCGCTGGTGGCCGGCATTGCGGTGGCCGGCTTCGGGATCGCGGCCCGCACCAATGCCGATTACAGCCAGACCGCCCAGTCGACCCATGTGATCAAGGCCGGCAAGCCGGTGGTGGTCACCAGCGCGGGCACGTCCGAGATTCGCTGACGGGCCCTGTTCCGGGCAGATCGATGGCCGCCTCCGGGCGGCCTTTTCGTTTTCCTGAGCAATACTTAGCCGAGACGCCCTGGCGAAGCGCAACGTCCTTGACTTCAACATGTCCCCCCTTTAAGTCCCCCCTCGTTCCGCGAGCGTTTACGCAGCACGCGGGAGTAGCTCAGTTGGTTAGAGCGCCGGCCTGTCACGCCGGAGGTCGCGGGTTCGAGCCCCGTCTCTCGCGCCATTTTGGCAATCCCTTCATAGCCTTAGCCCGAACTCTTCGACGCCCATTGCGGCGGCGGTCGATGACCTGCGTCCAGATGGAACCGCGGCGTAGTCAGCCTGCGCCCGAATCGTCTAGGCCTGCCAGGACTTAGAGAATCCCCTCACGCTTCTCGACTTTTCCAGGGATTCCCTGCCATTGGACAATCGAGGAGGCCAGACATGGCAAAGAAGGCAGCCGCTCCCGCCACCATCACCCTCAAACATCTCGCCGCGGATATCGCGGAAAGCCAGGACCTCTCGAAGAAGCATGCCGAGGCCGTCCTCACCGACATGGTCGATCTGATCGCAAGACACCTGAAGAAAGGCGACCGCGTCCGAATCGTGGGTCTCGGCATCCTCCAGGTCCGCAAGCGCGCCGCCCGCACCGGTCGCAATCCCGCCACTGGCGAGCCGATCCATATCAAGGCCAGCAAGAAGGTCTCGTTCCGCCCGGTCAAGGAGCTCAAGGAGGCGATCTAGAGCCATTTCCGTTCCGATTGCATCGGAACGGGGCTCTAGATTCTTGTTTGGACGCGTTTTCTTTATGCGAACCGGGATCCACTTCGCTCGAAAACGCTATGGCCGCTACGTTTCATTAAGCCTGATCCGACGTCGTTCCGGCCGCAACGCCGCCCGCTTTCTGGTATATCGCCTACTTCCCCTGACCCCGGCGGTTTGACCAGAAATGTCCTCCCTCACCTTCGCGCACACCGTGACCGAGCGCTTCCTGCGCTACGTCACCATCGACACCCAGTCCGATCCGGAATCCCCGGCCTCGCCTTCGACCGAAAAGCAGAAAGACCTCGGCCGCGTGCTCGCCGCCGAGCTGAAAGCCATGGGCGTCGCGGACGCCCATCTCGACGATTACGGCTACGTCTATGGAACGATCCCGGCCAACACACCTAAGAAGGTGCCGGTGATCTGCTTCTGCTCGCACATGGACACCTCGCCCGACTTGACCGGCAAGAACGTCAAGCCACAGGTCGTGAAGAACTATCGCGGCGGCGACATCACCTTGCCGGGCGATACCAGCCAGGTGATCCGCTTCGCCGAGCACCCCGCGCTGAAGAACCAGATCGGCAACGACATCATCACCACCGACGGCACCACGCTGCTGGGCGCCGACAACAAGGCCGGCGTCGCCGAGATCATGGATGCCGCGCATTTCTTCATCAACAATCCCGACGTGAAGCACGGCACCATCAAGATCCTGTTCACGCCCGACGAGGAAATCGGCCGCGGCGTCGACAATGTCGACCTGAAGAAGCTGGGCGCGGATTTCGGCTACACCATGGACGGCGAGAGTGCCGGCAGTGTCGAGGACGAGACCTTCTCGGCCGACGGCGCCACCATCACCATCCACGGCGTCAGCGCCCATCCCGGCTATGCCAAGGGCAAGATGGAGCACGCGATCAAGATCGCAGCCGCGATCGTCGAGCGCCTGCCCAAGGAAGGCTGCTCGCCCGAGACGACCTCGGGCAAGCAGGGCTTCCTGCATCCGATCGGCATCACCGGTGCGCTGGAGCAGGCGACGCTCGCCTTCATCGTGCGCGACTTCACCGAGGAAGGGTTGAAGGAGAAGGAGGTCCTGCTCGAGGGCATCGTCAAGGACGTGATGAAGGACTATCCGCGCTCGACCTACAAGTTCGACGTGCGGGAGCAGTACCGCAACATGAAGCAGGTGATCGACCGTCACCCGCACATCCTCGAATACGCCATCGAAGCGATCCGCCGCGCCGGGCTGCGCCCGATGCGCACCGCGATCCGCGGCGGCACCGACGGCTCGCGCCTGTCGTTCATGGGCCTGCCCTGCCCCAACATCTTTGCCGGCGAGCACGCCTTCCACTCGCGGCTCGAATGGGTCAGCCGTCAGGACATGGAGAAGGCGGTGCAGACGATCGTGCACCTTGCCATGATCTGGGAGGAGAAGGCGTAGGGACCCCCGGCGACACGCGAAATAATCGCTGCCGTCAACGGAACGATCCAGCAATAGGCACGTTGGACGTTCAAGTCCCAAGGATGAGATTGTGAGCACAAAAGGCCTCAGCCGGTCAGCCCCGGGCTGGGGCCTTTCCGCGTCTCAATTGCGCCCGGGACTGGCCTCCCCTCAGGCGGTCGCAGCAGCTTGGCCGCCGCGATACTCCGCCCACGCTTGCCGCAGGATTTGCAGCGATGAAGTGAGGAAGATTCCCGCCATCGCCGCGGCAACGGCCAGATCAGGCCATGCCGTCCCGGTACCGAACACGCCAACGGCAGCAATCATCACGATGACGTTGCCGACCGCGTCGTTGCGCGAGCAGAGCCATACCGACCGCACGTTGGCGTCGCCGTCCTTGTAGCGCGCGAGCAAGAGAACCGAAGTCAGATTCGCCGCCAGCGCGGCCAAGCTCATCGCTCCCATCAGCTCCGCACGGGGAAGCCCCAGGATCAGGGTCTGATAGACCGTTGATCCGAACACCCAGGCTGCCATCGCGCTAAGCGACAACCCCTTGAACAGTGCGGCGGTGGCCCGTGTCTTGAGGCTCGCGCCGATGACCGAAAGGCTCAAGCCGTAGGTGACTGTATCGGCCAGGAAGTCGAGAGCGTCGGCCTTGAGAGCCTGCGAGCCGGCCAGATGGCCCGCCGCCATTTCGGTTACGAACATCGCCGCGTTGATGGCGATGACGGTCCACAATACGCGCTTGTATCGTGGATCAAGCCCGTCGAAGACCGGAACGCCTGCCGAGCAGCAGTCGGCGCAGCCCGACGTGGCGACTTCCTCCACCCGGGGTTTGGCGGCCTTCTCGCAGCACGCGTCGTGTGAGCAGCACGTCTCTTCAGACATTCCAGGCTCCTCTCGGGCGTGCGATCTTACCACGAGCCCGCAACGATGGCGATCTCGTGAAGTTCCTTGCCTTTCCAGGCGGGATCGCCTGTGCGAGAACCACGTCGTGAAAATTGCATACGCCCTTCGCTGTCTGCTTGCGGTCCTCGTGATGGTCTCCCTGGCCACCGCGCCGCTGGCTGCGCCTGCCGCCGCGCAGAACACATCCGCCGCGGTGGCGATGGACGACGGCGCGATGGCCATGCCGTGCTGCCCGGACCAGAGCAAGGATTGCCAGTCCTGCCCTGTCCTTGCGTTGTGCCTGCTGAGCATCTCTCCGCCAGTTCCTTCCGGCGCCGCATCACTGATCGCCCGCAATTCGCTGCGACATGCGCCCGCCGTAAGCGATGACCTCCGGATCGACGGACTGGGCGCCAATCCGCCAGACCATCCTCCTCGAATCCTCGTCTGATCGGCGCATCCGCGCCTGACCGGCGACGCGCGGCTGAAGGCGGCGCGCGCTGTCTCGTGCCGTCCCGACGGCTCCATCAGATTCGATCGAGGAAATTACATCATGACGACGCTTGACGTCGCGTGCCGTCACGGCCGCGACCCGCACCTCCGCCTGGAGGTCGGCAAGGCATGACTGCATCCCAGGAAGCCGAGCTCAAGGCCTTGATGCTGCGCAGCCGGAATGGCGACCCGGCCGCCTACCGGACCCTTCTCTCCAGGCTGGCTCCGCGTCTGCGCGCCTACTACAAGCGCAAGCTGGCGATGGCCAGGCGTGGCGCCGAGGAAGCGGAGGATCTGGTGCAGGAAACTCTGCTGGCCATTCACCTCAAGCGTCACACCTACGATGCCGATGCCCTGTTCACACCCTGGCTTCATGCCATCGCGCGCTACAAGCTCATCGACCACCTTCGCCGAGGCGGGGTGTCAGCACGCGAGGTGCCGATCGACGAACATCCCGAGCTCATGGCCGCCGATGATCAAGTTACCATCGAGGGCACGCGCGACATGGCTACATTGCTCGACCGGCTTCCAAGGCGGATGCGGCTGGCGATCGAGGCCGTAAAGCTCGAAGGCAAGAGCGTGTCCGAGACCGCGACGCGCTATGGCATGTCGGAATCGAACGTCAAGATCAGCATCCATCGTGGCCTGAAAGCGTTGGCTGCTCTCGTTGCAAGGCGGGACTGATTTCCATCGCCTCGTCTTTCCTGCGCTACTCGACCGCCGCGACCCAAACCATCGCGGCGGTCTCGCTTCACCTCGGCGTGAGAATGTAACCCGATGACGAAAGGCTCCGAACTCGTTTTCAGAAGCCCGCGCGGAGCGCGCTTCGACGAACATGGAGCAGACAATGACCAGACGATTCACCAAGCCCGTTCTTGCATTTTCCTTGCTCGCATCGCTGGTGGCGATGTCGGCAACCGCCAATGCGGGCGTGACGATTTCCGATCGGCGATACTGGCCGAGCGAGGTCGGCCCCGGGTCGTATCATACCGTCATCGCCCAACGTCCCACGCGCGATTCCTTCGCTGCGGCCGAACCGGGCATCTCACCCGCGATGTCCGCACCGCGCGATATTGGCGCGCCAACGACGCGCTACGTGGGCGGACCCAAATCCTCGATCGCGCCGTCTCGAGGCTTTTAGCGCCGGCGATTTGCTCGTCGTTAACGATCTCTCTCCCGGAGCAAGCCGGTGATATCCCGCCCCTGGCCAAATCGTGATAGCGGCCCGGTTTGCGGGCTCCGCCATGACGTGCGACAATGGCAGATGCTCCTGAAACGGTTTGCCAATGCTGTGGTGATGCTGCTGGTCGCGTCCGGGCTCTTGCTCGCACCGCTGGCAACCCCCGTGCTTACCGGACCTGCTTCGGGCGCCGCTCAGCATGACGACGTGCTGGCGAAGTCGGACGACACCCCGGCGATGTCCGGCGACTTGCAAACCATGTCGGATGACGCTCAGGCCATGGCTGACGACATGCCCTGCTGCCCGGGCGACGCCGGGATCAAGGATTGCGGGTCGTGCCCGTTCGTGGCGCTGTGCCTGCTCAGCATCTCTCTCCCCGCACCGTCCGGCGCCATGGCGTTGATCGAGCGTCACGCCCGGCACAATTCGCTCGCGCTGAGCGATGATCTCTTGACCGACGGCCTCGGCGCAAAGCCCCCCGACCATCCCCCTCGAACCCTCGTCTGATCGGCGCTCACGCGCCTGATGATCGTGCGCGCCGCAATCGCGCACCATTACCTGCCGCCTCGCTGCATCCCGGATTTTCGTGTGTGGCTCCGGCGGCACCATCAGACCAATCGAGGAATTGAAATCATGAAAACGTCCAACGCCGCGCGCGCCGCCATGGCCGCGCTGATCGCCGCCGCGTTTGCGACCTCCGCACGCGCCGAAATCAAGAACTACGAATTCCAGCTCGTGCAGCCGACCGTCAAGGCCGGCGCCGATCGCATCGTGACGGTGCGACTGGTCAACAAGACTAACGGCAAGGCGGTGCCCGATGCGGTGATCTTCGCCAGCCGGCTCGACATGGCGCCCGACGGCATGCAGGAGATGGCCACCAAGGTCACGCCGATGCCCGGCACCGAACCCGGCACCTACCGTTTCAAGGCCACCTTCGGCATGGCCGGGCGCTGGCAGCTCTCGCTCGGTGCCAAGGTGCAGGGCGAGACCGGCACGGTCGAAAACAAGCTCGTCGTCACGGCCGAGAAATGACCCGCACTCGCCTCATCGGCACTGCCGCTGCGATCGTCGCAGCGGCAGGTCTCGCGCTGTTCGCCGCCGGCGTCCTGCGGCCACAGCCCGACGTCGGCCAATTCGTATCCGCCGCGAACGCCGCGGATACGGGCACGCCCATCTATTATCAGGACCCGGACGGCAAGCCGCTCTATTCGCTGACATCGAAGAAGACGGCGGACGGCCGCGACTATCGTGCCGTGCCTGCGGGCGCGGACATAAGCTTTGATGAGCCCGAGCAGCCCGCGGTGATGGCTGCGGCCGAGGCCAGGGGCGATCGCAAGGTCAAATACTACCGCAACCCAATGGGTCTGCCGGACACCTCGCCGGTGCCGAAGAAGGACTCCATGGGGATGGACTATATCCCTGTCTACGAAGGCGACGATAGTGACGACGGTTCCGTCCGGCTATCTCCGGGCAGGATCCAGCGTACGGGCGTCAGGTCCGAGCCCGCTGCGCTCCGCACGATCCGCACGAGGGTCCGTGCCCCCGGCGTCATTCAACTCGACGAGCGGCGAGTCTCCGTCATCTCGATGCGGTCCGAAAGCTTCATCCTGAAAGTCGCCAACGTGACGACCGGCTCCCACGTCGTGAAGGGGCAGCCTTTGATGGAGGTCTACAGCCCCGCCGTCGTGTCGGCGGCCGCCGAATATCTCGCCACCATCACGTCCAAGACGACGGGCGGTGACCAGACCTACGGCCGCGGTTCCCGTCAGCGACTGATCAACCTCGACGTACCGGAGGCCGCCATAGCGGCGATCGAGAAAAGCCGGAACGTGCCGACCTCCGTCGAGTGGACTGCGCCACGCGATGGCATCGTCCTGGAGCGTAGCGCGATCGAGGGAATGCGCGTGCAGCCGGGCGGCGTGCTGTTCCGGATCGCGGATCACTCGGTGATGTGGGCGTTGATCGACGTAGCGGAACGCGATCTGGGCATGATCTCCAAAGGTCAGTTGGCTACCGTGCGGGCCCGGAGTTTTCCGGGCCACGAATTCTCGGGGAAGGTCGAAGTGATCTATCCCGAGATCAACAAGGAGACCCGAACCGCGCGCATCCGCGTCGAATTGCCGAACCCAGACCTCGCGCTGCTGCACGACATGTACGTCGACGCCGAGATCGACACCGGGACGGGCGAGCCGGTCCTGACCGTCCCAGAGAGCGCGGTGATGGATACCGGCAGTCGGCAGGCCGTCTTCGTCGACAAAGGAGAGGGCCGGTTCGAGCCGCGCGAGGTCAAGACCGGCCATCGCGGCTCGGGATACGTGGAGGTCAGGCAGGGTGTCGCCGATGGCGAGCGCGTCGTCGTGTCCGCCAACTTCCTGATCGACGCGGAGAGCAACCTGAAGGCGGCGCTCAAGGGTTTTGCCGAAGGAGCCCAGCAATGATCGCCCGCCTGATCGCCTGGTCGGCCCGCAATCTGCTGCTGGTGCTGTTCGGCGCCGGTTTCGCCGCGGCGGCCGGCATCTACGCGCTTGTCCATCTGCCGCTCGACGCCATTCCGGACCTCTCCGACACCCAGGTCATCGTCTACACGGAGTATCCCGGCCAGGCACCGCAGGTCATCGAGGACCAGGTGACCTACCCACTCACCACGGCGATGCTGACGGTGCCGAAGTCGAAGGTCGTTCGCGGGTTCTCCTTCTTCGGCGTCTCCTTCGTCTACGTCATCTTCGAGGACGGCACCGACATCTACTGGGCGCGCTCGCGCGTGCTGGAATTCCTCAACGGAGCTTCGTCGCGGCTGCCCGCCGGGGTCACGCCGACGATCGGCCCCGACGCGACCGGCGTCGGCTGGGTCTACCAGTACGCCGTCATGTCGAAGGAATTGAATCTCGCCGACACGCGTACGATCCAGGATTGGAATCTGAAGTTCGCGCTGGCCAAGGCCGAAGGCGTCGCCGAGGTGGCGAGCGTCGGCGGCTTCGTCAAGCAGTACAACGTGATCCTCGATCCGCAGCGGATGCGCGACCTCGGCATCACCATGCAGAAGATGCGGGACGCGATCCGCGCCAGCAACGCCGACGTCGGCGGGCGGACCGTAGAGCTCTCCGAGTTCGAGTACGTGATCCGTGGAAAGGGCTACATCAAGTCCATCAACGACCTCGGCAACATCGTGCTGAAGACGAGCAACGGCACGCCGGTTCTGCTGCGGGACGTCGCCCGGGTCGAACTCGGGCCCGACGAACGCCGCGGCACCACCGAGCTCAACGGCGAAGGCGAGGTCGCGAGCGGCATCGTGCTGCAGCGCTTCGGCGTCAATGCGCTCGACGTCATCGAGAACGTCAAGAAGCGGTTCAAGGAGATCGCCTCCAGCTTGCCGAAATCGGTCGAGATCGTGCCGGTATACGACCGCTCGAACCTGATCTACGCAGCCATCGACACCCTCAAGCACACCCTGTTCGAGGAAAGCGTCGTGGTCGCGCTGGTCTGCATCGTGTTTCTTCTCCACGTCCGTAGCGCTTTGGTGGCGATCCTGATGCTGCCGGTCGGGGTGCTGATGGCCTTCGGGGCCATGAAGCTGCTCGGGATCGGCTCCAACATCATGAGTCTCGGCGGCATCGCGATTGCGATCGGCGCCATGATCGACGCCGCGATCGTCATGATCGAGAACGCGCACAAGCATCTCGAGCGGGCGGAACCCGGCCGCTCGCGGGTCGCGATCCTGATCGAGGCAGCATCGGAAGTCGGCCCGGCGCTGTTCTTCAGCCTGCTGATCATCACCGTCTCGTTCATGCCGATCTTCACGCTGGAATCGCAGGAGGGACGGCTGTTCAGCCCGCTCGCCTTCACCAAGACGTTTGCGATGGCGGCGGCGGCGCTATTGTCGGTCACGCTGGTGCCGGCGCTGATGGTGATCTTCGTCCGCGGCAGGATCATCCCGGAACACAGGAATCCGATCAACCGCTTCCTGATCTGGATTTATCGCCCGGTGATATCAGGCGTGCTGCGCGCCAAGACCCTGGTGATCCTGCTTGCCCTCGGCGTGCTCGCCGGCTCGGTCTGGCCGGCACGGCAGCTCGGCACCGAGTTCATGCCGAACCTCAACGAAGGCACCCTGCTCTACATGCCGACCACCCTGCCCGGCATTTCCGTGACCAAGGCCGCCGAGCTGATGCAGACCCAGGATCGCATCATCCACTCGTTTCCCGAGGTCGCCTCGGTCTACGGCAAGGCCGGCCGTGCATCCACCGCGACCGATCCGGCGCCGTCGGAGATGTTCGAGACCATCGTCAACCTCAAGCCGAAGCAAGAGTGGCGTGCGGGCGTGACCGTCGACAGCCTGATCGCGGAAATGGACAAGGCGCTGCAGTTTCCCGGCGTCTCCAACGCCTGGACCATGCCGATCAAGGCGCGCATCGACATGCTCTCGACCGGCATCCGCACCCCCGTCGGCGTCAAGGTCATCGGCCCCGACCTTGCTGGCATCGACAAGCTTGCCCGGCAAATCGAGCCGGTGCTCAAAGCGGTGCCCGGCACCTCCTCGGCTTACGCCGAGCGCGGCCTCGGCGGCTACTACCTCGAGATCACGCCGGACCGCGAGGCGTTGTCGCGCTACGGCGTCATGGTGCAGGACGTACAGGATACGATCGCGACGGCGCTCGGCGGCCAGACGGTGACGACGACCGTCGAGGGCCGCCAGCGCTTCACCGTCAACATGCGCTATCCGCGCGATCTGCGCGACAATCCGAAGGCAATCGCCAGCGACATCCTGGTCCCGATGCCGGGCGGCGGTGCCGTTCCCCTCGGCGAGGTCGCCACCGTCACCCCAGCACGCGGACCGAGCTCGATCCGAACCGAGAACGGACAGCTCGCGACCTACATCTATGTCGACATTCGCGATCGCGACCTCGGCGGCTACGTCGCCGATGCGCAGCGCGCGGTGCAGGCCAGCATCCAGTTCCCGCCGGGCTATTATGTGGTCTGGAGCGGACAGTACGAGTATCTGGAGCGCGCCACCGCACGGCTGAAAATCGTGGTTCCGGTGACGCTGCTGATCATCTTCCTGCTACTCTACCTCAACTTCCGCTCGATCACCGAAACCCTGATCGTCATGCTCTCGTTGCCGTTCGCCCTGGTCGGCGGGCTGTGGCTGATGTGGTGGCTCGGCTTCAACCTGTCGGTCGCGGTCGCTGTCGGCTTCATCGCGCTCGCGGGCGTGGCCGCCGAGACCGGCGTGGTGATGCTGATCTACCTCAACCAGGCGCTGGCCGAGACCCGCGCGCGCTGTGCCCTGGCGGGCCGCGCCGTGACTCGCGTCGAACTGCGCGACGCAATCATGCACGGCGCCGTGGAACGCGTTCGCCCGAAGATGATGACGGTGGTCGCGATCATGGCCGGCCTGCTGCCGATCATGTGGAGCACCGGCACGGGATCCGAGATCATGCAGCGCATCGCGGTCCCGATGATCGGGGGCATGATTTCATCGACTTTGTTGACGCTGATCGTGATCCCCGCGATCTTCGGACTGGTGAAAGGGTTCGGGCTGCGCTCGGCCGATGACGCGATCGTGCCTGAGCGGATTTCGGAGGCCGCCGAATGAGGCCGCGGTGTGTTGCGAGTTGGTCGCAGTCGCGCGGGGACGCAAGGCTGCGACGTTGAGTTCCCCACACGTTACACTATTGCAGGTCGACACTGTTCCCGCCGTCATGCTAGGCCAGCCGGACCGATAGCGAGAATGATTTCGTGCTTCCGAACCGACGGCCTTCGAGACTTCGCCATCCGCGCAACTGGCGTGGGCTGGTGGCTGTGCTCGTCGCGGTGATGTACCTCCTGTCGGGTGCGCTGCATGGCGCTCACGACATCGATGTCACCTCCCCGTCCGGCGGCTCGGAGATCGCCTCGATCCTCGACGACGGTTCGACCGGCCATGGCGATCACAAGGCGTTCGCCGGCCACCACTGCCACGGCTGCTTCTCCGTCGCCGTCGCACTGCCGGTGCAGCCCGACGCCGCGGCCGACATCGTTGCCACGCCGATTCCACATCGGCAGCCCGCCCTTGTCGGCATCGCGCCCGATACGGACTCCCCGCCCCCCAAGCACCTGACCTGAACGGATCAGCCGGGCGCGCCCCATCGCGCCCATCGGTTCTCCTTCACAGGTTCTGTTCATGTTTTGCAGGCGACTAGCTGCGCGCATCGCGTGCGCGCTGGCTATTCTCATCGGCCCACCCCTGGTGCTGGCTTCACACGCCCAAACGCTGACGATGCGCGCTGCGCTCTCGCGCGCGCTCGCCGCGAGCCCGCGCCTGACGGCAGCGGAGCGCGATGTCGGCATCGCCACGGGTCAACGCATCCAGGCGGGCGCTCTGCTCAATCCGGAACTGTCGTACGAACAGGACAATTCGTTCGGGTCCGGCATCTACCGCGGCACCAAATCGGCTGAAACCACGCTTCAGATCAGCCAGGCCTTCGAGCTCTTCGGCAAGCGCGACGCGCGGATCGCGGCGGGCGAAGCCGGCATCGAGGTCGCCGCGATCCAGCGCAAGGCGATCCGGCTCGAGGTGCTGTCGGAAACCGCTATCGCCTTCCTGAGCGTGCTCGGCGCGCAGCGCAGAATCCAGATCATGGAAGAGCAGATCGCCGCGATCGACCGGCTGACGCCGCTGCTGCGCCGCCGGGTCGAGGCCGGCGCCTCCTCGCCGGCCGAAACCGGCCGCGCCGAGGTCGCCTCCGCGCTGGTCAAGGCCGATCGCGAACGCCTCAAGGCGACGCTGGCGAGTGCCCGGCGCGAGCTGGCGGTGCTGATGGGCGATCCAGCGGCGAAATTCGGAGAGGTCTCCGGCCGGCTCGACACCACCGGACGGCCGCCCTCCTTCCAGGCGGTGGTCGCCGCCATCGATGCCAATCCGCAATTGGTGCGCTGGACCGCCGTCTACGCCCAGCGCAATGCCGAGCTGTTGCTGGCCCGGCTCAAGCCTTATCCGGATGTGCGGATCGCGGCCGGCTGGCGCCATTTCAACGAGACCAATGACGACGCGGTGCGCCTCACAGTCTCGGTCCCGATTCCCGTGTTCGACCGGAACCAGGGCAACATCCTCTCGGCGCAGGAAAGCCTGGCCAAGACCAGGGCCGAGCGCGAGGCCAACCGCAACACGCTGATCGTGATCGCCGGGCGCGCCTACGACTCGCTCCAGGGCTCGCTGCGCGAGCTCGCGGTATTGCGCGAGACCGCGATTCCGAAGGCACAGGAGGCGGCCGAGGCGATTTCGCAGGGCTACGGCCAGGGCCGCTTCACCCTGCTCGAAGTGCTCGATGCCCAGGCGAGCGTCGCTCAGGCCCGGCTGCGCGAGCAGGAGGCGCTCCAGAACTTCCACGCAGGTGTCGCCACCATCGAAGGCCTTGTCGGCAATCCATTCTCGCTCGCCCGGGAGGGCGCAAGATGAAGACATCCTCCACCATCCTCGTGGCGATCGTCACGGCCGCACTCGGCGCCTACGGTTACGCGATGTTGGCGCCGGCCCGCGTTGCGCCATCCGAGCATGCCGCGGACAAGAAGCCGGAGAAGCCGAACGACCACGTCGAGCAGGACGAGCACGGCGCCGATCGCATCCGCATCTCCGACGTCAAGCTCGCCGCGGCAGGCGTGACGCTGGCGGAGGCTGCGAGCGCCACCCTGACCGACACGCTCGCCTTCAACGGCATCTTGCGCGCCAACCAGGAAGCCGTGGTGCAGGTGACGCCGCGCTTTCCGGGCGTCGCCAAGTCGATCCTGAAGCGGATCGGCGACAAGGTCGGCAAGGACGAGCTGCTCGCCGCGATCGAGAGCAACCAGAGCCTCACCGTTTACGAGCTCAAGGCGCCGATCGGCGGCACCATCATCGACCGCCAGATCTCGCTCGGCGAATATGCCTCCGAGCAGAAGCCGGCCTTCGTGGTCGCCGATCTCTCGAGCATCTGGGTCGACCTCTCGATCTACCGCCAGGATCTCAGGCGTGTTCGCATCAGTGACGAGGTGCTGATCGATCCCGACGACGGCCGCGGCGAGATCAAGGGCACGATCTCCTATATGGCGCCGATCGGCAGTAGCGAGACCCAGACCGCGCTCGCGCGCGTCGTGCTGCAAAATCCCGACGGCCGGCTCCGCCCCGGCCTGTTCGTCACCGCGCGGCTGATCCTGACCGCACGCAACGTTGCCGTTGCCGTGCGCAGGAGCGCGATCCAGACGCTGGAGAACAGGACCATCGTGTTCGTCCGCGAGGACGGCGACAAGATCGAGGCGCGCCCGGTCGAGCTTGGCGATGCCGACCCGACCTTCGTGGAGATCCGCGCGGGGCTTGCGGCCGGCGAGCGCTACGTCGCGGAGAACAGCTTTGTGGTCAAGGCGGAGATGGGCAAGGGAGACGCCGATCATGATTGAGCGCATCCTCGCCGCGTCCATTCGTCAACGATGGCTCGTGATCCTGTTCGCGCTCGCAGCCGGCGCCTTCGGCGCCTGGAATTTCACGCGCCTGCCGATCGACGCCGTGCCCGACGTCACCAACGTCCAGGTCCAGATCAACACCCGCGCACCCGGCCTGTCGCCGCTCGAAGCCGAGCAGCGCATCACCTTCCCGATCGAGACTGCGATGGGCGGCCTGCCGAAGCTCGACTACACCCGCTCGATCTCGCGCTACGGCCTGAGCCAGGTCACCGTCGTGTTCCAGGACGGCACCGACATCTATTTCGCGCGCCAGCTCGTCAACGAACGCATCCAGCAGGCCCGCGACCAGCTGCCTGCAGGCACCGAGGTCGCGATGGGGCCGATCTCGACCGGCCTCGGCGAGATCTACGTCTATTCCGTCGAAGCCAGGCCCGGCGCGAAATCGGCGACCGGGGCCGATTTCACCCCGACCGAGCTGCGGACCATCCAGGACTGGATCATCAAGCCGCAGCTCCGCACCATTCCCGGCGTGATCGAGGTCAACTCGATCGGCGGCTACGAGCGGCAATTCCACGTCCTGCCGATCCCCGGCCGGCTGATGGCCTACCGGCTCGGCTTCCGCGACATCATGACGGCGCTTGCCGCCAACAACGCCAATGTCGGCGCCGGTTATATCGAGCGCAACGGCGAGCAATATCTCGTCCGCGCCCCCGGCCAGGTCGCCAATATCCAGGACATCAAGGATATCGTGATCGGCTCGCGCGGCGGCGTGCCGGTGCGCGTCCGCGACGTCGCCGACGTGCAGGAGGGCCAGGACCTCCGCACGGGCGCGGCGTCGGCGAACGGCAAGGAGACCGTGCTCGGCACGGCCATGCTGCTGATCGGCGAGAACAGCCGCACCGTGGCCCAGCGCGTGGCCGCAAGGCTCAAGGATATCGCGAAATCGCTTCCCGAGGGCGTGATCGCGAAAGCGGTCTACGACCGCACGCATCTGGTGGAAGCGACCATCCAGACGGTCGAGAAGAACCTCGTCGAGGGCGCGGCGCTGGTGATTGCGGTGCTGTTCCTGATTCTCGGCAACATCCGCGCCGCGCTGATCACCGCCTGCGTCATTCCCCTCTCCATGCTGTTCACGATATCAGGCATGGTCGGGAGCAAGGTCAGCGCCAATCTGATGAGCCTGGGGGCGATCGATTTCGGCATCATCATCGATGGCGCCGTCATCATCGTCGAGAACTGCCTCAGGCTGCTCGCCGCCGAGCAGCACCGGCGCGGGCGCCTGCTCTCGCCGGATGAGCGGATGCAGACCATCCTCGCGGGCGCCAGCGAGGTCATCAAGCCGAGCCTGTTCGGCACGCTCATCATTGCCGTCGTCTATCTCCCGGTCCTGACCCTGACGGGGACCGAGGGCAAGATGTTCACCCCGATGGCGCTCACCGTGCTGATGGCGCTGGCGGGCGCCGCATTGCTGTCGGTGACTTTTGTCCCGGCCGCTGTCGCGATCCTCGTCACCGGCAAGGTCTCGGAGACGGAGAACATCTTCATGCGCGCCGCCAAGCGGCTCTACGTCCCCCTGCTCGACCGCGCCATCCGCTACCGCGGCAGCGTCGCAGCTTGCGCCGTCCTGATCGTCGCCGGGAGCCTGTTCGCCGCAACCCGCATGGGCGGCGAATTCATTCCGAGCCTCGACGAAGGCGACATCACCATCGAGACCATCCGGATTCCCGGCACCAGCCTCACCCAGAGCGTCGACATGCAGCTTCGGCTGGAGAAGGCCATCAAGCAGGTTCCGGAGGTGGCGACCATCTTCTCCAAGGTCGGCACCGCCGAGATCGCCAACGACCCGATGCCGCCGAACGTGGCCGACACCTATGTCACGCTGAAGCCGCGCGAGGAATGGCCAGATCCTGCGAGGCCGAAGGACGAAGTGGTCGCCGAGCTCGAACGTACCGCCAACACCCTGCCCGGCACCGCCTATGGCATGACCCAGCCGATCCAGATGCGGTTCAACGAGCTCATCGCCGGCATCCGCAGTGATGTCGGCGTCAAGATCTTCGGCGACGATCTCGACGTGCTCGCGGGCATCGCCCAGCAGGTCCACGGCGTCGTTCGCGGCATCGAAGGCGCCGCCGACGTCAAGACCGAGCAGATCGCCGGCCTGCCGATCCTCACGGTGAAGCTCGACCGCCAGGCGCTGTCGCGTTACGGCCTCAGCCTCAGTGAGGTGCAAAACCTCGTCGAGATCGCGATCGGGGGCAAACCGGTCGGAAAGCTGTTCGAGGGCGATCGCCGCTTCGACATCGTCGTGCGCCTGCCGGAAAGCCTGCGCGCCAACCCGGATGCGATCAAGTCGCTGCCGATCCCGCTGCCGCCGGGCGAGGACACGGCGGCCGTCACCAAGACCGCATGGCCGGGGACCGCGAGTCCAACGCTGCGCTACGTCCCATTGTCCTCCGTCGCCGCGATCGAGATCGCGCCCGGCCCCAACCAGATCAGCCGCGAGAACGGCAAGCGCCGGGTGGTGGTGATGGCCAATGTCCGCGGACGTGACCTGCGCTCCTTCGTCGCCGAGGCCCAGGAGGCCGTCGCAGAGAAGGTCAAGCTGCCGCCGGGCTACTGGATCGGCTGGGGCGGACAGTTCGAGCAATTGGTGTCCGCGACCAAGCGGCTCACGATCGTGGTGCCGGTGGCGCTGCTGCTGGTGTTCCTGCTGCTGTTCATGAGCATGGGATCGGTGGCCGACGCGGCTCTGGTGTTCTCCGGCGTGCCGCTGGCACTGACCGGCGGGGTCGCGGCGCTGCTGCTGCGCGGCATCCCGCTGTCGATCAGCGCCGGCGTCGGCTTCATCGCGCTGTCCGGCGTCGCCGTGCTCAACGGGCTCGTCATCATCGCCTTCATCGAGCGGCTGCGCAGCGAGGGCCGGCCCATGGCCGATGCCGTGCGCGAGGGCGCGCTGACCCGCCTGCGCCCGGTGCTGATGACCGCGCTGGTCGCCTCCCTCGGTTTCGTGCCGATGGCGCTCGCCACCGGCGCCGGCGCCGAGGTGCAGCGGCCGCTTGCGACCGTCGTGATCGGCGGCATCATCTCCTCGACCGTGCTGACGCTGCTGGTGCTGCCGGCGCTCTATATGCTGTTCCGGCGTGACGGAGCGCGCGAAACGCCTACAATGCGGCCTGATTTGGCAGCTTCCGGGGAGCGCTAGCGGTGGGCGGGCACGACCATCACGGCCACCACCATGATCATGGCGGCCACGCGGATGATCATGGCCATGGTCACGACCACAGCCATGCCCATAGTCACGATCATGGCCACGATCATGGTCTTGGCCACGCGCATGTCCATGCGCCCGCCGATTTCGGCAGGGCATTCGCGATCGGCATTTCGCTCAACATCGCGCTGGTCGTAGCCGAAGCCATTTACGGCTATATCGGCAACTCCACCGCGCTGCTTGCCGATGCCGGCCATAACCTGTCCGATGTGCTCGGCCTGGTCGTGGCCTGGGGCGCATCGATCGCGGCCAGGCGGGCACCGAGCGGCCGCTTCACCTACGGCCTGCGCGCATCCACCATCCTGGCGGCGCTCGCGAACGCGGTGTTCCTGCTGGTCGCGACCGGCGCGATCGGCTGGGAGGCAATCCTGCGGCTGCGCGAGCCCGAGCCGGTCGCGGGCGTCACCGTGATGGTGGTCGCCGGCATCGGCATCCTCGTCAACGGCTTCACCGCCCTGCTGTTCGCGCGCGGACGCAAGGACGACATCAACATCGAGGGCGCTTACCTGCACATGGCGGCCGACGCCGCCGTGTCGCTCGGCGTCGTGGTCTCGGCGGCGCTGATCATCTGGACCGGCTGGCTCTGGCTCGATCCCGTCACCAGCCTCGTCATCTGCGCCACCATCCTCTGGAGCACCACCAGCCTGCTGCGCGGCTCCATCGACATGTCGATGGCGGCAGCACCAAAGGGCACCGACCTCGCCGCGATCAGGGCGTTTCTGCTGGCGCGACCGGGCGTCTCAGGGATCCACGATCTCCACGTCTGGCCGATCTCGACCACCGAAACGGCGCTGACCTGTCACCTCGTCATGCCCGGCAGCGCCGGCGACGATTTTCTGATGGAGACGGCGCAGGCGCTGAAAGCATCATTCCGCATCGGCCACACCACGCTTCAGGTGGAAACGCATCCCGACAATGGCTGCGCGCTGGCGCCGGATGATGTGGTGTGAGGAGTCTTCGGTGCCGCCCAATCTTGAGATGTCGTCCCGGCGAAGGCCGGGACCCATAACCACAGAACATCGTTTGGCGAAGACTCGTGGTTGTCGGCGTTGCGCTACAACCGCTCCGTGGGGGTATGGGTCCCGGCCTTCGCCGGGACGACACTGAGTATGTGGCGATGTATGAACAGCCGCACCTACGCCGCCTTCGCCGTCACGATCCAGATCGCACCCTGCAACGCCACGCTCTGCCCCTTCAGGAACGGCGCGAGCATCTCGCGGATCGAGGCTTTTGCGGCTTCATAGGTTTCCGGTGGATGGCCCTGGAGTGCGCGGCTGGCCGGGCCGATCTGCAAGGCACCGTCGACCGCCGCCTCGAGCCCGCCGCCGATGGCGACATCCATCGCGAGATTGTGCGGCTCCATCGCCACGTCGACGAAGCCCGCCCCTTTCAGGATGCGCGTCACACGCTCTTCGGATGCGAAGGCGAACGGGCCCGGCTCCTCCGGCCCGACCGGCGGCATTTTCGGCACGTGCTTGTAGACCGCCATCAGCGGCGCCATCATCCAGGGATTTTCCTTCGGCTCGCGCCAGCAGGCAAATGCCAGCCGTCCCGACGGTTTTAGCGCGCGACGAAGGTTGGTGAAGGACGCGATCGGATCGGCAAAGAACATCACGCCGAAGCGTGAGGCCAGCAGGTCAAAGCTTGCCGGCTCGAACGGATGCACCGTCGCATCCGCCAGCACGAAATCCAGCGGCAGATCTTTCGGCGCCAGCGCACGCGCCTGCGACAGCATCGGGTCGGAGACGTCGAGGCCGAGCGCAAAACCGTTCGGCGCCACCGCCTTCGCGAACGCGAATGTGGTCGCACCCGAGCCGCAGCCGACGTCGATCACGCGCTCGCCCGGCTTCGGCTTGGCGCGGTCGAGCAGAGCGTCGGCGATCGGCCCGAGCAGCCGCTCCTGCGCCCCGTGGCGATCGGCCCAGCGCTGCCCGCCCGGGCCGTTCCAATAGGCGATCTGGTCGGCGTTCTGCTCGTGTCCGCTTGGCTGTTGCATCGGGGCCTCTTGATCGCTGCTATTCTACGTCTCGGTAACCCACTGCACGCCAGCAGCAGAAATCTCAAGGAGGAGCGTACGGGACAGCTCGGCCCAGGGCCTGACACTGTCATCGTACTCGATCAACTCATATCGGCGACCACAATTGCGCCAATTGGTGCACGGCGCACAATTGGGCTCTTCGTCCCAGGGAATCGCAGCTAGTCGCCGCAACTCTGCGACGGCCTGCTGACGCGTCTGAAATTGACCTTGCGGCTCGGCATGTAATTCGTCCTCGATGACAAACATGGCCGGATTGCCCCATGCCGGTAGCGTCCAGCTCTGCCGCATTCAGCCGGGCGCGCAGGTCGCCAAGCCGACATGTCTCTGGGAATGGTGGGCGATCACGGATTCGAACCGCGGACCCTCTCGGTGTAAACGAGATGCTCTAACCAGCTGAGCTAATCGCCCTCGCCGCCTCTTTATCCCCACCCGCCCCGTGCGGGCAAGTACGGAACGTCAATCCTCCGGTCTCAATCCCCCGGCCGCCCCGGCAGCCCCGGCACCGCGTCGATCCACACCGCCGCCGACTGGCACCAGATCTGGCGGCTCGGCCGCAGCGCGTCGCGCTGGCGGATTGAGCCCCAGCGGATGCCCCAATCGTCGGCCTGGTCGCCCTCGCCGCTGGTGAACAGCGGGGAACCGCAGTCGGCGCAAAAATGCTGGAAGCGCATCCGGCCATTGTCGCCACGCTTGCCGTAGATCTTTGGCGTTCCGCCGGTCAGCCGGACGTCGGCACCGGAACAGACCGCCGTCACCCGAAACGGCGATCCGGTGAGGGTCTGGCAGTCCCGGCAATGGCAGATCGAGACGGCCTCGGGGTCGATCTCGGCGGCGTAGGTGACCTGCCCGCAATGACATTGTCCGTCGATCTGCATGGCCCTCGTCCCCCAAAACAAAAACGGCGCCCGAAGGCGCCGTTTTATCATCTTTCGATGGAGCTTAGTGAGCGGTCAGGCCGCCGGCGGCTTCGTCGCCGTCCGGCTTCACCGTCACCTTGGTGTCCTCTTCCCAGACGATCGGCACCGGCTTCTTCACCAGCGCCTTGGCGACGACGTCGTCGAGACGGGAGACCGGGATGATCTCCATGCCGCCCTTGATCGCATCGGAAATCTCCGTGAGATCCTTGGCGTTGTCCTCGGGGATCAGCACCGTCTTGATGCCGCCGCGGGCGGCAGCCAGCAGCTTCTCCTTCAGGCCGCCGATCGGCAGCACGCGGCCGCGCAGCGTGATCTCGCCGGTCATCGCGACATCATGGCGGACCGGGATGCCGGTCATGACCGAGATGATCGCGGTGGCCATCGCCACGCCCGCGGACGGACCGTCCTTCGGGGTTGCGCCCTCCGGCACGTGCACGTGGATGTCGCGCCGGTCGAACAGCGGCGGCTCGATGCCGTAGACGATCGCGCGCGAGCGGACGTAGGACGCCGCCGCCGAGATCGATTCCTTCATCACGTCGCGCAGATTGCCGGTGACCGTCATCTTGCCCTTGCCCGGCATCATGACGCCTTCGATGGTCAAGAGCTCGCCGCCGACATCGGTCCAGGCAAGGCCGGTGACGATGCCGACCTGCGGCTCGCTCTCGATCTCGCCGAAGCGGTACTTCGGCACGCCCAGAAACTCTTCGAGAGTCTTCTCGGTGACCTTGACCGACTTCTTCTTGGAGATCATCAGCTCCTTCACCGCCTTGCGGGCGAGTGTCGAAAGCTCACGCTCCAGGTTACGCACGCCCGCTTCGCGGGTGTAGCGGCGGATCAACAGCAGCAGCGCGTCGTCGTCGATCGAGAACTCCTTGGAGTCCAGGCCGTGCTTGGACACCGCGTTCGGGATGAGGTGCTTGCGCGCGATCTCGACCTTCTCGTTCTCGGTGTAGCCCGCGATCCGGATGATCTCCATGCGGTCCATCAGCGGGCCCGGAATATTGAGCGTATTCGCGGTCGTGATGAACATCACGTTGGAGAGATCGTAGTCGACCTCGAGATAGTGGTCGTTGAAGGTCCCGTTCTGCTCGGGGTCCAGGACCTCGAGCAGCGCCGAGGACGGGTCGCCGCGGAAATCGGCGCCCATCTTGTCGATCTCGTCCAGCAGGAACAGCGGATTGGACGACTTCGCCTTGCGCATCGACTGGATGATCTTGCCGGGCATCGAGCCGATATAGGTGCGGCGGTGACCGCGGATCTCGGCCTCGTCGCGCACGCCGCCGAGCGAGACGCGCACGAATTCGCGCCCCGTCGCCTTCGCGATCGACTTGCCGAGCGAGGTCTTGCCGACGCCGGGAGGCCCGACGAGGCACAGGATCGGTCCGGTCAGCTTGTTGGCGCGCGACTGCACCGCGAGATACTCGACGATACGGTCCTTGACCTTTTCCAGCCCGTAGTGATCGGCATCCAGCACCGCCTGGGCGGCTTCCAGATCCTTCTTCACCTTGGACTTCTTGTTCCACGGGATCGACAACAGCCAATCCAGATAGTTGCGCACCACCGTCGCTTCCGCGGACATCGGCGACATCTGGCGCAGCTTCTTCAGCTCGTGCTGCGCCTTCTCGCGCGCTTCCTTGCTGAGCTTGGTCTTGGAGATCTTCTCCTCGAGATCGGCGAGCTCGTCGCGACCGTCGTCGTCGCCGAGTTCCTTCTGGATCGCCTTCATCTGCTCGTTGAGATAATACTCGCGCTGGGTCTTCTCCATCTGGCGCTTGACGCGCGAGCGGATGCGCTTCTCGACCTGGAGCACCGAGATCTCGCTCTCCATCAGGCCGAGCACCTTCTCCAGGCGCTGCGTGACCGACAGCGTCTCCAGGATGCCCTGCCGGTCGGCGATCTTGACGGCGAGATGCGAGGCGACCGTGTCGGCGAGCTTGGCGAAATCGGTGATCGCCTGCACGACGCCGACGACCTCGGCCGAGATCTTCTTGTTGAGCTTCACATAGCTCTCGAAGTCGGACACGACCGAGCGCGCCATGGCCTCGGCCTCGACCGACTTCGCATCGGTGTCGGCGAGCGCAATCGCGGTCGCTTCATAATAGTCGGCGCGATCGGTGTACTTCTGCACGCGCGCACGCTCGAGCCCTTCGACCAGCACCTTCACGGTGCCGTCGGGAAGCTTCAAGAGCTGGAGCACGCTGGCAAGCGTACCGGTCTCGTAAATGGCATCGGGCGCCGGATCATCGTCGGACGCGTTCTTCTGCGTCGCGAGCATGATCAGCGCATCGTTCTTCATCACCTCTTCGAGCGCGCGGATCGACTTCTCGCGGCCAACGAAGAGCGGCACGATCATGTGCGGGAAGACGACGATATCGCGCAGCGGCAACACGGGATAAGCGTGCGTTTCGCCATGGACGATGGTTGGCCTGGGTTTGGGATTAGTCATGGCCTTTTCCTTTTGCTTTGCCCCCTTGCACGCAGCCCGCCATGCTCATGCGCAACCGCCACAAGGTGCCGAGGTGATCCACAAAACCGGTCTACCATTGGTAGGTTGGACCGGGCTTGCCGGATCGGAACTGAGGCGAATCTTTGAAGAGAATTTTCGCTCGCCGCCGACATTAGGTGGCTATCGACCGGGGGGGTGTCAAGTCATTGAAAAACGCGCGCCATCAGGCGCTTACGCACGCGGATAAGCGACGCAACACCGGCTGCGGAAATACAATCCGCAGCCGTCATTCTGACAGGACGATTTGAGCCCCCAGCGCCGTGGTTCAGGCGCTGGCGTTCTCGACCGCGCGATCCGAGCGATCGGCGTAGATGTAGAGCGGACGGGCCGTGCCTTCCACCACTTCGCGCGAGATCACGACTTCTTCCACACCTTCGAGGCCCGGAAGGTCGAACATGGTCTCGAGCAGGATCGCCTCGAGGATCGAACGCAGGCCACGTGCGCCGGTCTTGCGCTCGATCGCCTTGCGGGCGACCGCGCCAAGCGCCTCGTCGGCGAAGGTCAGCTCGATGTTCTCCATCTCGAACAGGCGCTGATACTGCTTCACCAGCGCGTTCTTCGGCTCGACCAGGATCTTCTTGAGCGAGGTCTCGTCGAGATCCTCCAGCGTCGCGACCACCGGCAGGCGGCCGACGAACTCGGGGATCAGGCCGTACTTCAAGAGATCCTCGGGCTCGACGTGACGGAAGATCTCGCCGGTGCGGCGATCTTCCGGCGCCAGCACCTGAGCGGCGAAACCGATCGAGGTCGAACGTCCGCGCGCCGAGATGATCTTCTCGAGGCCCGAGAAGGCACCGCCGCAGATGAACAGGATGTTGGTGGTATCCACCTGCAGGAACTCCTGCTGCGGATGCTTGCGGCCGCCCTGCGGCGGGACCGAAGCCACCGTGCCTTCCATGATCTTCAACAGCGCCTGCTGCACGCCCTCACCCGACACGTCGCGCGTGATCGAGGGGTTGTCGGACTTGCGGCTGATCTTGTCGATTTCGTCGATATAGACGATGCCGCGCTGAGCGCGCTCGACGTTGTAGTCGGCGGCCTGGAGCAGCTTCAGGATGATGTTCTCGACGTCCTCGCCGACATAGCCGGCTTCGGTCAGCGTCGTCGCGTCCGCCATCGTGAACGGCACGTCCAGGATGCGGGCGAGCGTCTGCGCGAGCAGCGTCTTGCCCGAGCCGGTCGGACCGATCAGCAGGATGTTCGACTTCGCGAGCTCGACGTCGTTGTGCTTGGTCTGGTGGTTGAGGCGCTTGTAGTGGTTGTGCACCGCGACCGACAGGACCTTCTTGGCATGGCTCTGGCCGATCACGTAATCGTCCAGGACCTTGCAGATTTCCTTCGGCGTCGGAATGCCGTCGCGCGACTTGACCAGCGAGGATTTGTTTTCCTCGCGGATGATGTCCATGCAGAGCTCGACGCACTCGTCGCAAATGAAGACCGTGGGACCCGCGATCAGTTTACGGACTTCGTGCTGGCTCTTGCCGCAGAACGAGCAATACAGCGTGTTCTTGGAGTCGCTCGTGCCGACTTTACTCATTCATGTCTCCGTCCGCGGTTCGATCTCGTCCGCTCGATCGCCCCATTCCGGCACGCGGCCGGCACAAGGTTCAAATAGAGCAAATTCCGTACCAAAAAAGACCCTACGCGTTACATCCCGTGCGAATCACGGTCACTCGATTCTCCGCGATCTTAGCCGATCAATCGTAGCCAACCATGCTGTCACCCGACTATCAAGAATTCGCTAATCGGGGGGCCGCCGGCTACCCGTGACAATACCGTGATTTCACGTCTTGGCACGGGCGAAGTGATCGAAATCACCCCGGCGTTGCTGGATTGCCACGAAAAACAAGCACGAAAGCGGAACTTTCTGCCTGCCGCGGGGCGCAAAATTGCATTTTGCGCCCGTGCGAAGTGCGCCGTTAACGTCAACGTCGCGCCTTGCCGATCCCCAGGGAATCCCCAAGAGGTACCCCAGGAGCGACGTTGCTGCCCCGGTCGCGTTATTGGGGCTTCGCTGCCGGTTCCTCGGCGCGCTTGTCGATGACCTTGTCGACGAGGCCGAACTCCTTGGCGTCGGACGCGGTCAGGAACTTGTCGCGTTCCAGCGCGTCCTCGATCGCCTTGTAGGTCTGGCCGGTGTGCTTGACGTAGATCTCGTTGAGCCGCTTCTTCAGGTTCAGGATTTCCTGGGCGTGCAGCATGATGTCGGTGGCCTGGCCCTGAAAGCCGCCGGAAGGCTGGTGCACCATGATGCGCGCGTTCGGCAGCGAGAAGCGCATGTCCTTCTCGCCGGCGGCGAGCAGCAGCGAGCCCATCGAGGCGGCCTGCCCCGTGCACAGCGTCGACACCGGCGGGCGGATGAACTGCATGGTGTCGTAGATCGCAAGGCCCGACGTCACCACGCCGCCCGGCGAGTTGATGTACATCGAGATTTCCTTCTTCGGATTTTCCGCCTCGAGGAACAGGAGCTGCGCGACGACCAGCGTCGACATGCCGTCCTCGACCGGCCCGGTCAGGAAGATGATGCGTTCCTTCAACAGGCGCGAGAAGATGTCGTAGGCGCGCTCGCCACGGTTGGTCTGCTCGACCACCATGGGCACGAGGTTCATGTAGGTTTCAACCGGATCGCGCATGAGTCACCTAGGGTTTTCGGAGGCGGACATTGCCGGTCCTGGCTGCCAATTTCTTGGCTGGGTTTGCCGGAAGGCCGATGGACGCCCGTGATGCAGGACTTTGATAGAAGACTTTTGGGTACAGGGTGTACCGACAGATATAGCCCAATTCGCGCCAGACAAGTGCGGACCGAATTAACGCTTAATCCACGCGGCAGTTGAATCTGATTCGCGCGAACTGGCCCAGCCGGCCACCTGGCTAGCTGGGCTTCTTAGGCAGATCATCCTTAATAGAAGGCTTTCTCAATGCCTTCAGGCGGCGGTCTTTTCCGCCTCCTCGTCCTTGTAGAGGTCCTCGCGCGAAACCTTCTTCTCGGTCACGTTGGCGAGCTCGAGGATGAAGTCGACGACCTTGTCCTCGTAGATCGGTGCACGAAGCTGGGCCAGCGCCTGGGCATTGCTGCGGTAATAGTCCCAGACTTCCTTCTCGCGGCCCGGCATCTGGCGGGCCCGCTCGATCACGGCGCGGCCGACCTCGTCGTCGGTCACGGTGATCTTGTTCTTCTCGCCGATCTCCGACAGCACGAGGCCGAGCCGCACGCGGCGGTCGGCGATCTTGCGGTACTCCTCCTTCGCGGCATCCTCGGTGGTGTCCTCGTCGGCGAAGGTCTTGCCGGCGGAGTCCATCTCGGCCTTGACCGAGTTCCACATCAGATTGAACTCCTCGTCGACCAGCGACGGCGGCGCCTCGAAGCGATGCGCCTCGTCGAGGCGGTCGAGCAGCGTGCGCTTGACGCGCTGGCGCGTCGCGGTCGCGAACTCGGCGACCAGACGCTCGCGCGCGGCTTCCTTCAGCTTGTCCAGCGATTCGAGGCCGAGCGTCTTGGCGAACTCGTCGTCGATCGCGACGTCCTGCGGCGCCTCGATCAGCGTCGCGGTGGTCTCGAACTCGGCCGGCTGGCCGGCGAGCTTGTCGTTCATGTAGTTCTTCGGGAACGCGACCTTCAGCGTGCGGGTCTCGCCCGCGCCGATACCGGTGAGCTGCTCCTCGAAGCCGGGGATGAAGGTGTTGGAGCCGATCACGACCTGGATGCCTTCGCCGGCGCCGCCCTCGAAGGCTTCGCCGTTGATGGTGCCCTTGAAGCTGATGGTGACGCGGTCGCCGGATTCGGCCTTGGCGCCCTCGGCCTTCGCGGCATAGCCGCGGTTCGAATCGGCAATGCGCTTGATCGCCTCGTCGACATCGGCGTCGGAGACGTCCGCGACCGGCTTCTCGACCTGGAAACTCTTGAAGTCGGCGAGCGCAATCGACGGCACCACCTCGATCGCGACCGTGTAGGTCAGATCGGTCTTGCCCGAAAGCAGCTCCTCGACCTCGCTCTGCTCGGTCGGCATCGTGATCTTCGGCTCGGTCGCGAGGCGGAAGCCGCGCTCGGAGAACAGCTGCGTGTTGGTGTCGCGGATGGTCTGGTCGATGGTCTCGGCCATCACCGAGCGGCCATAGACCTTCTTCAGGTGGCCGACCGGCACCTTGCCGGGACGGAAGCCGTTGATGCGCACCTTGTCCTTGAGGTCGACGAGCTTGGCGCCGGCCTTGGCGTCCAGATCAGACGCGGGAACGCTGATCTTGAACTCGTGCTTCAAACCTTCCGAGAGGGTTTCTGTGACCTGCATGGCGTCCAATCTTCTTCTCGTTCGGCCCCGGCACGCATGCGTCGGGACGCTGTCATCAATCGGTCCGGCGCGCGAGGCCAATGCCCTTGCGCCGGTGGGTTCATCAGACCCGGCTCCAGACGGAAAAACATCCGTGCGGAGCAGGCCCTTCGGTAATCCGTGCAAACGCTGAAAGCGCTTGGTGCGGGCGGAGGGACTCGAACCCCCACAACTTTCGTCACTGGAACCTAAATCCAGCGCGTCTACCAGTTCCGCCACGCCCGCGTGAATTTGCATCAAGACCGGCCGCGATGCTGCGGGCGGCCGGGCTTATAGCATGTGCCTGACTGTTCGCAGCAAAAAAATGGCCGCCTGGAGGCACGCTTGACGTAGGCACGACGGCTGGACTTATCCAGCGCGGCATGGTCCGGATCGAGCCATGAAACTGCGGATTTTTGACCCGACTCGGCGTGAGGTTCTGGCCGGCCTTGGAGCCTCTGCCGCCGGGTTGATGGCGGGCGGCGCAGGCCCGCTCGTGACCGCCCAGCTCGCCCTTCAAGCCAGGCCGGCCACGCTGGCTCTCAGGCCGGGGCAGCCGGCCACACCAATCTGGGAGCTGGCCGCCGTAAGCCATCTCGGCGACGTCCGTCTCAAGCGTTTTGACCGCTGCGAAGTGGTCTTCCGGAACGACCTGCCTGTGCCGCTTGCGCCAGCCTGGTACGGCCTCAATGGCCCGGCCGCCGCCGACCCGTTGCGGGGACGCGCGCCGACGGCGCCCGACGCGACCGAAACATCAATTATTTCAGTACCCTACGCGGGAACCCTGCTGGCCGACTTTCGGCTCTTCGAGGATGGTCAGAAGCAGCCCGCGCGCCCGCTTCCGGTCATCGCCGCCGAGACCAACCGGGTCGCCGTCGATCGTGACGTGGTCCTCTTGATCGAGGAATGGCGCCTGCGGCCCGATGGGACCGCGCTTCCCCCGGGCCAGGACCCGAAGGACACGACCCCGCTTTATACAATCAACGGGCAGACTTCATTCGAACTCTCAGCCGCGGCCAATGAGCGGCTGCGGCTACGCTTCATCAACGGCTCGCAACGTTCTGTTCTGGCGATCAAATTGGATAACCACGAGGTCCAGATGATGGCGCTGGACGGCCAGCCGGCCGAGCCGTTCCCGGCGCGCAACGGTGCCCTGGTGTTGGCCCCCGGCGCCCGTGCCGACGCCTTCGTGGATACCACCACCTCGGCAGCGTTCGTTCTGCATGACGGCAAAGCGGCACGCCGGGTCGGGAGCCTGACGATCTCAGGCAATCGAGAACGGCGCGCACCGCTGTTGCCCCCACCACCGCTCCCTTCGAACGACCTGCCAGAGAAGCTCGATCTGAGAGGCGCCCTGCGGTTCGATGTCGCGCTCGGCGCACCCGACGCCGCTTGGACACGGCCGGCAAATTTCTCCACCGCCTCCGAACCGGCTTTCCGCGCCAAGACCGGCCGCACCGTCGTACTGGCCCTGAAGAACCCCGCCCCCGTCACCACCGTCTTCCACCTGCACGCCCACCATTTCCGCCTGCTCGACCGGCTCGACGATGGCTGGAAGCCCTACTGGCTCGACACGCTCGCGATCGAGCCCGGCCAGACCCAGCGCATCGCGTTCGCCGCAACCTCGCCCGGGCGATGGCTGATCGAATCCGTCGTGACCGACTGGGCCGCGCCGCGGCTGGTGCGCTGGTACGCGGTGGAGTGAGCGCTCCGCTCTGTAGGGTGGGCAAAGGCGCTCTTCGCGCCGTGCCCACCATTTTCCTGACGTTGGTAGGCATGGTGGGCACGCTTCGCTTTGCCCACCCTACGTGGCGCACGTGAAGCAAGTGCTCAGTACTCGATCCCCAGCGCACCATAAATCCGCCGGTGCACGGCCGGCAGGGTCTCGGTGAGATCTTCCGCGATCAGCCCCGGCCCCGCCTCGCTTGCCGCCTCGCCGTGCATCCACACGCCGATGCTGGCGGCTTCGAACGCCGGCACACCCTGCGCCAAAAGCCCTGCGATGACGCCGGAGAGCACGTCGCCGGCACCGGCTGTGGCCAGCCAGGGCGGCGCGTTGGCGGCGATGGTGGCGCGGCCGTCGGGCGCGGCGATGGTGGTATCCGGCCCCTTCAGCAGCACCACGGCGCCGGAACGTTCGGCGGCGGCGCGAACGCGCTCGAGCTTGGAGCGGCCGGGATGCTTGTTGCTGAGATCGGAGAACAGCCGCGGAAACTCGCCCTCATGCGGCGTCAGCACCACCGCATTGTCGTGCGAGGACTTGATCGATTCAAACAGGCGCTCGGGGTTTGCGGCAAAGCTCGTCAGCGCATCGGCATCGAGCACCAGATGCCGCTGTGCCGTGAGCGCGGTGTGGACAAAGTCGCAGGTCCGCTCGCCGATGCCCGCGCCGGGGCCGATCATGCAGGTGTTGTAGCGCTTGTCGCCGAGGAGCTCGGCGAACTCGACCGCGGTATCGACGGGACGGACCATCACCGCGGTCAACGCGCTTGCGTTGATCGCGAGCGCATCGCGCGGGCTCGCCAGCGTCACCAGGCCGGCGCCGGCGCGCAGCGCACCGCGCGCGGCGAGCCGCGCCGCGCCGGTGGCAGCCGCGTCGCCCGAGACGGCCAGCACGTGGCCTCGCGCGTATTTATGGCCGTCGATCCGGGGCACCGGAAAGGCTGCGCTCCAGAAATCCGGATCGTTCTCGAAGATCCGCGGCCCGATCTCGTCCAGCACCTGGGCGTCAATGCCGATGTCGGCGACGCGGACGGCGCCGCAATGCACCCGCCCCGGCAGCAGCAGATGCGCCGGCTTCTTGCGGAAGAAGGTGACGGTCTCGGTGGCGTTCACCGCCACGCCCATCACGGCTGCGCTGGTGCCGTTGATCCCGCTCGGCAGGTCGACGGCGAGCACCGGCGCGCCGTTGGCGTTGATCGCCGCGATCATCTCGCGCGCCTCGCCGTCGACGGGCCGGCTCAAGCCCGCGCCGAACAATGCGTCGATGATCAGCGCCGGCCTCCCGATCGCCTGCGGATTGAACGGGAGCACCGGATGCTTCCAGCCGCGCGCCGCGGAGGCGGCATCGCCCTGGAGCTGATCGCGCTCGCACATCAGGATCACCGACACCTCGCGGCCCTGGGCGGCGAGTTCGGCGGCTGCGACAAAACCGTCGCCGCCATTGTTGCCCGGACCGGCCACGATCAGGATCGGGCCCTCCTCCACCAGCGCGTTGGCGGCCTCAGCGACCGCCTGCCCGGCGCTCAGCATCAGCTTGAAGCCGGGCGTGCCGGCCGCGATGCTGAGCTGGTCGGCCCGCTGCATTTCAGCGTTGGTCAGTACTTCCATGCCACTTCCCTGGTACAAACGCCTGTTCGAGAGGCATCTTCCATGCCGATCCCATACACGGAAGAGATACCTGCACACACATTGACCGTTTGCCTATTTCGTAGTCTTCGGTATTTTGGGCCGGTCGGCACCACCTATCAGAGATGCTCGTTAATAGGCTGATAACGCTCCAATAATCAGGGTATTTGCAACTTGGCATAGACCCTGCTTTCGAGGAAGCCACTTCGGTTCGTCGTGCTCACTGGCATTTCATGAGGGTGTGGCCGGCCGCCGCCGGGTTGGTCAGGCATCCCGGTACAGCGAAGACAAGTTCGTGCGTGATAAAAGCGCATCCTGACGAAGACGTTGCTATTTGATCGAAAGGCCGGGAGGCGCGCAGTGAAGAAAATCGAAGCCATCATCAAGCCGTTCAAGCTCGACGAGGTGAAGGAAGCGCTTCAGGAAGTCGGCCTTCAGGGCATCACCGTGACGGAGGCCAAGGGTTTCGGCCGCCAGAAGGGCCATGCCGAGCTGTACCGCGGCGCAGAATACATCGTGGATTTCCTGCCCAAGGTGAAGATCGAGATCGTGATCGGCGACGATCTGGTCGAGCGTGCCATCGACGCGATCCGGCGGGCCGCACAGACCGGCCGCATCGGCGACGGCAAGATTTTCGTCTCCAACATCGAAGAGGCGATCCGCATCCGGACCGGCGAATCCGGGCTGGACGCTATCTGAGCCGGGTGCTATCCCGCATTTTGCGACACTCTGACAGGAAATAAGGCTGCTTCGGCGGCCTGATTTCGTTTGTGCGGTCGCGCAAAACTCGCCGAAAAGCGAGAATAATTTTGCTCATCTGGAAACCGACCCGCAGAGCCAAAAGGGGTATGCATGAAGACCGCCAAAGACGTCCTGAAATCGATCAAGGACAACGACGTCAAATACGTCGACCTGCGCTTCACCGATCCGCGCGGCAAGTGGCAGCACGTGACGTTCGACGTCGGCATGATCGATGACGACATTTTCGCCGAAGGGACGATGTTCGACGGCTCCTCGATCGCCGGCTGGAAGGCGATCAACGAGTCCGACATGTGCCTGATGCCCGATCCGGTGACCGCGACGATCGATCCGTTCTTCGCCGAGACCACCATGGTCATCACCTGCGACGTGCTCGAGCCGACCACGGGCGAGCCCTACAACCGCGACCCCCGCGGCATCGCCAAGAAGGCCGAGGCGATGGTGAAGTCGATGGGCGTGGGCGACACCGTCTTCGTCGGTCCCGAAGCCGAGTTCTTCGTGTTCGACGACGTGCGCTTCTCCTCCAGCCCCTACAACACCGGCTTCAGGCTCGACTCCTCGGAGCTGCCGACCAACTCCGACACCGAATATGAAGGCGGCAATCTCGGCCACCGCGTCCGCACCAAGGGCGGCTACTTCCCGGTCCCGCCGCAGGATTCCGTGCAGGACATGCGTTCGGAGATGCTCGGCGCCATGGCCAAGATGGGCGTCAAGGTCGAGAAGCATCACCACGAGGTCGCCTCCGCCCAGCACGAGCTCGGCATGAAGTTCGACACGCTGACGCTGATGGCCGACCATCTGCAGATCTACAAATACTGCATCCACCAGGTCGCCCACATCTACGGCAAGACCGCCACCTTCATGCCGAAGCCGGTCTATGGCGACAACGGCTCGGGCATGCACGTGCACCAGTCGATCTGGAAGGACGGCAAGCCGGTGTTCGCCGGCAACAAGTACGCCGACCTGTCGGAGACCTGCCTCCACTACATCGGCGGCATCATCAAGCACGCCAAGGCGATCAACGCCTTCACCAACCCGTCGACCAACTCCTACAAGCGCCTGGTCCCGGGCTATGAGGCCCCCGTGCTGCTCGCCTACTCCGCGCGCAACCGCTCGGCCTCCTGCCGCATCCCCTACACCGCTTCGCCGAAGGCCAAGCGTGTCGAGGTGCGCTTCCCCGATCCGCTCGCCAATCCCTATCTCGGCTTCGCCGCGATGCTGATGGCCGGCCTCGACGGCATCAAGAACAAGATCGATCCGGGTCCGGCGATGGACAAGGACCTCTACGATCTGCCGAAGGAAGAGCTGAAGCAGATCCCGACGGTGTGCGGCTCGCTTCGCGAGGCGCTCGAAAACCTCGACAAGGACCGCGCCTTCCTGAAGGCCGGCGGCGTGTTCGACGACGACTTCATCGACAGCTACATCGAGCTGAAGATGACCGAAGTCGAGCGCTTCGAAATGACCCCACACCCGATCGAGTTCGACATGTACTATTCGGGCTAAGCTGCTCGAACTGTATGCGACAAGCAAAAGGCGCTCCGCGAGGGGCGCCTTTTTTATTTGAGAGCGCAGAACCTCCCGGCTACGAATTGTCACGCCGCGGCAGGAAATGATCGAGCAGGCCGGTCGGCAGCGGAAACACGATGGTCGACGACCGTTCTCCGGCGATGTCGTGCAGAGCCGCGAAGTAACGCAGCTGCATCGCCTGCGGCTCCTGCGCGAGGATCCGGCCGGCCTCGACGAGCTTTTCGGCCGCCTGCTGCTCGCCCATCGCATTGATGACCTTGGCGCGCCGCAACCGCTCCGCCTCGGCCTGCTTGGCGATGGCGCGCACCATGGTTTCGTTGAGATCGATGTCCTTGATCTCGATGCCGGTGACCTTGATGCCCCAGATGTCGGTCTGCTTGTCGAGGATCTCCTGGATGTCGGCGTTCAGCCTGTCGCGCTCGGCGAGCATCTCGTCGAGCTCATGCTTGCCGAGCACCGAGCGCAGCGTCGTCTGGGCGAGCTGGCTGGTCGCGGCCATGTAATCGCCGACCTTGATGATGGCGCGTTCGGGATCGACGATGCGAAAGTACAGAACGGCGTTGACCTTGACGGACACGTTGTCCCGCGAAATCACGTCCTGGGGCGGCACGACCTGCACCATCACCCGCAGGTCAACCTTGACGAGCTGCTGCACGACCGGAATGAGGATGATGAGGCCCGGGCCCTTCACGCCCGTGAAGCGGCCGAGCGTAAAGATGACGCCACGCTCGTATTCGCGCAGGATTCGAATGGCCTGGGATAGAAATACGATGACGAGCAGCGCGAGTGCCGCATAGGTCAGATATTCCAGCATCATGATGGTCCTCCTTCGCCGGTCCGGGCCGGCGCGCGCCTTATCAGCAGCGTCAAGTCGACGACGTTGGCGACCTCGGCCATGTCTCCGGGCTTGAAGGTTTCGGCGCCCTGCGCCTGCCAGCGCTCGCCATGGGCGAAGACATGACCTTCGGTTCCGTTCCAGTCGAGAATCTCGGCAGGCAAGCCTCGCATCGCCTGCGCGCCGACCCGTGCGGGAGCATTGCCGGCGCGCCGAAGCGATCCAAGCACGACAAGCCCAAAGCCGATGAACACAGCCGCAGTGGTGCCGATCACCCACCATGACAGGTGGTAGCCGGGCGCCTCGCCCCTGAACAGCATCAGAGCGCCGAGCAGGAACGCGATGATCCCGCCGAGACCAATCACCACGGTCGGATTGAAGGCTTCGACGGTGAGCAGCACGATGCCGATCAACATGAGGGCGAGGCCGGCATAGTTGATCGGTAGCAGATTGAGTGCATAGAGGCCGACCAGCAGGCAGATCGCGCCGACGACTCCCGGGGCGACCGCACCGGGAGACATGAACTCGAAGATCAGGCCGTAGATGCCGACCATCAGGAGAATGAACGCCACGTTCGGATCGGTGATGACCGCCAGGAAACGGGATATCCATCCGGGGTCGACGACTTCGACGACGGCATCCTTCGTCGCCAGGCGTTGCGTCTTGCCGCCGGCAACCTCGACCACACGGCCATCGATCTCTCTCAGCAATTCAGCCTGATCGCGCGCGACGAGATCGATGGCATGGGCCTGTAGCGCGGCATTGGCGGAGAGCGTGGCAGCCTCGCGGACCGCCTTCTCGGCCCAGTCCGCATTGCGGTTGCGCAGCTCCGCAAGGCTGCGGATGAAAGCGACCGCATCATTGGTCGCCTTTGCCGTCATCGCATCCTTGGGCTGTTCCTTGGGCTGCTCCTTGGACTCGCTTTGCTGGTCGCCGTCCTTCTTGTCCTTGCCGCCCTTGTCGGGGGTGCCGCCCGGCAGACCCGGCAGCGGTCCACCAATCTGCACCGGCGTCGCCGCACCGATATTGGTGCCCGGCGCCATCGCCGCGATGTGGGTCGCATAGAGGATATAGGTCCCCGCACTCGCCGCATGGGCGCCGGAGGGAGCGACGTAACCGATGACGGGAATGGGCGAAGCGAGCACATCCGCGATGATCTCGCGCATGCTGGAATTGAGACCGCCGGGCGTATTCATTCTCAGAAGCACGACCTCGGCGCGGCGTTCGCTCGCCTTGGCCAGTGCCTCCTTCACGTAGCTGGCCGACGCAGGGCCGATGGCTCCGTCAATCGTGACGGTCAATGCAAGACGGCCGCTCTCCTCCGCTGAGCCGGGAAGGCAGAAGATCAAAGCCACGACGCCAATCGCCGCAACGAGGGCGGCCTTTTTGGTCTGCACGGCAAGGACTCCCTTGCAGGGCATATGGTGCTCGTCGCGCCAACCTCAATGCTGCGCGCGGCGGCCAACGTCGCGATTGTGCAACGCAATGGAAATGGCCTTGCGGGACGGCAACGTGATCGGTCGAGCGCAGGCAGTGGCGGACCACGCCTTCGGCTGATCCGCCCCGCCAGGCGCTGCTACGGCTTCGACCGTGCCACCCTCACGCCGTCCGCCCCGATCGGTCCGAACGTGCCGGCGATGATCTCCGGCGTCGGCAGCATGCCGCCGAGCGACCAGTGCGACGGCTCCTGTTCCTCGATCCTGACCCAGACGTTGCGGCGGAAATCGGGATTGCCCTGCCCTTCGACCTCGACCAGCAGGTCGGTGACGCGTTCGAGCAGCAGCTTCTTCTGCGCGGCGTCGAGGATGCCGCGGACGGTGGAAATCGTGACGTAAGGCATGGTTCTCTCCAATCATGTGGTGTGGCGACGGCGGGAGATTGGATCGGATGCCGCCCGCCCGGCAGTGGCGGATAAGACAGAGATCGGGCAATATCCGCCACGCGGCGCCGACGCGGATGGGATATCATCCGCCGCATTGGTCTGGAGATGTCATGAAGCTAGCAATTCTGGCGCTGGAAGGCTGCATGCATTCGTCGGTGGCCGGGATCGCGGACATCCTGTCGCTCTCCAATCACGTGATGCAGCAGAGCGGCGCGAAATGCCGCTTCACCTGGCAGACGCTTTCGCTCGACGGCAGGCCCGTGCGCGCGGGTGGCGGCCAGATGCTCGCGGTCGATGGCGCGATCGGCAAGCGCGGCGGCTGCGACGCGATCATTGTCCCCGGCAGCCTCGTCGATCATGTCACGGCGGAGCGGCTGCAACCGCAATATGCGCGCGCCGGCGCCTGGCTCCGGCAGCAGCATGCCAACGGCCGGCTGATCGGCGCATTTTGCAGCGGCGTCTTCCTGCTGGCCGGCGCCGGCCTGCTCGACAACCGCCGCGCGACCATCACCTGGTGGCTGCAAAGCGAGCTTCGGCAACGACATCCCACGATCGATCTCGCCGCCGACGCCGTCATCACCATGGCCGACCGCATCGTCTGCGCGGCCGGACCGATGTCGTGGGTCGACCTTCTGCTCAAGCTGATCGAGCTGGTCGAGGGCAAGGCGGTCGCAAAACTTTGCGCCGACTATGTCGTCATCGACACGGCGCAGCGCACCCAATCGATCTTCATGCCCGTCGGCTACCTGCTCTCGCAGGACCCGCTGCTGACCAGAGCCGACCTGCTGGTTCGCCGCACCGGCAGGAGCCCGATGACGGTCAAGCGCCTCGCCGGCGCGCTCGGATTGAGCGAACGCACGTTGAACCGGAAGTTTCAGGAGCTCACGCGCGAGCCGCCGCAGGCCTTCATCACCCGTCGCCGCGTCGAGCACGCGCGCACGCTGCTGGAGACGACCGCGCAGCCGATCAAGACCATCGCGCGCGCGGCCGGCTATGAAGACGAAAGCAGCTTCCGCAAGGCCTTTCGCAAGCTCACCCTGATGTCGCCGCAGGCCTATCGCACGCGACGGATGGCGCAGTCGGCGTAGGCCGCGGGATCAAGGCGTCGTTCGGTGAAGAATCGCGCGCTGCCGCTCCACCAGCGCCTCGCCAAAGGCCGACGACGCCGGACAACCAGATGAAGCTTGCACACCGTAGCGCAAGCGACGGCTCATTTAGACGTGCCAATCATGGTGGTTCATCGCATTGAACAGCAGATGATCGACGTCAAGGGGCGGCGCCGCATCGGGCGCGTGCCCGTGGTCCTGCCCTGCGGCAGACCGGAGATGATCCCAGCCACCGAATGCGCCATCCGCAACAACCGGCAGCAGCCCAGCCTTGGCCGCCCCTCCCGCTTGATAGGCAAACGTCACGTCTGCCGCGGCACCAGTCGTGCTATCCTTCCAGAGGAAGTTCGCCAAACCGCTGATCGCCGAGCCGTCGGCAAAGGTCATATCAGTAACTCTCTCGCGTTGGCTGAATGCTGATTTTTGCTGTCATGGCGTATTTAGAAGCCATCCCGGGACAAGATGGACTTCCCCAAGAAACTGTCCCTTGGTGCTCGTGAACGGCACAACGGATGGATTAGCGGTCTGACCAGCGAAAAGCGCGCGTATCAAGCCTCGAAGTATCTCGCCGTCTGAGATCGAAAGCGCCCCTCTGTGTGCCGGATTTGCGCTTCCCAAGTGCCCTTTGTCTAAGTATCCGAAGCTGACGATCTCAACATCGAATTCGTTGCCGTTTGGCGCAAACTTCGGCCGCCACTCTCCGAACATCATCGGACGTCCGGGCAGCTCGACACGGAAGGCGTCTCGCGGCTCGTCGTCGTAACCGCGAGGAAATCCCGCGAAGCCTATTTTTCCGGCTGGAAGATCCAGTGTAGCTAAGGAGGACATTTTGTTCTTCTTCAAGAGCTTGCGGGACGAGAAGGAGTCTGAACTGGATTCTACTGCGCTTTGCGGCTCGCCGCATCACGATCGCCGGCTCCTCTCCGTCATTGCGAGCGTAGCGAATCAATCCAGAGATGCGTCCGCACAGACCGTCTGGACTGCTTCGTCGCAAGAGCTCCTCGCAATGACGGTATGGTTGAGAGCCCTGCCCTACGCCCTCGCGCCGCGCGCGGCTACCACCCCCGACCCGTCGGGCAAAACACCYCGTCAATCCCTCGCCGCAAAAAYATWTTCCTTTTCCGAATTTCGGATTTATGGCATACACGCCTCACCTCGGCCCTGCCAAAGGGGCGTTCGCGACCGTCACGAGAYGCGGGCCGGGYKGCGGTGGACGCGGCAGCGTCGGCGCGGGATGCGTGATGGCAGGGCGGGCAACCGTGAGCCTTACGCGACGCGGTACGACACGGCGCAGTAACAGCGGCCTCGTTGACGTCAGGGGTGAGCACGCGCCAGCCCCGGACGCTCCGGCGGGACCGTCCGCGGACGGAGAAGTCGTGTGGTCCTGACGCCCGGGGTCTGTGCGTCAAGTCTTGCGGTGATGTGGCGGCCCGACCGGGCGCGCGCATCAGCGATCCGCATGGCGACGGGGGCAATAGTGCATCGCTCCCCGGGGAGAGCACGAAGGACACCGTTAAAACCATCCGCGCAGGGAAGGCCGGGCGACCGGCAACACCTGTGGTCCAAMCCGTGTGCAYTTCYRTMGCGCACGGACTTGCGGGTGCCKCCGGCGCCCGGCCTTCCCTGCGCCCTTTGGCCAAGAAGGGGCGATGAGTTGAGCAAGGCTCGGGCGAAACAAGCCGCGAGAATGCGAAGCCATGCGTGCACCTGGATACGGCTTTGAAGATGCGGCTTTCGTGCCCCGGACGCAGCGCAGCGCCCCCTTCGGCGATGCGATGCAAAGCCGGGGCCCATGCCTCGGAGAGGATTTTCGAGCAACGTGGGTCCCGGCTCTGCGCCGCAACGCGAGAGCGTTGCAGCGCGTCCGGGACACGAAAGTGAGTTACGCCGTCGCGCGCTGCCGCTCGGTCAGCGCCTCGCCAAAGGCCTCGAACAGCTTGCGGTTGACCGGATTGCGCTGGGGGTCGTATTCGGCGTGCCATTGCACGCCGAGCGCGAAGGTCGGGGCTTCCGCGATGCGGATCGCCTCGATGGTGCCGTCCTCGGCGATGCCTTCGATCAGCACGCGCTTGCCGGGATCGAGGATGCCCTGGCCGTGCAGCGAATTGACCCGGATCCGCTCGCAGCCGAGCAGCCTTGCGAACGCGCCACCGGGCGTCAGGTCGACGTCGTGGCGGTCGGCGAACACCACGGTCGGGTCGGGATGGATCTCGCCGTTCTCGAGCCTCGGCATGCGATGGTTCATGCGGCCGGGAATTTCGCGGATTTCCGGGTGCAGCGAGCCGCCGAAGGCGACGTTCATCTCCTGGAGGCCCCGGCAGATGCCGAACAGCGGGATGCCGCGGGCGACGCAGGCGACCGAGAGCGCCAGCGCGACCTCGTCGCGGTGGATGTCATAGGGCTCGTGCTTCTCGCAGGGGTCGACGTTGAAGCGGGTCGGATGGACGTTGGCGCGGGCACCGGTGAGGACGATGCCGTCGACGGTATCGAGCAGCGCACCGATATCGGTGATGTCGGGCGAACCCGCGAACATCACCGGCAAGCCGCCGGAGACCTCGGCCACGGCGCGCAAATTACGCTCGCCGACCATCTGGACCTGAAATCGATTTTCGACGCGATGGGCGTTCCCGATCACGCCGACGACCGGCTTTCTCATCTTCCGTTCCGACCTCCTTGCGAAGAAGATTCTCCAAACATGCCCTTCCGAAGGAACAAATTCAACCGAAGGGATCGCGGGACGGCAATGCTATTTTCGCGCCAATGGCGCCGCCTTGGCGGCCGGGCGGCCCCTCAGGCGCCGCCACACCCCGGGGCCGAACAGCCGGATCCGGTCGAACAGCACAGCCCCCAGGATGGCGCTCGCGCCGCCGAGGAAGGGGAAGGCGTAGTAGGCGTAGCGGTTGAACCCATAGATGAGGAATGCCGGAAACGCGGCGCTGATCAGCGCCAGCAGGATCATCAATGTGCCGCCAGCCGCCAGGCTCGCAGGGATCGGCGGCGCCAATCCGAACCGGGCCGCGACGACCCCGACAAGCAGGACGACCACGAGGATCAACGTCGCAGCCGACACCCACCGGATCGGTCCCGGGAGGTCATCGTACTCGCTCGAGACGCTCAATCCGCAGCACAGCCTGGCCCGATCCCCTCGCGGCTGGTAGCCGAGCGTCAGCAGGTAGCTCAGCCCCAGCTGCAACCGATCCGGCGACGGCAAGACCCGCCCCTCCAGCCACCCATAAGGCTTGTAATAGTCGTAGATCAGTTGCCGGGGCTTGAGCCCGGTCGGAATTCCAAAGAACGGGAACGGGTCCCGTTGCGCGAAGAACTCGTAGCCCTGCGGATTGACGGTTCGCCGCGCCACGCTGTTTGCGTCGAACAGCAGGAAGTACATCTCGCGCAGGAAATGCCTGGTGAGATGCCGATACAGCGTCGACGGCGTCGTCAGCGTTTCGATGAAGATGTCGCGAACCACGTTTTCGACGTCGGCAGGACTGTCGCCGGGCTTCTCCAGCAAATGGATGGCGCCGAAGGGCCATTGATAGACGCCCGCATCGGCCCAGCCGGTCGGGGTGTCCGCGGCCCGCATCTTGTCGACAAACGCCCGCGCGTTGGCTTTCCGGTCGAGATGGACACCGTGGTCGAAATCGGCGGAATAGCCGACCACGAACGCCATGACCGCGAGACTCTCACTGCCGGCCGGACGCTTTCCGATCGCGTAATTGACGGCGGTCGGGATCAGATACACGGCTGTGGCGAGGCTGCCCGCCAGCGCGAGCACGGTCAGTCGGCGGACCCATCCGGCATCCAGCACCACGGCCAGCCAGAGCAGGATGATCGCAGCTTGTCCGACCGCCGCCGACCGGCACGTCATGACGGCCCCGAGGGTCACCCCGACGGCCGCCGCGGCGATGAATGGCGACCACTTCCTGAAGGCGAGGCCTGCGGCGATGAAGGCCGCGAGGCTGACCAGGAAGTTGGAAATGGTCTCGGCGCCGATCGTGTTGTCGTAGTGAACCGTGCGCCCATAGAGCGCGGCGATCAGAAAGGCCAGGACCGACAGGATGCGGGGCGCGCCGGCAAAGCGCACCGTCGCGGCAACGAGCAGGGCCGCACCGATGCTCATCAGATGCTGGGCCATGACGAAGACCAGGATATGCGGGCCGAACAGCTTGGACAGCAGCACCAGGAAGACCGCCATGCCATACGGCCGCTTGCCGGTATCGTCGAGGTAATGGCCCCTCAGGATGGACTCCGCTTCGTCCAGATAGGCGCCGCCATCCTCGTGCAGGAAATGATCCGGCCAGGCCACCAGAAAGGCCAGGTGAACCGCCAGCGCGAGGCCAATCACACCCAGCCATATCCAGAACCATGCGATGCGGCCTGCCCATGCAGCGAGTGCCGGCCGCCCCGTGGGCGGGGCCCCTACGCCTTCGATGTCGGTAGCTGGCAATGGATTCTCCGGATGGGTTGACTGCGCCAAGTTCGCCAACGAGATCACGTCATGCCGGCCGGGTGCCGGACACCGTCCAACTATAGCCGTGGCGATGGTAGAGCCTGATATCCTCGAAGCCGCCATCCGACAGCAGCGCCTCCGCCTCGGCGCGCGTGTAGTATTTCGCGTAGGCGGGATTGAGCTGGTCGTAGATGGTCAGGCGGCGAACGCTGCGCGGAAACTTTGCCAGCACCGAAAGCATGTAGGACCGCATCGGAAGCGGCAATATCCGGCACAGCCCGATATAGGCCGTCAGCCCCCACTCGAGACCATGGGACAGCGCAACGAGGAGCCGGTGCGGCAGCCGGACGGTGAGCTTGCGCAGCGGAATCGCGAGCGACAGATAGGTCTCGTTGCCTTCGTAGCCATAGAGCCAGACAATGCAGCGTCCTCCCGGGCGCAACGCATCATGCGCCGCGCGGACCACGGGCGCCGGTTCGGGGATATGATGCAGGACGCCCATCGAAACCACATAGTCGAGCCCGAGACCGGGCGGCAAGCGGTCGCCGGGCACCTGCAAATAGTCGATGCGGTCGGCGGCGGGGGCGGTATTTTCCTTCAGGACCAGCATGGCGGCGGAAGGCTCGACCGCGACGACACGACCGGCCCCGGCATCGAGCAGCATGTTGACGATGCGTCCGGTGCCGCTGCCGATATCGGCGATCCGCTTGCCCTTGACGTCATCCAGGGCGAGCAGCGGACCGAACAGGTCGGCCAGCAGATCCGCCGACCCGTAATAGCCGGGGTTGTCGCGGAACGCGGTCCATTGCTCCCCGAAATCGCTGATCGTTTGATCCTTCAGGTCCGGCATGCGTTCGCTCCCGGCCACATGCGCTCAGCGCGGCGCCGGGGCTGCCAGCCCCGTCAACCAGATGCCCAGCGTCAGGATCGGCCATAGCGCGAACGCGTTGTCGCTCCTCCGCGCGAGGTGATCCTTCCACAGCAGCCGGATCGCATCCGGCTTCATGAAGGGCGCAAAAACATCGGCGTCACGGTCGAGCACGCGATCACAGATCGGCTGCAACCCGCCCCGCCGCATCAGTTGCGCGATCGGCACGTTGAAGCCGCGCTTGCGCGACCAGGCGGCCTCGCCCGGCATGCCGAGGCGTTCGGCCAGCTTACGCAACACGTATTTCGGAGCCCCCTTGGGCCAGGGATTGAGCAGCGAGACATCGATGGCACCCGCGAGGTCCATGACCCGTCGATCCAGGATCGGAACGCGCACCTCGAGACCATGCGCCATGCTCATCGCATCGACCTTCATGAGAACGCTTTGCAGATGGAAGCGCTGGTCGGCGATCAGCGCCCGATCCAGCACCTTCTCGTGCGGCTCCGAATAATATCCGGCGTATTCCGCGAACGGGTCGGTCGATGCAAGGTCGGCCATCCCGCGGCCATAGATCCTCTCGGCGAGAAACCGGGGAACGAGCCGCCGCCATTGCAGATGCGGGCTGTTGCCGCCTTCGCCGAGACCGAGCGCAAAGCGGGCGAGTTGCGCCGCCGCCGGAAGCCGCTTCTCGTTGCCGCGCACGGACGCATAGGCCAGGCGGCCGGTCAGGCCGGCAACGCCGCGCGGAACGACGTGGCGCGCGCCCTCCGCCATCATGGTCGCGGCATAGGTTTCATATCCCGCAAAGAATTCGTCGCCGCCGTCGCCCGAGAGCACCACCGTGCAATGCTGACGGACCGCACCGGCCAGGTGATAGAAGCCGAGCGCGCCGGTATCGGCGCATTGACCGTCGAAATGATGGACGACCGCCCGCAGCGCCGCCTCGGCACCCTCGCCCGCTTCCCCGTCGATGACGTCGAGCGAGAGGCCGGCGGAGGCCGCGATCTGCCGCGCCACCGCCGTTTCGTCATGGCTCTTCTCGCTAAAGCCCGCCGTGAACAGGGGCGGCTTCAATCCGAGCCGCCCGAGCGTGAGGCTGATGAGCGAACTGTCGATGCCTCCGCTCTGCAGCACGGCGAGCGGCACGTCGCTCACCATCTGGCTTTTTACCACGGTCTCGATCGTCGATTGCAGCCGGCCAACCGCTTCATCGAGGTCGTCGATCACCGGCGCGCGGACCGGACGCCAGAAGCATCGCTCGGTCCGCTCGTTGGCGGTGAAGCCAATCGTCGTGCCGGGCGGGAGTTGCTTGATCTCCTTGAACAGGCTCTGCCGCGTGCCGGCGTGGCCTGCGGCGAGGTATGTGTGCAACGCGACCGGGTCGATTTGCGCAGCCACCTCCCCGCCTGCCGTGATTCCCTTGATCTCGCTCGCGAACAGGACGCTGCCCGCGCTCTCGAAATAGTACAGCGGCTTTATCCCGATCCCGTCGCGCGCAAGGATCAGGCGGCGCTCCTGGCGGTCCCACAGGCCGATGGCGAAAAAGCCCTCCAGCCGCTCGAACATCGCGTCGCCCCAGGCGAGATAGGCGTAGGGGAGGATTTCGGTGTCGCAGCTGCTGCGAAAGCGGAAACCGAAGGATCGCTCGAGTTCGCTTCGCAGTTCCCGGTCGTTGTAGATCTCGCCGTTATAGGTGACGGCGATACGGCCGGAGGCATCGAGCATCGGTTGGCGCCCGGCATCGGAGAGATCGCGGATGGCGAGCCGGCGGTGGGCGAGGCCGACGGGTCCTTCCAGCCAGGTGCCCTCGCCGTCCGGCCCGCGGTGGATCAGCGCCGCCGACATCGCCGCAACGGCACGGCCGTCGGCGGCGCGACCGTCACGATGGAAGACGCCCGCTATGCCGCACATCGCGTTCCCTTGCCGAGGGAGGTCATGGTCGCTGGTTCATGATTTGCTTCAGAAGCACCGCGAGCAATCCCATCGCGACGACGAGAATGCTGAGCAGGATCGCGCCGACACCGAGGACGAAGGCACTGACGAGCTGAAGGATGATCCCGCCGATCAGCGAGACCAGTGCGAGCGCCATGCACATCATCGCCAGCAGCACGAAGATCTTCAGCGGATTGTAGTAGGTGCAGGCCTCCAGAACGTATTGCAGGGTCCGGACGGAATCGCGGAACAGGTTCACCTTGGAGCGGCCGATCCGCTCGTTGTAGTCGATGTTGATGTAGTCGACGAACTTCGCGTTCATCATGTAGGCAAGCGTCAGCGACGTCGTGAAGCTGAAGAGGTCGCTGACATGTTCGAAATAGGAGATGGCAACCTGCCGGCCGAACACGCGAAGGCCGGAGTTGATGTCGGGAATGTCGCGGTTGGCGGTGAATTCGACGATCGCCTTCAGGATTGCGCGCAACGGCGACTTCAGCATCGACTCCCGGTAGTTGGGCCCGGTCCGGGCGCCGACGACCATGTCAAAACCCTGGTTGAAGCGTGCGATCAGTGCCGGAATCGCCTCCATCGGATAGGAGCCATCCGCATCGCTGATGACGATCGTATCGTAGGACGCGGCGCGAATTCCATCCTTCAGCGAGCGGCCATAGCCGATGTTGTGGGGATGCCTGACCACCTTTGCACCCGCCTGTTCGGCGAGCGCGCCGGTCCCGTCGGCAGAACCATCGTCGACGACGACGATTTCATAGGGGGTCAGTTGAGCGCCGTTGAGAGCCGCCTTGGCCCGATCAATGGTTTCAACAATGCCGTTGCACTCGTTGAGTGCAGGAATGACGACTGAAATCATACGCGGCGTGCAATGCAGGTGACGGATTGCCCAAAGAAACTTCGCGACAGCGGATCGAGCGCCCGCGACAGCGGCACGATATACTTGTCGAATAGTGCGATCTGACCGTTGACCGCGTCATCGTTCAGCGACTGGTGCCGCTTCAGGCGATTGGCAAGCCATCCCAATCCGCCAATGGGATTGAAGTAGCTGAGCCGAACCAGTTCGACCGGCTGATCCGCAAGCAGGCCGCCCAGACGCGTCGTGGTGTAACGGCGGCAGTGCCCCGCCAGGCGATCGAGGTCGTTATAGAGCAGCATCAGCGCCGGTACGCTGATCAGGAGGTGCCCGCCCGGTTTCAACACGTCGACCAGATTGGCAATTGCCGTGGCGTCATCCTCGATGTGCTCGAGAACGTTGATCGAGAAGACCGCATCGACGCCTTCGGGAAACAGCGACCGCAACTGATCCCGGACCAGGATATCGCAGACCGCAAACTTTCGGCCGGGCATGGTCCGCGTGGCCTGCTCGACGCTCTCGCGGTCGTGGTCCACCCCGCAATAGTCGCCGAGCTCGCCAAGCGCCTTACTGTAGTGCCCGTGACCAAATCCGATCTCGACGATTTTTCCCCTCAGATGAGGGCGGAACTGATCGATCACCCAATTCATGTAATTCTGCGCGTCCGCTATCGCGCTTGAATAGGTATCGGCTCCGGTCTTGAGACCGTCGACTGGGATATCCTGCAGTGGACGAGCGACTTGGACCATGGGAACCTGCCCTTTTCCTGCAGCCGAATTAGCAGGACGAACTATGTTTCTCAAGGGCGTTCGGCATTGAGCTCACGTTCAAGTTGAAGGCCGGCGTGGATCGCCCTCGGCAACGCCATTTGTCGCACCCTCGACATCGCGCGGTGCGCCTTGACTTTGGTTCCACGAGGAAGCTGGCTCTCGCGCGCCGGTTCGGACGAAACGATCCCGGCGGACGGATCCAGGCACGGCCGGAAGGCCAGAAAGAAGATGCGACTTGACCCTTCCAGCAGATGAACGATGCCGGACCCGCAGCGATCTGGCCTGGGCGATTGCGGTCGGCGGCATCGGCGTGGTGCTGTTCACCGCGCTGCTCGCCTTCACCTGGTACTTTGCGGCCACCCTGCTCCTGATCTTCACCGGCATGCTGCTCGGCGTCGGCCTCAACGCGCTGACCAATGCGCTCGGCCGTCGCGTGCACCTGCCGCATACGCTGCGGCTTGCGATCGTCTGCGTCGCGCTTGCCGTGATGCTCGCAGGCGTTGCCTATCTCGGCGGGGCAACGATCGCGGAGCAGGCCTCTCTGCTCAGCAAAACCATCAAGTCGCAGATCACCAATGTCAGGTCCTTCCTCGAGAACCACGGCATCGACACCAGCTTCTTCGATTTCGGCAGCGCCGCTCCCGCCTCCACCTCCGACGCGGAATCGGCGCCCGCTCCGGGCGCGGCCTCACGTGGCCAATTGCCGGGCGCAGGCGCCCTCGCCTCCAGCGGCGGGGCCATCGTGAGCCAGACCTTCAAGCTGCTGCTCGGCACCATCAGCGCCGTCGGCAATGTGTTCATCGTGCTGTTTCTCGGGCTGGCCTTTGCCGCCCAGCCCGGCATCTATCATGACGGCCTGCTATTCCTCGCACCGGCCAGGCATCGCACCCGCGCGACCCTCATCATCGACCGCATCAGCGAGACTCTGGAACGGTGGCTGATCGCGCAGATCATCGTCATGCTCGCGGTCGGCGCGGTGACCTGGATCGGACTTGCCATCATCGGCATCCCCGGCTCGTTCATCCTGGGGATTCAGGCCGGCCTGCTCGCCTTCATCCCGACCGTCGGCGCCATCATCGCCGGCGTCGTCGTGGTGCTGGCGAGCCTCGCCTCGGGCTGGATCCCGGCGCTCTCGGCCCTCCTGCTGTTCCTCGGCGTGCACGCGATGGAGAGCTACGTGCTGACGCCGCTGCTCCAGCGCCAGGCGCTGGACATTCCGCCGGCCACGCTGTTCGCGTTCCAGATCCTGCTCGGCGTCGTCTTCGGAATCTGGGGCCTGGCGCTGGCGCTGCCCTTGGTCGCCATCGCCAAGGTCATGATCGACCATTTCAAGACGTATGAGACGACGCCCCGGACCGAGGCCGCCTAGAGCATGATCCGGACCCGAAGGGCCGCGTTGGCGCAAAGTGTGAAGCGGTTTTCCCTCGCGCCAAACGCGGAACGCGTTTGCGCGGAGATCACGCTCCTAAGATAGTGCCTCAGGTGGTCAGCACCGTCTCGGTGTGCTCGACCTCCGGGGGCGAGGCAAAATACTGGCCGACCAGGCCACGCCATTCGGTGAAATTCTCCGAGCCGCGAAAATCGACGGTGTGATTTTCCAGCGTCGCCCACTTCACCATCAGCCGGTAGCGCTGCGGCTTCTCGATCGATTTGTGCAGCTCGAAACCGTGAAAGCCCTTGGAGCCGCCGAAGGCGGCCTTGGCCTTGGCGACGGCCGCCTCGAAGTCCTTCTCGCTGCCCGGCTTGACGTCGATTTGCGCGATCTCGGTGATCATCGGTTTCCACCCTTTTGTTCAATGGGGGTGTTTACCGCAGCCGGCGCAAAAGAAAAAGGCGCCGGAACGGCGCCCTGATCGGCCGGAAATGCGGACGCTCTCAGGCGAGCAGCAGAACGGTGCCTGCGACGATGAGCGCGCACCCGGCGAACAACGCCAGCGGCCAGTAGCTGCGGCTCTGCGCGTAGTGCCCCTGCGCGCGGCGCTCGGTGATGACGGCGGTCTCGTATTCATCCGAGGTCGAGAACAGGCAGGCGAAGCCGCCGCGTGTCGAGGCCGCAGCGGCTTCCAGCGACATCAGGGCAGCCTGCGGGTTCTGTCGACGGATCGATTCCATAACCGCAATGGTAGGGATCGAATGGTAAACAGAGAATTACCGCGAGGCTTCCCTGGCCTTAGGCCGTGACCGGCCGCGCCTGCGGTGCACCGATCCGCGCGGCGCTCTGGCGGCGCCAGTTCTCCAGCGACAACGGCAGCTCCTCCGCCGCCTCGACGCGGTTACGGCCGCCTCGCTTGGCCTGGTAGAGCGCGGTGTCGGCCGAGGCCAGCAGCACCTCGAGCTCGGTGCCGGCCGGACCGCCCGCGACGCCGATGCTGACGGTGGTGTCGACCGGACCCTCATCGACCACGACGCCGGAGGTCTCGAACGCCTCGCGCACGCGCTCGGCGACCAGCACGCCCTCTTCCAGCGAACACGGCAGCAGCGCCGCGAACTCCTCGCCGCCGATGCGGCCCGACATGTCGGTGATGCGCAGATTGCTGACGACGATGGTGGAGAACAGTTTCAGCATCTCGTCGCCGGCGGGATGGCCGAAACGGTCGTTGATCGACTTGAAGTGGTCGATGTCGAAAATCATGACGGTCACGGGACGCCCCGCCTTGGCCTCGCGCTCGATCACGCGCGAGCAGGCTTCCGAGAAGCCGCGGCGGTTGAGCATGCCGGTCAGGGGATCCGTGGACGCCGCAGTCCGGTGCGCGGTGACCGCACGCTCCGACACCAGCATGAAGATCACGAACACGGTGCCGACGGCATAGAGCACGAGCTCGACCGCGAAAACGGTGACCCAGATGCTGCCGGAGAAGCCGGCATCGTTCGGGCGCAGGAAGCTGCCGATCAGGATCGGCAGCATCAACACGCAGCCGTGCATCACCGGCACCACGAAGGCCGGCCAGCGCCGTTGCAGGCTCTTGCGCCGTTCGACCCAGAGCTCGCTCGCGGTCAGCGCAGCGTAGACGGAGACGATGCCGGCGCCGGCGATCATGCGCAGCATCGACGCCGCGGGATCGAGCAGCGTCACAGCCGCGACCCAGGCAAGCGCGCCGAGCACGAGGCCGGGCCAGTTCGGCTTGCGGCCGTGGAAGACGCGCGCTGCATTCCAGACCATGCCGCAGGCGACGAAGCCGACGGCATTCAAGGCGAGATAAAGCTGCGGCCCAAGCTTGTCGCCTGCCGCCGTCCACAGCGCGACCGAGGCCGCGCCGAGGAGATACGCCGTGCCCCACCATTTCAGCGCAGGGCTGTTCTCCTGCTTGCCAAAGAACACCATCATGGCGCCGAGCAGTGCGGCAACCATTGTGGCGACCAAATAGAGCGTGATGCTATCGAGCGACATCATGTCGGCCCCCTCTTAAACATAGCAGTTACGCGATCGGTACATCCGATTTGCGCGCCCTTCCGAAATCGACGCTAGGTTCCCGCGGGTTCCATTCAGGTTTTCACGCGGACCCAAGTTTTCGGGAAACACGCCATCAATTTGCATACAAACGAACAACAAAAAGGGCGCTGAAATCAGCGCCCTTTTGCATCTCATTGAAGCCGCTTTCGCGGCGAATGTGACCGAAGCGATTAACGCTTCGAGAACTGGAAGGACCGGCGGGCCTTGGCCTTGCCGTACTTCTTGCGCTCGACCACGCGGGAGTCGCGGGTGAGGAAGCCGCCCTTCTTGAGAACGGTACGAAGCTCCGGCTCGAAATAGGTGAGCGCCTTGGAGATGCCGTGACGGACGGCACCGGCCTGGCCGGACAGACCGCCGCCGGCGACCGTGCAGATCACGTCGTACTGGCCGGCACGGGCCGCCACGACGAACGGCTGCTCGATCATCATGCGCAGCACGGGACGGGCGAAATAGACCTCGACCTCGCGGGCGTTGACCGTGACCTTGCCGGCGCCGGGCTTGATCCAGACGCGGGCGACCGCGTCCTTGCGCTTGCCGGTGGCGTAGGCGCGGTTGAACTTGTCGACCTTCTTCTCGTGCTTGGGCGCGTCGGGCGCGGCCGTCTTGAGCTGCGAGAGCTGGTCGAGCGACTGGATGGATTCGGCCATGTTATGCGGCCCTCGTGTTCTTGCGGTTCAACTTGGCGATGTCGATCTTCTCGGGCGTCTGCGCCTCGTGCGGATGATCGGCGCCGCCATAGACGCGGAGGTTGCCCATCTGGACGCGACCGAGCGGACCACGCGGGATCATGCGCTCCACGGCCTTCTCGAGCACGCGCTCGGGATGCTTGCCCTCGAGGATCTGGCGCGCGGTGCGCTCCTTGACGTGGCCGACATAGCCGGTGTGCTTGTAGTAGGTCTTCTGCTCGCGCTTGCGACCGGTGAGGACCGCATGCTGCGCGTTGATGATGATGACGTTGTCGCCGCAATCAACGTGCGGGGTGTAGGTCGGGAGGTGCTTGCCGCGCAGGCGCATGGCGACGATGGTGGCGAGACGGCCGACGACCAGACCCTTGGCGTCGATCAGCACCCACTTCTTCGTCACCTCAGCCGGCTTTGCCGAAAAGGTTTTCATATCGGAGTTTCCGTGGACGGGGAGACATCGGCGCGAACACCGCACCGGACTGCGCGGTTTTCTAGAGAAGAGACGCGCAACGGTCAATGCCCGAAGATGGAAATTAGTAAAGCAAAATCAACATCTTAAAAATATGGTGCTATATTACCCGCAAAAACCTCAAACATTTGGAATGGAATAGGTCGACGTGACATGGGCAATCGGATCGGGCGACGTGCCGGACAGCAGGTTCACTTCGCCTACCGCCAGGCGCTTGCCGAGCTTGAGAAGCCGGGCCTCGGCAAGCACGTCCTGCCCGGGCTGGCCCTTGCGCAGGAAGTTGATGTTGAGATTGGTGGTGACCGCGAGCCCGATCGGCCCGATCGCCGACAGCAGCACCACGTACATTGCAAAATCCGCCAGCGCCATCAGCGTCGGCCCGGACACGGTTCCGCCCGGCCGCAGCATCTTTTCGCCGTAGCGCTGCCGCAAAAGGCAGGTCTGGCCGTCCGCGCTCTCGATCGTGATGTCGTCGCCGCTGAAGGCCTGGGGAAACTCGGCGCGGAGAAACTGTTCGAGCTCCGCCACGCTCATTTTCGCTAACGCCATACTCTGCCTCGCCCTCGCTTCAGGTCTCTTGTTGCATTAGGTTATCTGCATCATTCATCTGCATCTTCCAAACGCAATAATCCAACCGGAAACGCTTCAATGTCCACCCAGGCCGCCCGCGCCCCCTCCCCGCAACCGCCGATCCTGCTGCGCGCGGCCGTCGGCAGCATCGCGGTTCTGACGCTCAACCGGCCGGCCGCGCGCAACAGCCTGTCGGAGGCGATGATCGCGAGCCTGCATGCCGAGCTCGACGAGATCCGCGACGACAAGGCCGTCCGCGGCGTGGTGATCGCGGCCAATGGTCCGGCCTTCTCCGCCGGCCACGACATGAAGGAGCTGACCGCGCGCCGCACCGACCCCGACCGCGGCCGCGCCTTCTTCGCCGAGATGATGAACGCCTGTAGCGCGATGATGCAGGCGATCGTGCATCTGCCGAAGCCCGTGGTCGCGGCGGTCCAGGGTGTCGCGACGGCGGCCGGCTGCCAGCTCGTCGCGAGCTGCGATCTCGCGATCGCTTCGGAGGCCGCGAGCTTCGCGACGCCCGGCGTCGACATCGGCCTGTTCTGCTCGACGCCGATGGTGGCGCTGTCACGCAACGTGCCGCGCAAGCAGGCGATGGAGATGCTGCTGACGGGCGAGCCGATCCCGGCCGCCCGCGCCCGCGAGATCGGCCTGGTCAACCGCGTGGTGCCCGCAGGCACCGAACTCGGCGCCGCGATCGAGCTCGCGCAACAGGTCGCGCTCAAATCAGCCTACACCGTCAAGCTCGGCAAGGAGGCGTTCTATCGCCAGGCCGAGATGAGCCTTGCGGATGCCTATCGCTATGCGGCAGAGGTGATGACCGAGAACATGATGGCGCGCGACGCCGAGGAAGGCATCGGCGCCTTCATCGAGAAGCGTGAGCCGACATGGCGGGATGAGTGATGAGCGGAGTCGCGGCTGCTCGACCCACTTCGTCATTCCGGGGCGGCTCGCAGAGCCGAACCCGGAATCTCGAGATTCCGGGTTCGATGCTGCGCATCGCCCCGGAATGACGAACGAAAGAAAAAGATGAACCACGACGCCTATCCCGACAATTACATCCGCGGCATCCTCAACAGCGTGAAGTCGATCGCGATGGTCGGCGCCTCGCCGGTCAATGTGCGGCCGAGCTATTTTGCGTTCAAATATCTGGCGCAGCGCGGCTACGACATGATCCCGGTCAATCCCGGCCATGTCGGCAAGGACCTGCTCGGAAAGCCCTTCGTCGCCTCGCTCTCCGACATCGGCCGCCCGGTCGACATGATCGACATTTTCCGCAATTCGAGCCACATCATGCCTGTGGTCGAGGAAGCGCTGACGCTCGATCCGCTGCCAAAGGTGATCTGGATGCAGCTTGGCGCGCGCGACGATGTCGCCGCGGCGAAGGCGGAGTCGGTTGGCATCAAGGTGGTGATGAACCGCTGCCCCAAGATCGAATATGGCCGGCTGTCGTCGGAGATCTCCTGGATGGGCGTGAATTCGCGCACGCTGAGCTCCAAGCGTCCGCCGGCACCGACGCAGGGCATGCGCCTGTCCCTCAATCGGATGAGTGTCGGCGGCGGCGACACCGCGGCATCGGATCGCGCGGCGAAAAACAAGAGCGAGCAAAGCTGACGCACTTGCGAAGGATTCATTTCGCGAACGCGACAATGCGTAGCACGATTGCTCCGATGTGAACCGGCGCCTTGACGCCAGACGCGGTGACGATCAGCATGCCGCGCGATTTCAGACCACAAGAACAGGACGCCATCAATGAGCGATCGCCTTCCGGGATTTTCAACCCTCGCCGTGCATGCCGGTGCACAGCCCGATCCCACCACCGGTGCGCGTGCGACGCCGATTTATCAAACCACATCCTTCGTCTTCAACGACGCCGACCACGCCGCTTCGCTATTTGGACTGCAGGCGTTCGGCAACATCTATACCCGCATCGGCAATCCGACCAACGCCGTACTGGAAGAGCGCGTCGCGGCGCTCGAAGGCGGCACGGCCGCGCTTGCAGTGGCCTCGGGCCACGCCGCGCAGGTCGTGGTGTTGCAGCAATTGCTCCAGCCCGGCGACGAGTTCATCGCCGCGCGAAAACTCTATGGCGGCTCGATCAACCAGTTCACGCACGCGTTCAAGAGCTTTGGCTGGAACGTGGTGTGGGCCGATCCCGACGACATCGCGAGCTTCGAGCGCGCGGTGACGCCGCGCACCAAGGCGATCTTCATCGAATCGATCGCCAATCCCGGCGGCAGCATCACCGACATCGAGGCGATCTCGACGGTGGCGCGCAAGGCGGGCGTGCCGCTGATCGTCGACAACACGCTGGCCTCGCCCTATCTGATCCGCCCGATCGATCACGGCGCTGACATCGTCGTGCACTCGCTGACGAAGTTTCTGGGCGGCCATGGCAATTCGCTCGGCGGCATCATCGTCGATGCCGGCACCTTCGACTGGTCGACCGGCGGCAAATATCCGATGCTCTCGGAGCCGCGCCCCGAATATCACGGCATCCGGCTCCAGGAGACCTTTGGCAATTTCGCCTTCGCGATCGCCTGCCGCGTGCTCGGCCTGCGCGACCTCGGCCCGGCGCTGTCGCCGTTCAATGCCTTCATGATCCTCACCGGCATCGAGACGCTGCCGCTGCGCATGCAGAAGCACTGCGACAACGCCAAGGCGATCGCCGAATACCTCACCGGCCACCCCGCGGTGGCCTCGGTGAGCTATGCGGGCCTGGCAAGCGACAAGTACAACCAGCTCGCGCGCAAATACGCGCCGAAGGGTGCGGGTGCCGTGTTCACCTTCAGCCTGAAGGGCGGCTATGACGCCGGCGTCAGCCTGGTGTCGAAACTGCAGCTGTTCTCGCACCTAGCCAATGTCGGCGACACCCGCTCACTCGTCATCCACCCGGCCTCGACCACGCACAGCCAGCTCGACGATGCCGCCAAGATCAAGTCCGGCGCCGGCCCCGACGTGGTGCGGCTTTCGATCGGCATCGAGGACAAGGAAGATCTGATCGCCGATCTCGAGCAGGCGCTGGGGGCTTGAGTCGCCTGTCGTTCCGGGGCGCGCGAAGCGCGAACCCGGAACCTCGAGATTCCGGGTTAGCGCTCCCGCGCGCCCCGGAATGACGGCGGCCGTTTTGGCCGCCGTCAGTTAACAGTCATTAACCATATCTGGCGCATACATCGTCTTTGGATCGCCCTTTGATTCGGAGCCGACGATGCTGCGCTGGATGGTGCCTGCCCTTGCGGCGATGCTGACGGTTTCAGGCGCCCTCGCCGCCGATCTTCCCGCCACGCCAAGGCGGCGCGCGGCGGCGCCGCCGGAGCCGCCAAGAGTCTATGTCGAGACCGATCCGGACGCGCTGATCTCGCCGGCCTATGGCATCGGCAGCTACATCCGCAATTTGCCGGGTACGCCGCTCCTGCCCGGCTCCAACACGCTGCCGGGCTATTACGGCCGCCCCTGGGATTACGATTATCAAGGCCCATACTACGGGGGACCGCAGGTCGGTTATTTCTGGCGGTTGCCCTACGCGTGCGGCGTCTACGGCTATTGCTGATCAGCCGGGCTGATGGTGATCAGCCGGGCTGACCGACCGGAACGGCCCGAGGCTGCGCTTGCGCAGATCGCCGTGACGCCAGCCGCTCCGCCTGCATCACCGCAAGCATGAGCACCACGATCGCGACCGCCTGGTGCGCGAGCGCCAATCCAATCGGCACCTGGTTGAGCAGCGTGAGGATACCGAGCACCGCCTGCAGGCTCACCGCCGCAAACAGCCACAGCGCGCCGCTCGCCGCCGCACCTGCGCGCGATCGCAACGAGTCGATCGCATGCAGCGCGGCCAGCACGAACAGCGCATAGGCGGTCATGCGGTGCTCGAACTGCACGGTCAGCACATTGTCGAACAGATTGCGCCACCACGGCGTCTCGAACCACAGCCGATCCGCCGACGGAATGAACGCGCCGTCGATCTGCGGCCAGGTGTTGTAGGCGCGCCCGGCGCGCAGGCCCGCGACCAACGCGCCAAAGTAGATCTGCACGAAGGTCACGGCGAGCAGCAGCGCGCTTGTCAACCGCAACCGCGCTGGTGCTGCGATCTGCGGCCGCTCGGCGAGCCGCCGCACCGTCCAGACGATGCCGGCGAAGATCAGCAGCGCCAGCATCAGATGCGTCGCCAGCCGGTATTGCGAGACCTCGACACGTTCCGTCAGGCCGGAAGCCACCATCCACCACCCGACCGCGCCCTGAAGCCCGCCGAGCGCGAACAGCAGCCACAGCCGCCGCTTCAACTCACCGGACAGGCCGCCGCGCCACAGGAAGAACAGGAACGGCAGCAGATAGGCGGCGCCGATGAAGCGGCCGAGCAGTCGGTGGCTCCATTCCCACCAGAAGATCTCCTTGAACTCGGACAGGCTCATGCCCGCGTTGAGCTCGCGATATTGCGGGATCTTCTTGTAGGCCTCGAAGGCCTCGGTCCACTGCGCCTCCGAGAGCGGCGGCATGCTGCCCGTGACCGGCTTCCATTCGACGATCGAGAGGCCGGATTCCGTCAGCCGCGTCGCGCCGCCGACCAGCACCATCAGCGCGATCAGCGCGGCCACGGAAATCAGCCACCAGCGCAAGGCGCGATGCGGCTCGGACGGGGCGGAAATCGGCGTCATTCGGGACGAAACCAAGCCTTGAACTAAAGATGCTTGAACCGGACTGCGTGCCCCTTATAGTCCCCCGCTTCCGCAGCGCAAGTTACGCGAAAGCCGCAGTATTCCGCCATGACGATCCGCACCCGCAAGTTCCTCGGCGCCATCCTGCTCCTGGTGCTGGCCACGGTCTGGGCCCTGCTCGGCATGGCGCTGGCACAGATGCCGTGGATCGCTGAATCCGGTTGGCGGCAGGCGATCTATTACGTCGTGGTCGGCATGGGCTGGGTGCTGCCGGCGATGCCGATCGTGAGCTGGATGCAGCGGCCGGATCGCGCCAAATCTACGTAACGCTTCTACGTAGCGCTGCCTGTCGGTTTCACCGGCGAGAAGGCAATACCCGAGACCAGCACGCGCATCGAGCGTAGCGAGCGCACCCGGCCGTCCCACGAGATCCGCGGCAGCGCGCGCAAATTGGTCCGGCCTTCCGCATCCACGATGCCTGGGATCGTCGACACCGCACTGACGAAGCCCGCTTCCTCCGCCATCACGACGTGACCGCGCCGAAACGACAAGCGGTCGCCGAACGGGAACGCGAGGTGCCGGATCTCGCGGCGGAACGCCGCTTCCGCCACCGCCTTGCCCATCGTCATCTCGCGCAGCGCGGCCGCGTCCTTCATGTTGGCGAGAACGGGATGGTTCACGGTCGCGCTGCCGATCGTGACGAGCGGGTCGGCTGCGAGCTTCGTCAGATCCTCCCAATTCATCGACGCCTCGCGCGAGATCGACGCGAGATCGATGCGGTAACGCGTGCAGAGATCGTTGATCGCGGCCGACAGATCCGCCGGCGGCAGCGAGCGCAACCAGCCCTCGAGGAGCGAAAACAGCGCCTGCTTCTCGGCATTGCCGGCGACGGTGAAGCGCTGCTCCTTCTCGCCCATCATCAGGTTGACGCGGCTCTCGCGCGCGATCACCTGCTCGAGCCCGAGCCACCAGGCTTCACCTACACCATCGGGGAAGGCGGTTGGAACGTAGACGGTGAAGGGAACGGCGTGGTGCGCCAGCACCGGATAGGCAAAGCTGATGAGGTCCTTGGCAGCACCGTCGAAGGTGAGTGCCACGAAGCGGTGCTTCTCGGGCAGCGTCACCGCGCGCCGGCAGACGTCGTCCATGCCGAGAAAATCATACTTCCACCGCTTCAGCGCGCGGATGGCGCGATCGAGGAATTCTGGCGTGATCTCGCTCTCGCGCAGCGGCTGGAATGCGCCGCTCCGGCGCGGCCGTACGCGCTCGAAGCGCAGGATCGCGCCGGCGCCCCGGCTGCGCAGCAGCGGCTGGCCGGTGAACCAGGCCAGTTCAAGCCGCAGCCGCTCCAGCCATCTGTCGTCGGATGCCAATATCCCACCTTCGCGTTCGCCGGCGGCCCGTTCCCTCGACCATTGTCATTACCCTTTGTTGACATTTCTTTGCAAAGGTCGGCCACAGGCCGAATTACGCATATTTTCGTTTCTCGACAGGTTTCGTGAATGACCATGGCTGCGGCGATGCAAAGCCGGACGGCAGAATCGCCCGCGCAGTCGCAAGCGCGCCGCATCGCGCATGTCGACATCGTCGGCGACCTCGACAGTGCGGAGCAGGTCTGGCGCGCCTTCGAGGAACCCGGTCATCTCTCGACGCCCTATCAGCGGTTCGATCTCCTGAGCCCCTGGCAGCGGTTGGTCGGCGAGAACGAGGGCTCCCGGCCCTTCATCGTGATCGCCCGCGACGCCGAGCGCCGGCCGCTCGCGCTGCTCCCGCTCTCGTCGCGTCAAAGCCACGGCGTGCGCACCGCCTGCTTCATGGGCGGCAAGCATACGACCTTCAACATGGGACTGTGGAACGCCGAGTTCGCCGCGCAGGCCGGGGCGGCCGATCTCGACGCTCTCTTTGCGCCATTGCGCGCGCATATCGACGTGCTGGCGCTGACGCAGCAGCCGCTGCGCTGGTACGAGCAGCAGAACCCGTTCGCGCTTCTGCCGCGGCAGGGCTCGATCAACGGCTGCCCGCTGCTGGCGATGGAGCCCGGAGGCCCGCCCGCATCGCGGATCAGCAATTCCTTCCGCCGCCGCCTGAAGAGCAAGGAAAAGAAACTCCAGGCGCTCACAGGCTATCGCTATCACCTCGCCACCACCGACGCGGACGTCACCCGCCTGCTCGACTGGTTCTTCCGCATCAAGCCGGCGCGGATGGCGGAACAGAAACTGCCGAACGTGTTCGCCGAGCCGGGTGTCGAGCAGTTCATCCGCAGCGCCTGCCTGTCGCCGCGCGGCGAAGGCCGCGTCATCGACATCCATGCCCTCGAATGCGACGACGAGGTGATCGCGATCTTCGCCGGCATCGCCGACGGCCAGCGCTTCTCGATGATGTTCAACACCTACACGCTGTCGGAGCACGCCCGCTACAGCCCCGGCCTGATCCTGATGCGCTACATCATCGACCGCTACGCCGAACGCGGCTACCGGTCGCTCGACCTCGGCATCGGCACGGACGAGTACAAGCGGATGTTCTGCAAGGACGACGAAGACATCTTCGACAGCTTTGTCCCGCTGACCTCGCGCGGGAAATTCGCGGCGATGGCGATCTCCTCACTCAACCGCGGCAAGCGGCTGGTGAAGCAGAACCAGATGCTGTTCGATCTGGCACGGCGGCTGCGGCAGACGTTCGGATAGCAGGCCGTACCCTTCTCCGAATACCTGACCACTCGGCGGCGACGCCCTCGCCTACGCCGCGACCACGCGCGGCGCGTCCACAGCATCCGATGGCTGCACCGGCTTGCTCAGCATCGTCACCTCGCTGAAGCCGACCGCCTTCAGCTGCTCGCACATCAGGGCGCGCGCATCGGTGGCCATGGATGCATCGGGCACCACGACGGCGCGGGCATTCGCCGTCAGGAGCTCGGCAGGCAGGTCGGACGCACTGCCGGCGTCGATCAGCACGTGATCATAGGCTCGCAGCAGGGCATCGATCGCGAGCGTCACCCGCGGTGACTGCAGCAGGCTGCGGTCGAAGCCGGGCCGGCCGGCCATGACCAGATGCAGCCGCGAGAGCTTGTCCCGGGTGATGACCTGCGCGAACGACACCTCGCTTTGCATCAGTTCGGCAAGACCGGGCGCCATCGGATCGGCGGATATTGCGGCGATCGTCGGCGAGGATGCGGCGAGATCGACCACGACGACACGCGCATCGCGCGCCAGGTGCCGGGCGAGCGTCAGCGTCGACAATGTGATGGCCTCGCCCGATGCGGTGCCGAGCACCGTGACCTTCTTCGCCGCCGCGCCTGCAGCCCGCAGGCGTTCGGCCAGCTGCCCGATTTCGGCGACTTCGCCGATGTCCAGATCGGTCGTCATCTGCGGCTGGAGCGGTGCGGGCTCGGCCACCACGGGGGCGACGACGATCGGCTCTTGCGGCTCTTGCGGCCCTTGCAGCCCTTGCGGCCCTTGCGGCTCGTGCGGCTCTTGGCGGACCGCCGCCGGGATGAACGCGGCGACGGCGCGCGGCGCGGTCTGGCGCAAGAGCTCGCCGGTGACGACGACACCGGAAGAAAGCAGCAGTGTCGCGAGCGTGGCGATCAGCACGATCGGCAGCTTCTTCGGGTAGGCCGGCATGTTCGAGACGATGGCGCGCGAGATGATGCGGCCTTCCGTCGGCGCGGTATCGATGCTCTCGCGGGTGTTGGCCTCGCGATATTTTGCGAGATAGGTCTCGAGCAGGTCGCGCTGCGCCTTGGCCTCGCGCTCGAGCGCGCGAAGCTGGACGTCCTGGCCGTTGGTCGATGTCGCCTGCGTCTTGAGCTGCTCGAGGCTCGCCGTCAGGCCGTCGACCCGGCCGCTGGCGATGCGGGCGTCGCTTTCCAGCGAGCGTGAAATCTTGGCGGCCTCGTCGCGAATCTGATTGTCGAGATCGCCGAGCTGCGCCTTCAGCTCCTTGATCCGCGGGTGATTGCCGAGCAGCGTGGACGACTGTTCGGCGAGTTGTGCACGCAGCGTCACCCGTTGCTCGGACAGCCGCCGCATCAGCTCGGAATTCACCACCTCGGACGCCTCGATCGGCTTGCCGCTCTGGAGCATCTCGCGGATCAGCCGCGCCTTGGACTCCGCGTCGGACTTCAGCGCGCGCGCATTGTTGAGCTGGGTGTTGACCTCACCCATCTGCTGGTTCGACAGCGTGGTGTTGTTGGTGCCGACGAATAGGCTCGACTTGGAGCGGAAATCCTCAGCCTTCGCCTCGGCCTCGGAGACCTTCTTCCGCAGATTCTCGATCTCGCCCGAAAGCCACTGGCTCGCGTTGCGCGCCTGATCCTGGCGCGCATTCTGCTGCAGCACGAGATAGCCRTCGGCGATCGAATTGGCGACGCGCACGGCAAGATCGGGATCGGCGGACTGGAATTCGACGACGATGACGCGCGACTTGTCGACTGCGTAGGCCTGCAGGCGCTCGTAATAGGCGTCGAGCACGCGCTCTTCCGGCGTCATCGAGAACGGATCGCGGCCGATGCCGACGAGGGCCGCGAGCGACTTCAGCGGCGAAATTCCCTGGAGCACCGGATCGAATTCGGGCCGCTCCGCAAGCTTGTTCTTCTTGATGATCTCGCGCGCGAGATCGCGCGACAGCACGAGCTGGACCTGGCTGGTGACGGCCTCGGGGTCGAGCGCCTGCCGCTCCTCGGTGCTGCGGTCGCTGGTCGGCCGCAGGAATACGTTCTCGCGGCCGTCAATCAGGATGCGCGATTCGGACTTGTAGCGCGGCGTGATGAGATTGACGACGGCGACGGAAGCGACGAGCGCCAGCACCGTCGGCACGATGATCCAACCGCGCTTGCGCGCAAGCGCGCCGCCGAGCGCGTGCAGATCGATATCACCGGATTCGGCTGGCGCCTGCTTCACCGCGGCGGGCGCAGGCCTGGCGTCAACCTTGGCTTTGGCTTCAGGCCTGGGCTTCGGCACGGCCCGCTCGACCAGCGCCTTGTCCTTGCCGGCACGCCAGAACGCTAAACGCATCGAACACTCCCGCAGGGCAACGCCACTAACCTAGCTCAACCGGGGCGATTACACTCCATTAAGGTTGCCGCTGGGTTAATCGTGAACCCTTGCGACAGACGCGCGCGCTGTCGTCACCGTTTGTTAACCACGAAGGCTCTTAATCCGTCTCGATATTTCGAGAACTTTGTTCGGCATCCGCCGTCGAGCGCTGGTTTAGATCATGCCCCCCTCTCCCGACCAGCCGCTTCGAATCCTGCACGCCGTGCGCGCGCCCGTGGGCGGCATCTTTCGCCACATCCTCGACGTCGCCAACGGCCAGGTCGATCGCGGTCACCATGTCGGCATCCTCGCCGACAGCCTCACCGGCGGCGAGCGCGCGGACAAGGCGCTTGAAGAACTTGCACCGCGGCTGACGCTCGGCGTGCACCGGATGGCGATTCACCGCGAACCGTCGCCGGACGATTTCCTGGTGTGGCTGCGGATGCGACGCCTGATCGCCAAGCTCAAGCCCGACGTCCTGCACGGCCACGGCGCCAAGGCCGGCGCCTTCCTGCGCATGCGGCGACGTTCCGACGACACCATCCGCATCYACACCCCGCATGGCGGCTCGCTGCACTATCCCCTCAACACCCTCAAGGGCGAGTTTTACGCGCGGCTCGAGCGCACGCTGATGGGCTCGACCGACCTGTTCCTGTTCGAGAGCGTCTTTGCCCGCGACACCTATCAGCGCATCGTCGGCATGCCCAAGGGCGTGGTGCATTGTGTCTTCAACGGCGTGACGCCCGAGGAATTCGAGCCGGTCGTCGTTGCCGACGATGCCACCGATCTCGCCTATGTCGGCGAGTTCAGGCATATCAAGGGCGCCGACCTCCTGGTCGATGCGGTCGCGCGCCTGCACGCGAAGGGCACCAGGGTCACGCTGACGCTCGGCGGCGACGGCGAGGAGACGGCCGCGCTGAAGGCACAGGTCGAGAGGCTTGGCCTTGGCAGCGCCATCCGCTTCCTCGGTCACGTCAAGGCGCGCTACGGCTTTTCCAAGGGGCGGCTTCTGGTCGTCCCCTCGCGCGGCGATTCCATGCCGTATGTCGTCATCGAGGCTGGAGCGGCCGGCATTCCCATGATTGCGGCACGCGTCGGCGGTATCCCCGAAATCTTCGGTACCGAGAGCCCCGCGCTGTTCGCAGCGAGCAACGCCGAGGCCATGGCGGACGCGATTGCGGCCGCGCTCGCGAACGCGCAGCTGACCGCGCAACGCGCGGCGTCCTTGCGTGAGCGCATCTCGGCGTATTTCTCCCAGCAGGCGATGGTCGACGGCGTGCTCGCGGGATATCGCGACGCATTTACCAATCACTAACCATTCTTAAGGCCGCTTTAGAGAATCTTCCGATTTGTCCGTTATCCGATGAGCCCAGGGGATGCACGCCCGGGGCGCATAGCCGTGGCCCGCGGGTTTTTGGAATGGACGTGGACAGCCGTGGAACCGCTCAACGCTCGCTCGATGCTCGATGCCGCGACCAGCGCCGCGGCCAAACCGGCCGATCAGCCCTTCGTTGAACGCCGCCGCCGGCTGACGCCGGCCGCGCTCGACGTCGTCAATCAGAAGGTCGCCCGTGCCTATTCGCCGATCGTGATCGCCGGCGCCGTGCGTGCGGCCGATTTCGTCGTGCTGAGCCTCGTCGGCATCGCCATTTATGTCGGCTACGTCATGCCGCTCACCGATTTCCGCTGGGACTATATCGGGTCCATCTTCGCCGTAGCCGCTGCCGCCGTGATTTGCTTCCAGGCCGCGGATATCTATCAGGTCCAGCTCTTCCGCGAGCAGCTCCGGCAGATGACGCGGATGATCTCGTCCTGGTCGTTCGTCTTCCTGCTGTTCATCGGAGCCTCCTTCTTCGCCAAGCTCGGTGGCGAGGTGTCGCGGCTGTGGCTCGCCGCCTTCTACGTCCTCGGGCTTGCCGCGCTGATCGGCGAGCGTCTGGTGCTGCGCCTGCTGGTGCGCAACTGGGCGCGCCAGGGCCGGCTCGACCGCCGCACCATCATCGTCGGCTCCGACCGCAATGGCGAGCAACTGGTCGAGGCGCTGCAGGCGCAGGAGGATTCCGACATCCACGTGCTCGGCGTGTTCGACGACCGCAACGACAGCCGTGCGCTCGACACCTGCGCCGGCGCGCGCAAGCTCGGCAAGGTCGATGACATCGTCGAGTTCGCCCGCCGCACCCGCGTCGATCTCGTGCTGTTCGCGCTGCCGATCTCGGCCGAGACGCGCATTCTGGAAATGCTGAAGAAGCTCTGGGTGCTGCCGGTCGACATCCGCCTGTCCGCGCACACCAACAAGCTGCGCTTCCGTCCCCGCTCCTATTCCTATCTCGGCGAGGTGCCGACGCTCGACATGTTCGAGGCGCCGATCACCGACTGGGACCTGGTGATGAAGTGGCTGTTCGACCGCATCGTCGGCGGCCTTGCGCTGCTCGCGGCCTTGCCGGTGATGGCATTGGTGGCGGTGGCGGTGAAGCTCGACAGCCCCGGCCCGGCGCTGTTCCGCCAGAAGCGGTTCGGCTTCAACAACGAGCGGATCGACGTCTACAAGTTCCGCTCGATGTATCATCACCAGGCCGACCCGACGGCCTCGAAGGTCGTGACCAAGAACGATCCGCGCGTCACCCGCGTCGGCCGCTTCATCCGCAAGACCAGCCTCGACGAGCTGCCGCAGCTCTTCAACGTCGTGTTCTCCGGCAATCTCTCCCTGGTCGGCCCGCGTCCGCATGCGGTGCAGGGCAAGCTCCAGAGCCGCCTGTTCGACGAAGCCGTCGACGGCTATTTCGCCCGCCACCGCGTCAAGCCCGGCATCACCGGCTGGGCCCAGGTCAACGGCTGGCGCGGTGAGATCGACAACGAAGAGAAGATCCAGAAGCGCGTCGAGTTCGACCTCTACTACATCGAGAACTGGGCGGTGCTGTTCGACCTCTACATTCTCCTGAAGACGCCGATCTCGCTGCTGACCAAGAACGAGAACGCGTACTGAATTGAGTTTCTCCGTCATGCCCCGCGAAGGCGGGGCATCCAGTACGCCGCGGCGCCAGCCGTCTTCTGCAACGCGCCGCGGAATACTGGATCGCCCGGTCAAGCCGAGCGATGACAGCGTGTTTGTGGCCTACCAGTAGCGTGAGCGTGTGATGGCGTATGCGGCGACAGCCGGGGGAATGAATGCAGCGGTTCGCGCTGCGCCCGGCGTGCTGGCGCTGCAGCGCGCGCTGGTGTGGCTGGTCGGCGCCTCCGGCGCGGTCGTCTTCATCGAGCCGAGCCCCTACGAGATCGTGACGCTGCTTGCGACCGTCACCTTCTTTGCCACCGGCCTGCGCCTGCGGCTTGCGCTGATGCCGCTGCTGTTGATGCTGATCCTGCTCAATGTCGGCTACACCATCAGCGCGATCCCGCTGCTCGACCAGTCCGAGGTCGCGAGCTGGATCGCGACCTCCTGGTACATGGCCGTGACCGTCATGTTCTTCGCCATGGTCACCTCCGAGGACACGGCGGCGCGGCTCGACATGCTCCGCCGCGGCCTCGTGGTCGGCGCGATGATCGCGTCGCTGTCGGCGATCGCCGGGTATTTCAACCTCGTTCCCGGCGGCCGCGACCTGCTGACGCTGTACGAGCGCGCGCGCGGCACCTTCAAGGATCCGAACGTGCTCGGCGCCTTCCTGATCCTGCCGGCACTGTTTTGCCTCCAGAGCGTGGTCTCCGACCGGCTGGCCAAGGCCTTCCGCAACGTCATCGCCTTCGGCATCATGGCGCTTGCGATCCTGCTTGCCTTCTCCCGCGCCGCCTGGGGCGGCCTGGTCCTGACCTCCGCCTTCATGCTGGCGCTGATGGTGCTGACGAGCCGCACCAACGCCCAGCGCTCGCGCATCGTCGTCATGGCCATCGTCGCCGCGGTGCTGGGCCTGGCGCTGATCGCGGTGCTGCTGTCGTTCGATTCCACCGCCGAGATGTTCAAGCAGCGCGCCAGCTTCGACCAGAGCTATGACGAAGGCCGCTTCGGCCGCTTCGGCCGGCACATCCTCGGCGCGGAGATGGCGCTCGACCTGCCGTTCGGCATCGGCCCGCTGCAATTCCACCGCTTCTTCCCCGAGGACACCCACAACTCCTATCTCAACGCCTTCATGTCCGGCGGCTGGCTCTCCGGCGTGTGCTATCCCGCGCTGGTCTTCACCACCGTGATCATGGGCTTTCGGCACATCTTCGTCCGCGTGCCCTGGCAGCGCGCCTATCTCGCGGTCTTCTCCGCCTTCGTCGGCACCGTCGGCGAGAGTCTTGTGATCGACACCGACCACTGGCGGCACTTCTGGATGATGCTGGGCGCAATGTGGGGCATGATCGCGGCCGCACAGGCCTACAAGATCAAGGCCGGCGAGGACGCTTCCTGATCTTGAAATTGGCCCGCTTTTCCGGCGGCGTGTCGATGACCGCCTTCAACGCTTCCGTGGCCGCGAGCACGCCCTTGTAGCCCTCGGTCGCGAAGCGCAGCAGCAGGCGCAGCTCCTGGTCGGAATAGGCGCCAAACACCTTCAACATCGCCTGCTGCATCGGCACGTAGAGCTGGCCGATCTTCATCGCCGTCTCCGGCACGACGGAAATGAAGACCTTGCGGCGGTCTTTCTCGTCGCGCTCGCGGCGTACCAGCCCGGCCTTCTCGAGTCGGTCCACTACGCCGGTGATGGCGCCCGTCGTCAGCCCCGTGACCTCGGCGAGCCGGCCGGCGGTGACGCGGCCCTCCAGATAGAGGATGTCCATGCATTCGAGGTCGGAATTGGCAATTCCGGCAACGTTCGCAACGGTCTGGCCATAGAGCACGCCCTGCGCGGACGACCGACGCATCGCCTCCTCGAGCTCCTGCAACAGCGCGTCGCGCGCCTTCGTCCTTGACAAGGCCGACCTCATATCTTAGTCGATATATATCTTAGCAGCTAAGAGATTTAGCAGCCGTAATTCCTCCTAGCACCACGGAAACGTCGGGAGCAAGACAATGTCCAACCGTCCCCGCAAGGCCCTGATCATCGGCGCCGGCATCGCCGGGCCCGTCGCCGCGATCCTGCTCCGCCGCGCCGGCATCGAGTCGGCGATCTACGAAGCCTGGCCGTACTCCAAGGGCATCGGTGGCGGCCTCCAGATCGCGCCGAACGGCATGCACGTCATGGACGAGATCGGACTTGCCGGCGATCTGATCAGCCGCGGCTCCGTCGCGGACTCCTTCGACTTCTACTCGCAGGAAGGCCGCAGGCTCGGCTCGATCAACCGCGACATGGCGCGGCGCTTCGGCCAGCCCGCGGTCAATGTGTGCCGCGCCGCGCTGAACGAGATGTTGATCGACAAGGCCTGGTGCGCCTGCGTCTCGCTCTATTTCGAGAAGCGGCTGATCAAGATCGAGGATCGCGGCGACCAGCCGATCATCGCCTATTTCGCCGACGGCACCACCGCCGAGGGCGACTTCCTGATCGGCGCGGACGGCGTGCATTCGGTGACACGACGCCAGGTCGTGCCGGACGGGCCGCGGCCGTTCGACACCGGCCTGATCGGCTTCGGCGGCTTCGTGCCGCACGCCGTCCTCGACGGCAGGTCGATCGGCCGCCACGTCGAGACGACATTCGGACAGAGCGGCTTCTTCGGCTACGGTTATTGCAGTCCCGATCCGAACGACGGCGTGATGTGGTGGAGCACACAGCCCGCGCGCGGCATGGATGCCGCGATGTTCCGGGCGCTCGATGAGGCGACACTGAAGCAGCATCTGCGCGACTTTCACCGCGGCTGGCATGATCCGATCCCGGCGATCATCGAGGCAGCCAGGAACATCGTGGTCACCGACACGCTCGATGTCGCGACGCTGCCGACCTGGTCGCGCAAGCGTTCGCTGTTGATCGGCGATGCCGCGCACGCGACCAGCCCCCATGCCGGCCAGGGCGCCTCGCTGGCGCTGGAGGATGCGATGCGGCTGGCCCGGCTGATGCAGGACGGCCAGGAGCTCGGCGCCACCTTCCAGGCTTTCGAAGCCGAGCGCCGCCCGCGCACCGAGAAGATCGTGGCGATGGCGCGCCGCAACGGCAACAGCAAGCGCGAATTCAGCGCCACCGGCGCATGGGTCCGCAATCAGATGCTGAAATGGCTATTGCCGCTCGGCGCCAAGGGCATGGATTTCATGTACGCGTACGATGCGAGGGCGGTGTAGCGATGAACTGCCGTAGGGTGGGCAAAGGCGCAAAGCGCCGTGCCCACCATCTCTCCGCGATGTCGCTTTGCAAGTGGTGGGCACGCTTCGCTTTGCCCACCCTACAATCTGCCGCTAGCTTTCCACCCCGAACGTCAAGCCGGCGTGATCGACCAGCCGCTTGATCAGCTTGTGCTGCATCGCCGCGCCCGGGGTCCAGAAGCCGGCCGGGACATCGGTCGCGTCGCGCAACATGCAGATCGCGCATTCGGAGATCATCTTCGAGGTCGAACCGTAGCCCGGATCGCGGTCGCCGGTGACGCCGGCGCGGACCTGGCGGCCGTCGGGCGCGATCGCGACATAGAGCAGGTCGAAGAGACCGTTCTCGCGCTCCTCCTTCGACGGCCCCTCGCCCGGCTTCGGCGCGTTCGGGCCGGTCTTCTCGGCATTCACGGCCATCACGCGCTTCGCGTTGGCCTCGCCCTTCTCGCCTGGGCCGGTCAGGACCATCTCGTCGTAGACGAACTCCTGGCCGTAAGGGAATCCCATCAGCATGTTGGAGCGGTGCACGTTGCGCGTGTTGATCAGCGCCATCATGAACGGCGCGGCCCAGGATTGCAGGTCCTCCTCGAAGGCCGCCCTGTTGCCCTTCGGCTGCTTCGGGCCGGTGAACCCGGGCGTCAGCGCAAAGTGATCGTTGAGAATGGCGACGAGGCTGAGATCCTTGGCCACCGCATCGAAGGTCGCCTTCGCGCTCGCGGCGGTGCCGCCTGAGAGCGTGCCGCGCATGTCGCGCACCCGCCCCTTCACGCGCGGGGCCGGCGCACCGAATACACGCCTGGCCTCCTCCTGCACGAAGAACGTACCAAGCTCGAACGGCACGGAATCGTAGCCGCACGAAAACACGATGCGGGCGCCGCTCGCCTTGGCTTCCGCCTCGTACTTGTCGATCATCTGCCGCATCCACACCGGCTCGCCGCAGAGATCGAAATAATCCGTGCCCGTGGCCACGCAGGCCGCGAGCAGTTCCTCACCATAGAACTGATACGGGCCAACGGTGGTGATCACCGACATGGTCTGCTCCGCCATCGCCTTCAGCGAGGCCGCATCCGACGCATCCGCCACGATCAGCGGCGTGTTCCCCGGCGCACCGATCGCATCGCGGACCGATTTCAGCTTGCCGAGGCTGCGGCCCGCCATCGCCCATTTGAGTTGATGGTCGTCCTTGTAGTGCGCAGTCAGATATTCGGCGACGAGCTGGCCGGTGAAGCCGGTCGCGCCGTAGACGACGATGTCGAATTTCGTAGAGCTCATAACGGGCGGCCTTTACTTCTTCGCGTAGCTCACGCCCATGCCGGCACGGACGTCGCTTTGAATACCATAGGGTGGGATCGGATAGCGCAGGCCGTTCCTGGCCAGCGCCTTCATGCCATCGATTGCCTTGGCGAGATGCTCAGGCTTCAGCGCCATCAGCATCTCCTCGTCCGGCACGCCGCCATAGCGCCGTTCGGCATAGCATGGCAAGGACAGGCTGGGCTCGCCGCTCTTGAGCGCCCGCCCCCAGGAATCCGCACAAGCGGTCTCACCGACCACCCCCCATTCGAACTTCTTGTAGCCGGTATATTGCAGGCCGTTGATCAGGATGATCATCTGCCCCGGCGTGGCGTAGACGAGGCAGATATCGGGCGGATCGAGCCGGCCGCTCGCGAGCGGGCTGACCGCGAGCGCCTGGTACTGGCCGAACGGCACCACGTCGAGCGCCTCCTGGCGCTTGCGCGCATCCTCCGCCGTGCCGTGCCAGACGCCGACATAGTTTTCACCGGCGAGCCATTTTTCATCTTGCGGCGCGAGCCCGATCACCGCGCGGCACTGGCTACCTACGAGATCGTCGGCGGTGATGCCGACGGTCCAGCCCAAACGTGCAGCCATGCTGACGATCTGGTCGGTGGTGTGGATCGCGTTCGGCCGCCTGATCTTCGGGATCGCCTCCATCTCCGCGGCGCGTGCGAACAGCTTCATGCCGATCACCGTCGTCTTCAGCCGCAACAGGCTGTTGAGATCGGCAACGAGGCCGGCAAGATCGATCCTGTCTGCGCTCTGCTGCTGCATTGGCGTCCTCCGGGCCGGCGATTACGCCGCTGTTCTTGTTTTGCGGCTCTCGTTCTAGTCCTTGGCCGGTCCCGGAAGCAACTCGCCCGTCCTGCCCATCAGGCGGTAAGCCACGAGGCCGATCCATTCGCGTACGGCAATTTCGGTTCGGCCGAGCCCGTCCGCGCCCACATTGGTGAACGAAAAAAGATCGTCACGTCCGCCCATCCGCCAGTCCACGGGATAGGCCTCGACCTCAAATCCGGCCTTGCGGAAGATTCCCATCGAACGCGGCATGTGGAAGGCCGAGGTGACCAGAAGCCAGCGCTCGCCCGCCTTCGGCGTCACCAGCGGTTTCGTGAAGATGGCATTCTCATAGGTGTTGCGGGAGTTCCGCTCCAGGATCAGGCGCTCCTTCGGGATACCGAGATTTTCCAGGATCGGCGCGGAGTAGTCGGCTTCCCTGGCGTCTGTCGAGACCAGGTTCGCGCTGCCTCCGGTAAAAACGATGCGCGCATTCGGATAACGGCGCGCCAGCTCGGCCGGCGCGAACAGGCGATCGGCCGCATGGGACACGACCGGCGTGCGATGCGCCGCGGACAGGTCGGTGTCGACGGAGCCGCCGAGCACAATGATGCCATCGGGCGCACCGCGCGACGGATCCCACGGCGGAAAGCGCGACTCCAGGGGATAGAGCAGGAGATTGCCGAGCGGCGAAAACGCGGCGAGCGCCAGCAGGATCAGCGTGGCCACGGCGAGCTTGCGGCCGAACGCGGCAAAGCGCGTCGCCATCAGAACGACCGAGACGATCCCGAGCTCGATCATGAAGTTGATCGGCAGCACCGCGGCGCCGAGGGTCTTGGAGAGGACAAAAAGCAGGGGAGCCTCGCTGGAATGGTCGAGCTTGTCGCGCGCGGGCTTGACCCGCCGGTCCATCTTCAGAAATCTTCTTGGAAGAGGATCGATTGCCTGGTCAAGCCCGGGCATCGCAGGTTCTCATATCGCAAGTTCTCATGGCGAGTTCAGATGAAACCGACCGAAGGCGGCCAATGACCCATCACCACCTGCATTCAAGCCCTGAAACCTGCCACTGGGGCTTCTTCGAAGCCAGGCTCAAGCCCGTCCTCACCATCAAAAGCGGTGACGAGGTGACCGTCGACACCATCAGCGGCGGCCCCGACATGCTGCCCGACCGCGACAAATTTCACATTCCGCCGGAAATGCACGAGGTTCATGCCAGAAGCGAGCGCATGCTGCCCGGCCACATCCTGACTGGCCCGATCGCGGTCGAGGGCGCCGAGCCCGGCGATGTGCTCGCGGTCGAGATCCTCGACGTCCAGCTCCGGCAGGATTGGGGCTGGAACATGATCAAGCCGTTGTCCGGCACCCTGCCCGACGATTTCCACGAGACGCGCATCCTCAATATCCCGCTGGACCGGAGCCGGATGGTCGGCCGCATGCCCTGGGGGCTCGACCTGCCGCTCAAACCGTTCTTCGGCGTCATGGGCGTTTCGCCACCGCCGGCCTGGGGCCGCATCTCCTCGCTCGTTCCGCGCGCGATGGGCGGCAATCTCGACAACAAGGAACTCGGCGCGGGCGCGACATTGTATCTGCCGGTGTTCGTTCCGGGCGCGCTGTTCTCCTGCGGCGACGGCCATGGCGTGCAAGGCGACGGCGAGGTCTGCGTCACCGCGATCGAGACCGCACTGCAAGGCCGCTTCCGCCTGACGCTCCGCAAGGACCTGGGACTCGATTATCCCCGCGCCGAAACGCCGACGCATTACATGACCATGGCGATGGATCCGGACCTCGACCAGTGCGTGGTGCGGGCCTTGCGCGACATGATCGCGCTGCTCGGCGAGACGCGAAACCTGTCGCGCGAGGACGCCTACACGCTGTGCAGCCTGGCCGCCGATCTGCGGGTGACGCAGACCGTCAACGGCTCCAAGGGCATCCATTGCATGATCGAAAAGGCGATCGTGCACGGCTGACCGCCCCCGCCTTCCCCGACCAGTCCACGCTCCGCCGCCGCCCGGTCTCCGGCGCGGCGCGCCGCGCTACGCCGATTTTTTCAAGCGATTCCAATGGGCTGAAACACCGGCATGGCCCGGATTTGACTTCCACCCCTGAACCTAAATAGAGTCTTAATCGTTACTTTTGTGTACACGAGTAAGAGGCTAGCGTTCGGGCCATGGCCACCGAAAAAGCCGAGACTGACCGCATTCCCGTAACCCTGGCGCTCTCGACCATCACCTATCTCGAAAAACTGGTGAGACAGGGCACCCACGGCACCAGCGTTCCCGGCGTCGCGCGGACATTGATCGAGGAAGGCATCCGTCTCGCCATCAAGGACGGGCTTCTGTCGATCCGCGACAATGGCAGGACGTGAACGCGCGCCGAACGTGAGGCGGACGGATCTCGCTGGCGGGTGGCCGACATCTGCAACCTGGGACCGTTACACATGCCTGTTCTTGCAACGACTTCTTCACAGACCTGGACCGACGAACGAATCGAACTTCTGAAACAGCACTTCGAGGCCGGGCTGTCCTGCCGCGAGATCGCAGCCGATATCGGCGTCAGCCGCAACGCCGTGATCGGCAAGCTGTCCCGGCTCAATCTGACGCGCGGCAGGTCGACCGACGAGCGCAAGCTCGACAGGAGCCTCGCGCAGGCACGCGCGCCCAAGGCGGTGCCGCGACTGCAATATGAAATGCTTGCCACGCTCTATGGCGAGACCGCCGCGCCCGCGGTCGTGGGGCCGATCGACGATGCCAACCGCTGCTCGCTGCTGGAGCTGTCCGAGAACCGCTGCCGCTGGCCGATCTCGACGCCGGGCGCGGAGGATTTCTGCTTCTGCGGCAATATCGCGCCCGACGGCCAGCCCTATTGCGCCGGCCACAGCCGCCTCGCCTACCGGCCGAATTCGCGCGCCCGCATGATGCGCGGCTGACGCTGCACTCCCGAAACGAAAAACCTCCGGCAGGGCACTACCGGAGGTTTCTGGAGGCTTAGCATCAAGCTAAGAGCCGTGACTTTCGTAATCGGCTGAAAGCTATATAGCTTAGTAAGTCAGGTAAGTAAATAAGCTTGAGGACGATCGAATCGCATAGCTCGTCTTCGTCGTCTGCACGGGCCGCCGGGTTTTCCGAAGGCCCCTCCTCGCAAGAAAGCCCCGGCGATTTCTCGCCGGGGCCTGGTCAAGTCCGAAGACCCCGAGCTTACCAGTTGCGCTGGGCGCGCAGCAGCAGGCTGTAGGTGTCCTGGTCCTTCAGCTCATACGTGGCCGCAGGCTTGGCAACGCTCGTGAGCGCCGGGGTCGTGATCACGCCCGAGTACTTCTGGTCGAGATGGCTGTAGGTGAAGTCGGCCGAGAAGGTCAGGTTCTTCACCGGCGTCCAGCGGGTGATGACGCCCACCTGGCCGATGTTGAAGTCCGGGTTGCAGGTGCCGGTCAGGGTCGCGAACGCAGCGCTGCCGCAGATCAGGCCCTTCGCCGTGCCGCTGTAGTTGACCGCAGCCCACGCGCCGTAGAGCGCCGTGTTCCAGTACGGGCTCCAGTTGTGGGTGTAGGCACCGCGGAAGCCGTAGGTCTTGGTCAGCTCGAGACCGCCGCCGGGAGCGAACACCGCGTCAGACACGCCGGCGAAGCCGATGCTCTGATACGCGCCGCTGGAGCTGCCGAACATCGAGTAGCTGGTCGCTGCCAGCTCCTGGAAGTTGTAGCGGCTCGCGCCGTCGGTGTAGACGCCCGAGACGTTGATCACGTCGCCGGCACCGGTCGGGATGTTCTTGATTTGCAGAGCGAGCTGAACGGCCCATCCCCACTTGTCTTCGGGGTGACCCGTGACTTCGCTCGCGCCGTAGTAGCCGACATGGTTGTCGTGCGCGGCAACCGAGGCCTGGAACAGACCCCAGGCCTGGTCGACGCGGACCATGCCGACGAGGTCGGGAGAGCGGGTGCCGCCGAGGTCGTTCGAGCCGTAGGCGCCGCCGAGGACGTTGGCGGTGGTCATGCCGGCGGTATTCCAGATGTTGGTCTGGAAGACCTGAGTCTGATCCTGCGCCGAGAACGCGGCCGTCACGCCCTGGCCGAAATCGGCCGTGTAGGTGAACTGGGTGACGCCGTTGGTGGTGCCGCTGCCGCCGACCAGCTGGTCGAAGTTRTTGCCGGGATAGTTGATCCAGGGCGCATCGAACTGCGACACCGACTTACCCATGGTGAAGCCGGCGAACTGGATGAAGGCGTAGTAGACGCCGAGCGAACCGCCCGAGAGGTTACCGTCGGTGCCGTTGACGTTGCCGCTGCCCGAACCGACGAGGCCCGTGCCCGCAGCGTTGAGACCGAGCGTGCCGCTGTACTGGGTGGCGCCCGTTCCCGAACCGGTGCCGACATAGTTGCCGGTCGTCCAGGTGAAGACCGCATCGAAATAGGTGCGGACCACGCCGTATTCGGTCGCGGTGCGCGTGTCGATGTTGAGGTCTTCACGAGCGCGCATCGAGTAGTAGTTAGTCAGGCGGTTGTTCGCCGCGAACACGCCGTTGTACTGGGCGCTGTAGTTGCCGCCGGCGTTGAGGGCGACTTCGGCACGCAGATAGCCGCCCAGCTTGATGCAGGTGTCGCTGCCCGGGATGTAGTAGAAACCCGCGCCGTAGAGCGAGCAGATCTTCACGTACTCGACCGCCTTGGCCTTGACCGGAAGATCAGCCGCCTGAGCTCCACCGACGGCGATCAGACCCGCCGCAGTGCCGAGCAAAAGGCTCTTCACCACTTTCATATAAACCTCCAAGTTGCTCATTTGCGGAGACTGGACCGTGAGGCCCCCCAGATCCCCGTCTCTTGAAATCCGCTCGGCCGCTTCGCGCTTTCGGACGCACCCGCTTGAGACGCGAGGGACGTGAGCGAACCACCTGCAACGGGACGAATGAGTACCCCCCACCGTCACGGGCCAATATGCCTGCGCCGTTCCACTAATCAAAATAGTTTATTTGGTAAGCTTTGTGGTTTCACTAAACCTGTGCCCTTGGCGCAACACCCGGGCCGGGCCAAACGGCTGAGAAGATCATGTTTGTAATTTTAGTGACAAAATTACCCTGCTCTGCACTTGCGTCAGAGCAGGCTTGCGTGGACTATGGCCTTGCACCACACCGATCGGAATGAATCAGATCACGGGAGTGACGCTGTGTCCGCGACGAGGAAAGAAGGAGCGCGCCTCCGCTCCATCGGCAATCTGGATATCATCAGGCGCTTCACCTGGGAGATATCGTCGATCAACATGTATCTGGAGGAGCTGCGTCAGTTCTGGGCCCGGACGCTCGGCATCAGCGGTCCGCAATGGCTGATCCTGATGGCCATCTCCGACCTCGACAAGGACGACGGCATTCCCGTCAATATGGTCTCCAAGCTCCTCCACGTCGATCCCTCCTTCGTCACCACCCAGTCCAAGCTGCTGGAGAAGAAAGGCCTGTTGCGCCGAAGGCCCTCGCCGACCGACGCTAGGGTGGTCAGGCTGTCCCTGACCGAGAAGACGCAGAAGCACCTGGCGAGCCTCAACGAGCAGTACAAGACGATCAAGGAATTCGTCTTCCAGGAGTTCGACGAGGACGAGCTGACGGAATTCACCACCAAGCTCGCGACGCTGAAGACCCGGCTCGAGAAGGCCTGCGTTCGCCTGACCCTGGACTTCTGAGGCGAGCGCTTCAGATGCGGCCGGCGGCGCCGAGCTGCGATTCGAGCCAGTCGAAGATGTATTCATTGGCAAGGCTCGGATTGTCCGCATGGGACTGCGCCGCGCCGGTTTCCGCCGCCGTGAACACTTTCAGCATGATCTCGGAGCTGCCGAAGCGGGACTTCTGCACGATCTGACGCGCCCGGTCGGCCTTGAGCCAACCGTCCTCGCCCAGCGTAATGAGCACCGGACATTCGATGCTCGAGGCCATCAGCGGCGCATGCGGCACCGGGACGATGCTGACGTCGCTCATCGCGAAGCGGCTGGCAAAGAAGGCCCGCTCGTGCAGGTCCCACAGGCCGCCGTCGCAGACGGCCGCAGCGAGCCGCGGCTCCTGCAACACCGCGCGCGCCACGAACGAGGAGCCCCAACCGTCGGCGAGCACGGCGACGCGCCCGAAATCGACGTCGCTACGCGTTTCCRGATAATCCATGACGCTGGCGATCGAACTCTCGAGATCCCGGCGCTGGAGCAGCACGTCGACATAGTCGTCGCGCTGGTCGCCCAACAGGTCCAGCGCCAGCATCGAGAATCCCCGCTCGCGCGCGTGCGGCGCGAGCTTGAACAGGAATTCCTCCTTGCGGTGGCCGGGCTCGCCGATGCAGATCACGGTCGGCGCCCGCCCGTTCGCGGACGCGGGCAGGAAGTAGCCCTGCAACGAATGGCCTTCGGCCCAGGGCACTGTCACGACTTCGCCGGCCGGACTGCGCGCCGCGAGGAAGCGGCGGGCGCAATCCTGCATCGCAAGCACCGCGACCCAGCGGCGCTCGTCGGCCTGGTCGAGCGGCATTGCGGCTGCGCCGTAGTAGTTCATCGCACGCAGCCAGTTGCGCTGCGCGGTCGCCATGTGGCCTTCAGCGAACGCGGCCTCGGCACGGTGCCGGTTGGTCCGCGCCAGCTTCTTCCACTCGCGGTGCCAGGACTGCTCGTCGCCGCGCTTGAGATGTCGCGCGATCATCAGGCATTCCGCGATGGCGGCGCCGCCCTCCTGGGCTGCGGTGAGCAGCCGGGTGAATTCAGCGGAGATATCCTCTCTCTCCGGGCAGAGGATCCAGTCGTCGGAGAGGCATGCGGGCATCATCGGAAGCTACGCTCTATCGTCGCGTTATTCCTAATTGACTAAACTATTTTAGTTCGACAACCAAGCTGCCCTGCGTCAAATGCGACCCGTTCAGGATCACCATCGCTTGAACATTGCTTGAACGATGGAGCATGCCGCATGTGTGACATTCCAAATCGTCATAAGGCGGCCAGCACTGGCAAGAGGTGGCACTTAAAATTGTCTGCGCACCTCTTGCCATGATGATCATCATACCCATATCGCGCGCGCTCGTTGACGATGTCAGCCAAGCCGCCAGCCGACCTCCTGCGTAAAACTTTCGTAGAAGGTCCGGTCATAGGCTTGCTCGGGCGTTGCGCGCACGCGTTCGTCAAGGCGCTTTGCGTCCTCGCCCACAAGAATGCGCCACCGCTCCGCCTTCACGCCGTCGAGAATGATTTTCGCGGCCTGGGCAGCCGTCGTCGGCGCGTCCTCGAGGAAGCTGCGGGCGCGCTCGGCGAACGCCGCCTGGATGTCGTCGTCGGACATTTTGTCAGCATCCGGCACGCCGGCCGCGACCATGCGCTTGCGGGTCAGCGCGACCTCGTCGGCGTTGAGCCGGTCGGACCCGTCGCTGCTCTGGACCTTGCGCGAATTGGAGACGATCGAGGTGCCGACGTGGCCGGGCATCACCACCGAGCACTTGACGTGCGGTGCGTGGAGGCGGAGGTCGTTGATCAGCGCTTCGGTAAATCCTTTCACCGCGAACTTCGCCGAGCTGTAGGCAGTGTGCGCCTGGTTCATGCCGATCGAGGCCCAGAAGCCGTTGACGCTCGCGGTGTTGACGATGTGGGCCTCGTCGGCCGCCACCAGCATCGGCAGGAAGGTGCGCACGCCGAGATAGACCCCGCCCCAGCAGATGTTGAAGGTGCGCTCCCACTGCTCGCGCGTGTTGGTGAACAGGCTGCCGCCGCCACCGATGCCGGCGTTGTTGAACAGAAGATGGATCCGGTCGGTCTTCTGCTGCTCGGCGAGCTCGTCGCGGAAGCGCTTCAAATGATCCTCGATCGAGACGTCGGCGACATGCGTCGTGACGCGCAGGCCCTGCGGCAGCTTCTCGACCTCGCACAGCCGCTTGGTCTCCGCCATCGCGGCTTCCGAGACGTCGCACATCGCGACATTGCAGCCCTCGGCGACCAGTTGCCGCGCGAGCTCCCGCCCCATGCCCGTGCCGCCGCCGGTGATGACGGCGATCTTTCCTGCAAAATCCTTCATGGGACTTCGGTCCCTCCCCTTGTCGGTATGCTTCTTCGTCGCTGCGCGACCTCAGCGAGCCGCACCCAAAATGTAGCAGCACCGCATCCGCGGGTAAAAGCGGATGGGCGCTGCCATCTTCACGTCAGTTATTTCGGCCCGCGGACTATTCGGCCGCCTCGACGCGCGCCCCGTTCAACGCGCCGAGAGCCTCCAGCGCCTTGCGGATGGCGGCCTGCTGCGCCGGCGAGGCCTCCGGCATCGGTGCGCGCGGATAGGTTTTCGGCAGGCCCTGGAGCGTCTGGGCGTAACGCGTGCAGGCCGGCAGATTGTCGGCGATAACGGCATTCCACAGCGTCAGCAGCTTTTTGTGCAGGTCGAGCGCGCGCGGATGGTCGCCCGCCTTCACCGCATCCCACAGCGCGACCGAGGCATGCGGCGCCGCGGTCAGGATCGCGGCGATCGAGCCATGAGCCCCGAGCGTGTAGGACGGATACATCAGGGCATCGACCGCGCTGTAGATCAGCTTGTCCGGTGCCATCATCATGAGGTCGGCAAACAGCTTGAGATCGCCCGCGCTCTGCTTGACGCCAACCACCAGCGGCACCTCGGTCATGATCCGCACCAGCAGCGCCGGCGACAGATAGGACCACGGCACCACGTTGTAGATGATGATGGGCATGCCGGTCTCGTCGGCCATGGCGCGGAAATGCGCCACCATCGCCTCGTCGTCCGGCTTGAACAGATAATGCACCGGCGTGACCTGGAGGGCTGCGACATTCATGTCGCGCACGAGCTTGCCGCGGCGGATCGCATCGCGCGTGGAGTCCACGATGATGCCGGCGATCACGGGGATGCGTCCCCTCACCGCCTCGAGCGTCGCGGCCATCAGGTCGCGATATTCCTCGTGATCGAGCGTGTGGCCCTCGCCGGTCGAGCCGCCGGCCGCGACGCCATGCGCGCCGGCGCCGATCATCCAGTCGACCTGAGGCGCCACGAGCCCAAAGTCGATCTCGCCCTCTTTGCGGAACGGCGTCGTCATCGGCGGGATCACGCCGGTCGGTCGTGCTGTCATGGTCTGCCCTCGCGTTTCCGTGGCCCTTGTGGCGGCCCCGCTCTTTTGGCGGGTATCCACAGCCTGTGAGCCTACCGGTTGCGAGGGGCGTGTGAAGGCCTGCCCGGCGCGGCGCTGCCCTCACAATCAATCATTCCTGTGGTCATCCCCTCCGGTTCCCGTATTTGTCCGGCTTCGGGTTAGGGGCAATTTTTTTACAATCCGAATCGTCAAATGGGGGTGGACGCTGGGTCGAGTCGGCCAGGCCAGCGTGTTGTTTGTGTCACAGGCTCTGGCACTCCGCTTGCATCCTCTTCGTGGTCAGAAACTACCGATGAGGTGACAGGAATGTTCGTGACCGTCGTAGCCGTGCTCTGCCGGCTTGGTGCATCTGCCTCGGGCGCTTGCGTCGAGGAAATCGTGACCGACAGCAACATGACGCCCGAAATGTCGATGATGCAGTGTGCGATCGGCGCACAGGCACCCTTGGCGAAGTGGATGGGCGAGCATCCGATCTATCACGCCAACTGGCGCCTCGAGCGCTACAAATGCGTGCCGGGTCACTACGAGATCAAGGGCCACGCCTAAGGCCCCGCAAAACTACGTTACCTGAGGAAACGCCCGGGGCCGCCCTTTGCTCCGCTCGGGCTCGCAGCGCCAGACCCCATCGCGGCGGCGCGCTCTGTGACAATGATCACACCTTATCCCCTTAAGCTACCGCACGCAGAATCATCGCACGCGCCTGCCGCCCTTCCGGCGTCGGCATCAGCGCGTAATTGTGCGGCTGGCCGCGCCGCAGATGCAGCTCGACCGGCACGCCTGCGGCCCTTGCCCTCTCCGCGAGATCGACACTGTCGGGATAGAGCAGGTCGCGCGTGCCGGAGAAGATGAGCATCGGCGCGAGCGAGCGGAAGGCGCCGTTCAAGGGGCTGACGAAGGGGTGGCCGACATCGAGCTCGCCGGCATAGAGCCGCCCCGCCTCGACGATCCCCGGAATGTCCTGCATGGGATCGCGCGCCGCGATCGCGACCTGCTCCGGACGGCTGATCGACGCATCCGCGGCCGGCGAGATCAGCACCAGCCGATTCGGCTGCCGGTGCCCGCGATCGCGCAGCCACTGGCAAGCGGCAAGTGCGAGGCCAGCGCCGGCCGAATTGCCGACCACCGTGACCTTCGCGGACCCGGCATCCTCCAGCAGCATCCGCAGCAGTTCGGCCGTCGCCGGCACGAGGTCTTTTGCGGTCGCGCGGGGTGCGAGTGGATAGATCGGCACGACGCAAACGACGCCCGCCTCGCGCGTCATCCGGCCGACGAAGCGCCAATGCGCCGGCACGATCTCGTTGATGAAGCCGCCGCCATGCAGGAACATGACGTAGTTGCAGCCTTCATGGCCCGAGGACGGCGCGGTGTAGTAGACCGGCCATCCACCCATCTTGGTCAGGGTCGCCTCGACGCCGCGGCCCAGCCCGGTCGGCTCGTGCGAGGCCGGCTGCAAGGCGAGCTTGCGCACATGCGCCTGCACGGCCTCGGCTGACGCCAGTTGCTGCTTGAACGGAAGCAGCCCGAGCAGCATGTTGAAGACGCGGCTTTGCAGGCTTGGTGCGGGATCGCGCCGGGCCGGCGCACTGAAGACGCAGCCGCCCGGACAGAACTGCAAGGCCGACACGATCCTGGCAACGCTCATGGCCACATCCCCATCTGGCTCTTTCGACACGGCGACAAAGGGGCTTGCCGACCCGCCGCCATTTCCCGCTATAATGCGAGCATTCACTCGCTTTTCCTACTCGCATTCAGATCACAAGGCCGTGGCCCGCAAATCGCCCACAAAACCCCGAAAAAATGCCTCGCAGGAGCGATCCCGCGCCACTGTCGACGCATTGGTCGAGGCAACTGCTCGCATTCTGGTCAAGGAAGGCTTTGAGAAGGCCAGCACCAACCGCATCGCCGAGATCGCCGGCGTCAGCGTCGGCTCGCTCTACCAGTATTTCCCCAGCAAGGAGGCGCTCGTCGCCGCCGTGATCGATCGTCACAACGAGGAGATCATGGCCATCGTTCGCGCAGCGCTCGCGGAAGTCGCCGACCTGCCGATCGACAAGGCCGTGCGAAAACTCGTGACCGTCGCGATCGAGGCCCACCGCATCAACCCGAGGCTCCACCGCGTGCTCGCCGAACAGATCCCGCGCACCGGCCAGCTCAAGGACGTCGAAGCCTTCAACCGCGAGGTCCACACCCTCGTGCGCGCCTACCTCGAAAGCCGCCGCAAGGAGATCCGCAAGATCGACCCGGGGCTGGCCACCTTCATCTGCGTCAGCGCGATCGAGGCGGTGGCGCACAACACGGTGCTGAACCACGCCGAGATGCTGTCGGAGAAGACGGTGCGGACGCTGGTGGACGAGACGACGCGGATGGTGGTGGGGTATTTGCGGCCAGCGGCGTAGCATTCGTTGTTCGACAAAGGGCCACATGCGCCCCCACCGACAAAATGGCGTCAAGTTGAACTTCGGCCAGCTGGATCAGTCTGCAACCGCGAGGACGCCACGCGCGACCTTGTTACGGATTTGTCGCACTTCAAGAACGCGTGCGTGAGCCCATCGAGGGGTTGAACCCGGTGGAAAAGCCCCACCTATCCGAGCAAGCGGAGGAATACCTGATAAGGTTAGCTGATGCAGTCACCAGAATGGAAGGGAATGACGGTCGCCGCAGCGATTGCGCTCGTCTCGGTATCCGTCTTGGCGGTCGATGCGGGACTGGACCTAAACGCCAGCGGGTTCACCGAGCGCCTTGAGAGCGCGCAGGCTTCTATCGTCGACGCGATGGGAAAGCATCAACTCGCCTTTGCCGTTCGGACGTGGGCCCGTGGCAAGACCATTCCGGAGCAGCCGTGTCCACGCAGCGCGTGCCAACTGTCCGCCGCTGGAACCGGATCGTTCCGAAAACAGGAGATCACTTGCCGATCCGAGATCGTGCAAGACTGAGGTCTATCTAAGAAAATAATGGTCGGAGCGAGAGGATTTGAACCTCCGACCCCTAGTCTCCCAGATGCGCGCGGAGCCTTGTTTTCATTTTGCTATTTTGGCAACTCAATGATGTGACCAGGATTGATCCGTCTGCGCTTTCCATTTGGGATGGAAACCGCTGGCGATAATGCCCCGTACGGTGGTGGGGCATCAGGCCCGTTGCCTTGCCTTGGGCTTGCGTCTTAGGCCGATACGAGTTCCAGGAAGGCAAATCCCCAGCTCGATGGCGCGAGACCTGATAGAGGCGATAGGCCGCTTCAGTTTCACAATCATCAGCGTAAGGCTCTTCCCGGTTTCGGTCATGGTGCGCAAGAGCTTGTCGTCCTCTTCGGACCAGCGCTGGTGGTTATACGTGCGGACAGCCATCTTCGTTGCCTCTCAGACCAATGAGGCGGGCCACGTCTTGTGATGAATAAGAAGGACCCAGCTCCGGGGCTGTTGGGCAAGGTCAGTTGAGGAGCGGCTTGTTACGCTGCCGCCTAACCTAGAGATAATCGTAAGCCACTGATATTCAATTCAATTACGGAAATGTAATCAAAGACTATTGCCAAGGAAGTCGAGTTCCCGGAACACGTGGGTTTTCGAATGACTTCACGGCCAAGTTGCAGATGGCCATAGGGAGTGTATGCTGACCACTTTACCAAGCGTGCGTATTTCATAATTCGGATTAATGAAATGCTTGCTCAGAAAAGCGACAGGTTTGTCGTCGGCACCCGCTTCAAAATTAGTAAGCTCGGTGCCCTGCGGTGCCCGGATCTGACCAACAAGACCGGCACAGTCATCGAAGTTAGCCTTCGCACCACCGGCATCACGGTGCTGTTCGATGGGTGCGCACGACCAACCTGCCTCCACCAGGACTATCTTACGCCCGCGCAGCCGTCCCTTGATGCGGACAAGAAAGCGAGCCCCCAACTGAGGCGGCTCAATGCCTCCGCCTATCGACCTCGAATGTGAATTTGACCTGCAGCACCGGGCCACTGTCGTCACGGACCTCGATGGCCATCCCATGAGACCCTCCATCCACCCGCTTGCGGACGGCATCCCGGGCCATATCCGCCAGCGAGCGAGCCGCCTCTTCTTGCACCTTCTCTATGGTGGAGAGTTCGAGACCTTCCTCATCGGGAATGATCTCATCACCCTCTCGTATGTCAAAATAGTACCGTTTCATACGACGAGAACGAAGCCGACCCGGAATTGTTCTTTTAGTGAATTAGGACATTTCCAAAATCGCTAGAGGTCGGAAACAGGCCCGCGCACATGGGCGGCCTGGTGACAGGATTGGGAGTGCGGCAGTTGCCACCAGGCCTCGCCGGCCATCAGCGGGGCCTACGGCTGAGGTCGACTGTTCGCAGGCTAAGCCCCGTCGGCCATCAGCAATCTGCGATCCGTCAAGTTCTGCTCGGCGCGCAAAGTGGGTGAGCCACTCCTTTGAGCGTGAGCAATGGCATATGCCGCAAAAAAGGGATTGTCCTTGGTCCGGGCGCGACGGCGAGCCAAGTCAAGGTGCTCCTGGACGCCACTCAGGCGAGGCCCCGCGGCACGCCATTTGCACGGCGTATCCCTGGCGGATCGGACGGGGGCCCGGTATTTCTGGACAAGAAAGCACCGGGCCTCTTATTTGCGCGCCTTGCACAATGTTTCGGCGGGCCTACTAAGCCGGTTGTTTGTTCTGAGTTATGCGGGTCCTTGGGGCGACACCTCATTCGCGAGCCTCGCGCCATCCATCCGCGAGCCCCTGCTTGCCCTAGGCGGGCGGGGGTTTTGCTTTGGCATCGGCTCAGGCAATCCCCTATGCCTCTTTTCACCTACAAGCTCATCGATACGCATTTCGTTTCGGGCTTCGGAGCGCATGATTTGCCCAGCGAAACGGAGGCCCAAATAGAGGCTATCAAGCTCGCTCGTTCGCTACGCGAGACCCGACCAGAACTAGTGGGCAAAGGCTATTCGATCTTTGTGATCGATGATGATGGCGCCGCCATTTGTGTCATCCCACTCGACGCTATTCTGTGATGGTCGATAGGCCCGCCAGCGTGAACCGGCGGGCCGCTTTTTCTACGTTCATTGCGCGGGTGGTTTTTTCACGGAAGTCGGCGGCTTCGCTGTGCCGCCCTTCGGGGTACCATAATTGGCTGAGTTACGTCCGCCATAGCCCCCAGGCTTGCCATCCATTTTGTTAGCCGATGCAGGCGATGTCATGAACCCGGCGGCGATCACGGCGCCACCGAATGCGAGAATTACGAACAGGGCAAAAGCTCTCACAATCGACATTTGCTGCTCCAATATGCATTTTCAAACAGCCGTCACGTCGCGATGAACGTAGTTCGGGCAAGCTATCCCAAACCAACTTTGTCAGCGAGTCTTTCCTCGGGGTAGAGGCCCGCCAGCGTGAACCGGCGGGCCTCGTGCCTCCGCTTCAGCCGCCGGCTGGCGGCTTTTCCCACACCCACGAGCGGCAGTAGCCCGCGCTCTCGACGAGCCACCTCACGCCCTGCCGCCTGCCGGATATGCACGGGTGAACTCCCCTTGGCGCTTGATGCGGTCGTAACGAAACGTGCAGCCGTGCGCCTGGGCAAAGACTCCCGCCTCTGCAATCGCGATGGCACGCGTGCCGCCAAACGCGCGCTCGATGTAGCGGTCCCGAATTATCAATTTCTGGTCCGGCCCGACGTCATCCAAAACCGTCGCTAGCTTAAGCAGGTAGTCTTCGCGCGTCTCCATGGGGACAAACAATGCAACGGCGAACGCCTGAATGCCAGCCGGGAGTCGAACATGTTGCGAACGCGAATGTATCGGTTACCGGACACCGTACTGTCCCGGGAGTGCGGGCCGCCTCAATTTGCGCGGAACCCGTTCCGAGCATTTGCAGTTGAATCGCCGGTTCAATCGTCATGGAGAAAGGCCATGGGTT